>CAXTBX010000003.1:0-26096 GCA_964242205.1 uncultured Chthoniobacterales bacterium
GGTCGTCTTGGGTATCGGGGTCGGTGTGGGGGTAGCTTTGGGTGTGGGTGTCGGCTTTGGCGTGGGGGTGGGCGTCGGCGTGGGTGTTACCTTCGGGGTGGGGGTGGGCGTCGGCTTGGGGGTCGGCGTAGGCGTGGGCGTCGGCGTCGGGGTCGGCGTGGGTGTCGGCGTCGGGTTCACACGCCGATGCGTGGCAAATCCGTCGTCATCCGCCGGGGCGGCGGTCGGCTCGGGTGTGCTAGCAACGTGCTCCTCTGCGGGATCGTTTCGCCGTGCGGACGCCGGGCGCGGCGTGGCCACGGGCGGGGGAGTACCCTCCTCAGTTGCCGCCGCCGCCGACTGCGGACGTGCCCCGGCGTCCCCGGCCTGGCCGCCCTGGAACGCGTCCGCGCTCATCCACGTCACCTGCTCGGGTACCTTGGGCCGCTCGGAGCGCAGCGCCCAATACACACCGCCGCCGATCACCAGGACATGTCCCAGGGCGATCAGGATCAGGTTGCGCCGAAATCTGGCGTCGGAAGCCACGGGGAAAGAATGAAGGATGAAAACCGGCGGATGAAGTCAGAACTGACGAACAGACGCTTTTTCCGGCTTCACATTCAAAATTCCCTGCCTTCTGCCTTCTGCCTTCACTTCCCCCCGCCCGCTTCCGTGATGATGCCCACCTTGGCGATCCGCGCCGCGCGCACCGCATCCATCACGCCGACCAACTGCTGCACGGTCAGATCCTTATGCGCGCGGACGATCACCGCCAGATCGCTCCCCTGTTGGTCGCGCAACGTCTCCAACCGCGTGCGCAACTCCGCGACATCGACCGCCTGGCCGTCGAGCGTGATCCGCTCGCTGCGGTCCACGGCCACGGTGCGCACTTTTTCGGGATCGACCGGCTTGTCGCTACCCGCGCCGGTGGGCAGCGCGAGGTCGTTGTTGTTTTCGAGCAGCGGCGTGGTGATCATGAAGATCACCAGCAGCACGAAACAGAGGTCCAACATCGGCGTGACGTTGATCTCGGACAGCGTGTGCAGACCTTCGCGTTTGGAGAACCGGGGCATCCGGGCAGGGAGTTTCGAGCTTCGGACCCCGGGCCTCAAGGAAAATCGCTGACCTGGCCCCCGCCGCCTGCACCGCCGCAGGCAAACCGCCTATTTCATCGCCAGCCGGTCGGTCCACGCTGGCCCGTGTGAAACATATTTGTGTTCAAATTCGCTGGCTAGCTCGGCGGCGAAGTTGTCCATCTGCACGATCAGCGCGCGCAAGCTGGTCAGAATGAAATTGTAGCCAAACATCGCCGGGATGGCGACCAGCAGCGAGAAGACCGTGGTGACTAGCGCGCCTGAAACGCCCGGGGCCATCGCCGCGAGGTTCGGTTTGCCTGCGATGGCCACTCCGGTGAAGGTGTCCATCACTCCCCAGACCGTGCCGAGCAACCCGAGAAAGGGTGCGCCGCTGACGGCGGTGGAAAGCAGGACCAACTGCGACTCCAGCCGCAGCGCCTCTTCGCCCACGGCGCGCTCCATGATGGCGCTCACGGCGCGCAACTGCGCCGGGCTGATTTTGTCGGCGATCTCCAGCCGGTCGTGAAACGTCTCGTCCACCTCGGGTGAGCCAAGCAGATGGAAAGTCACTTCCTGGCAGCCGGCGTGGTAGATTTCGAACACCGGCGCGCCTTCGTAAGTGATGCCGCTCTCGTAGATGCGCAGCGGCACGCGGTCGGCGCGGAATTGTTCTAGAAACGCCTCGGTCTGCCGCCGCGCGTACTGGATGACGCGGATTTTTGTCACCATCACCGACCAACTGAAGATTGACCCCAAGAACAGGAATCCAAGGATCAGTTTGCCGGGCAGCGTGGATTCGCGGAACGCAAAGAGCAGCGGATCGGCGGCGAGGAGCAAGGACATAAAGTCAGAAGTCAAAAGTCAGAATGTAGAAATCAGACCCCAGAAGAAAGCCAAAACTTGCCCCATTCTTCTTCACTTCGCGTTCCCACTTCCGCCGTTCTCACTTCCTTCCTTCGTCGGCATCGATGAACTCGAAGAACGTCTCGATGTCCGCCCGTTCGGCGAAACCGCCGTCGCGCTTGCGCTTGGCCAGCGTCTCGCTGCCCGGGTCTTTTAAACCGCGCTTGCGCATGAACTCGTTCCAGACCTCGATTTCTTGGTCGTCGGGATGCCTCCCTTCGGTCAGCGCCCAGTTGAGCAACTGCTCATCGGCATGGTCGCCGCTCTGGACGCGGTCCACCAGCGCCCGGTACGAAACCCGCAGAAAATGCACGCATCGCTCGTCGAAACCGATGCCCAGATTCGCGTGGTATTCCGGCGGCAGCTTGCCCGCGTGGTGCAGTCGGATTTTGTCGATCATGCGGCCAAAGTAAACGACGCCGCCGACCTTGTCAGCGGGGCTGCGGAGTCCGGGGATAGGGGTGTTCATGGCAGGAACGTAAAAGGCGTGTCCGCAAAGTCAAAGCGCACGAGCCGCTTCCTTCTGCTATCCTGCCGCGCATGAAAACCAGTATCGCCGAGGTCAACTCCCTGGACACGCCGCAGTTCGTGGCGCGGTTCGGGGCGGTGTTCGAGGGCTCGCCCTGGGTGGCCGAGCGCGCTTGGGACCGCCGACCCTTCCGCGACCGCGATGCCCTGCACGCGGCGATGTGCGCCTGCGTGCGCGACGCGGACGAGGCCGCGCAACTCGCCTTGATCCGCGCCCATCCCGACCTCGTGGGCCGGGCCGCGAGGGAAGGGACGCTCGGCGCGGCGTCGGCCTCCGAACAGGCGGGCGCGGGGCTGGATCGGCTCGACGCGAGCGAGGCGCGCTGGTTCGAGCGTTACAACCGGGCCTACCAGGAAAAATTCGGCTTCCCGTTCATCATTTGCGTGCGGGCGGCGGAGCGCAAACGTGCCATCATGGACGGCTTCGAGATCCGCCTCCACCACCGGGTCGACCAGGAGCGCACGGCGGCGCTCGTCGAGATCGAAAAGATCGCGGCCTTCCGGTTGGCGGATCTGGTGGAGGAGTAAGTGCTCACCTAGCCTTTCCAGCTTGGTTCCAGCCGCCTTTTGCCTCATGCTCCACCCATCATGTCCGCAGGCCGACTTACCACGCACGTCCTCGACCTCACCACCGGCCGCCCCGCCGCCGGGGTGCGCATCGAACTCGTCCGGCTCGACCCTGGCGCGGGTCCCGAGGGCCGCGACGAGGAACGCCAACCCATCACCTCCGCCATCACCAATGCCGATGGACGCATCGACCAACCCATTCTCAGCGGCCTTCAAATGACCCAAGGCGCGTTTGAACTGGTTTTCCATGTCGGCGACTACTTCGGCCTACCTGCCGCCGAACGTTTCCTGGACCGCGTGCCCGTCCGCTTCACGATCCACCACGAGCACGCTCATTACCACGTCCCGCTCTTGGTCACGCCCTGGGCCTACCAGACCTACCGGGGAAGCTGAGCCGCCATGGACGACCTTGCAACCCGATCCGGGGTTATCATGGCGCGCGCCGACGAACTCGCCACCATCAGCGAAACCGCCGACGGCTTCACCACCCGCACCTTCGGCTCCGAAGCGATGCGGCGGGCCAACGCCCTGGTCGGCGAATGGCTCTGGCAGGCCAAACTCGACGCCCGCACCGACGCCATCGGCAACCTGCGCGCCTTCCCGCCCCGCGACGGCAGGCCGCTCCTGCTGCTCGGTTCCCATCTCGACACCGTGCGCGAGGCCGGGCGCTACGACGGCCCGCTCGGCGTGCTCGTGGCAGTCTCCTGCGCGGAGGCCGCCGCGCGCGGCGATTACGGCGCGCTGCCCTTCCGCCTCGGCGTGGTCGGTTTCAGCGACGAGGAAGGTACGCGCTTCGGCCCGAGCTACCTGGGCAGCGACGTGTTGGCGGGCAGCCCGTTCGACCCGGCGCGCCTGGCTCTGGCGGACGCCAACGGCGTCACCTTGGGTCACGCGATCCGCGCGGTCGGCGGCGACGTTGCCGCCCTGGCGTCGGAAGCCCTCGACCCCGACGCGGAAAGCGGCCTGCTGGGCTACGTGGAGGTCCACATCGAACAAGGCCCCGTCCTGGAAGCCGCCGACCTGCCCGTGGGCGTGGTCAGTGCCATCGCAGGCCAGAGCCGGTTCGCGTTCCGCTTCGACGGCCAGGCGGGCCACGCCGGGACGACCCCCATGCCCCTGCGCCGCGATGCCCTGGCCGGGGCGGCGGAGTTCATCACCGCCGCCGAAATCCTCGCGCGCCAGGACGACGGCCTCGTCGCCACCGTGGGCCAGCTCGAAGTGCGTCCCGGTGCGGGCAACGTCATCCCCGGCGCGACGGCGGGTTCGCTCGACGTACGCAGCCCCCGCGACGCCCAACGCCTCGCTGCCTGCGCCGCCCTCCAGGCCGCCGCCGCCGCCATCGCCGCCCGGCGCGGCCTCGCGTTGGACTGGCGCGAGGTCCAATCCCACGCCGCCACGCCTTGCGATCCCGGCTTGCGCGCGGCCTTGGCCGACGCCATCACCCAGACCGGCCTTCGCGCGACGGAACTCCCGAGTGGCGCGGGCCACGACGCCGTTGCCCTCGCGCACCTGCTCCCCGTGGCAATGCTTTTCGTCCGCTGCCGGGGTGGCCTGAGCCATCATCCGCTGGAATCGGTTACGCCCGAGGATGTTGCGGTCGCGCTAAATGTGATGGACAATTTCCTCCACTCCCTTGCACAATCGCCGCGCCAAAAAAGTCAAAAGTGAAAAAGCAAAAGTCAGAGGAACGGAAAATGCGGTGTTAGCAGATCAAGCTCTCTAATTTTTGCCTTCGGCTTTTCCACTTTTGCCTTTTTCCCCTCTCTCATGAGCGATTTCGACCTGATCATCCGCGGCGGCAGTGTCGTCCGGCCCGAGGGCGTGGCCAAGCTGGACATCGGCATCAAGGATGGCCAAATCACCGCCTTGGGCAACGCCGTCTTCGGCAGCACCAGTTCCGACCTCGACGCTACGAATTATCACATCTTCCCCGGCGGCATCGATCCCCACGTCCACTTCAACGAACCCGGGCGCACCGATTGGGAAGGCTTCGCCCACGGCACCCGCGCGCTCGCAGCGGGCGGGGTCACGTCGTTTTTCGACATGCCGCTCAACGCCCGTCCACCCGTGCTGGACAAGGAAGGCTTCCTGGCGAAATGGAGCGCGGCCAAGGCCAGCAGCGTCGTCGATTTCGGCCTCTGGGGCGGCCTTTGTTCCGAAAGCCTGCCGCACATGCAGGACCTCACGGACTGCGGCGTCATCGGCTTCAAAGCCTTCATGAGCAGCAGCGGCGTGGACGATTTCCCGCTCGCCGACGACGGCACGCTCCTCGAAGGCATGCGCCGCGCGTTCGATCTGGAACAGATCGTCGCCGTCCACGCCGAGAACGAGGGCATCACCGCCCGGCTCGCCCGGCGGGCCGTCGCCGAGGGCCGCCTCAGCCCGGCAGACTACCTCGCCTCCCGCCCCGTCATCGCCGAACTAGAGGCCATCCAGCGTGCTATCCTCCTGGCCTGGGAGACGGACTGCGCGTTGCACATCGTCCACGTCAGCACGGCACGCGGCGTCGATCTCATCGCCGGGGCCAAAGAACAGGGCCTCAACATCTCCTGCGAGACCGCGCCGCATTACCTCATCCTCACCGACACGGACGTGGAACGCCTCGGCCCGCTGGCCAAGTGCGCGCCGCCGTTGCGCACCAAGCCCGAGCAACTCGCCCTCTGGGCACAGGTGCAGGCGGGCCATGTGGACATGGTCGCCTCCGACCACTCGCCCGCCTCGCCCGAGATGAAGTTTCGCGGCGCGACGAAAAAAGACCTCTTCGCGGCCTGGGGCGGCATCGCGGGCTGCCAGACGACCCTGCCGTTAATGATCACCGCCGCGCAGGACCCCGATCACCCGCTGGCGCTCGAACGCCTGTCCGAGATGCTCTCCACGAACGTCGCCCGGCGCTTCCGCCTATACCCTGAGAAGGGTGAGGTCACGATGGGCGCGGACGCCGACCTGGTGGTCGTTAACATCGAGGCAGCGGACGAGATCAAGCAGGAAAATCTCCTCTACCAGCACCCGGCGCACTCGCCCTACCTCGGACGCACGGTCCACGGGCGCATCCTGCGCACGATCTTGCGCGGCGAGACGATCTACCGCGACGGGCGCGTGGTGGGCCGCACGGGCGGCGGACGGATGCTGCGTCCGGCGGAAAACCCGGTGGAGGAACCCACCCCGGAGGCCGTCTGATGCAAAGCTTCGGCGTTCAAGGCACTCGCCGCAGCGATCCCTACGGCGCGACACGCACCAGCGTCCAGGCGCGCCACGCCTTGCTTGCGCCCGATGGCATCGTGTCCGCCGCGCCGCCGGGTTGGCGGTGCGCGGCGTTCTACACCATGATCTCGCCCGCGCTCGGCGCGGGGTTTTGCCAATACCACGTCGAGTTTGGCCCGGACGGCGAGGCGGCGGGCACCTTGGGCGAGCCCGAGTGGGTGCTGTACGTCACGGGCGGCGAGATCACCCTTGCGGTTGGTGATCGCCGCGAAACCCTGACCACAGGCGGCTACGCCTACCTCCCGCCGGACACGACCTACCGCCTCGCTGCCGCCGGTCCGCCCGCCAACGTGCTTATTTTCGAGAAAAAACACCAGCCGTTCGTTGGCTGCGAGCGCCCCTCGCTGCTCGTCGGCCACGAGCGCGAAATCCCGGGCACGCCCTTTCTGGGCGACCCGGCGGCAATGCTCCAAATCCTCCTGCCGGATACCCCATCCTTCGATCTGGCGGTAAACATCTTCAAATATGTACCTGGGGCGACGCTGCCTTTTGTGGAAACGCATGTCATGGAACACGGCCTCCTGATGCTGGCGGGCGAGGGAATCTACCGTCTGGAAGACTGTTGGTATCCGGTCAAGGCAGGCGACGCCATCTGGATGGCGCCGTACTGTCCGCAGTGGTTTGTGGCGACGGGCAAGGTCCCGGCAAGCTACATCTATTATAAGAATGTGAACCGCTGGTCGCTCTAGATGGATGCAGAATGCAAGCTGCGGGATGCAGTGCGGTGGGTTCCGAATTCTGGATCGTGGGTTGACGCTCTGGTCTAAAGAAGATCGTCATTCTGAGCGAAGTGAGGCACCAGCGCAGCCGAAGGACCTGCCCACAGGGATGACACGCCGAGGCCAACCGGTCAGTGCGGCCTCAAAGGGCGGACTTGGACTCTGCATCCAGCATCTTCCCCCTTCCGCGCTACCTCTTGACCGGCAGCGCGATGGACCAAACCCGGCCTCTTCTCCGCCCTCCCTCCACCCGGCCCACCCGGCGGTTTTTTGTTGACTTTTCGCCCGCTCCCCAGTAAATGGGACGCTCCAACTTTACTAACTTTCCCCCGGTGGAAATTAGGCTTTTTCTCCGGCTTGCAATCCTTTAGCTAGTTCCCCTTGTTTTTTTACTGCGCGCCCGCGCGCCGTTCGCCGTTTTGTCCCCATCCCCTGCTTCCCACATGCACAAGACCGTTCCTCCCCGACCGATCCTTTCCTCCGCACGGACCCTTCCGGCTGCCCTCTTGCTGTTGGCCGCCGTGTTCCTGCTCCCGGGCGTCCGCCCCGCCCGCGCTGCTGCCGCCGATGGTAGTGGGGAGCGTCAGCTTTTCCCCCATAGCCTCCGGCCGATGCCCGAGGCCAGGAAGGCCACCGCGCTGACCAACGACGCCGTGGACAGGCAGGCCAGCGTGGATTTTCAGCTCACGCTGCGCATGCGCGACTTCGCCAAACTCCAGACGCGCCTTTCCCGGGGAGAAAAGGTGTCCGACCAGGAGATGCACGAACGTTATTTCCCGCTCGCGTCGGATTATCAAGCCATCGTGGCTTGGGTCAAGTCCCAGGGGCTGACGGTGCTCGACGACGATCCCACGCACCTGAGCGTGCGCGTGCGCGGCCCGGTCGCCACGGTCGAACGCGTGCTGGCGACCGAGTACGCCCATGTTTTGCAGGACGGCAAACAGTTCCTCGCCGCTCAGACCCTGCCTAGCCTGCCCGCGCGCGTCGCCGCGCCGATTCTGGGCATCACCGGCTTGCAACCCTATTTGCGGACGCGCGTCAACAGCACCATGACTTCCGGTGTCCCGCCCTACATCCCGGCGGATGTGTTGCTCGCCTATCAGGGCACCAATCTCACGACCGTGACCGGTGCCAAGGCGAACGGTGCTGGCCAGACGATTGCCATCATCGCGGACCGCGCGCCTGTCGAGGTGGACGTGACCACTTTCTGGAACCGCGCCAAGGTTCCCGGGCACGCCAACGCCGCCTACAAGTCCTACGTCACGGTCGTCAACCTCACCGGTTCGGACACGTTGGAAGCGCCCGTCAACACCGAGTCCACCCTGGACGTTTCCTGGGCGACCGGCGTCGCCTCCGGGGCGCAGGTGCAGCTCTACGTGGCTGGCAGCACAGACCTGATCGACATCGACAAGGCCCTCCAGCGGATCGTCAGCGATACCCAGCCCGGCAGCCCTACTGCCGTGCGGATCACCCAACTCGCCATCAGCTTCAGCCTGGAGCAAGGCGAAGCGGAAGCGCCGAGCGACGAGGTCAACATGCAGTCGCAGTACTATGCGACGCTCGCGGCGCGCGGGGTCAGCATCTTCGTGGCCTCGGGCGACCAGGGTTCCACGCCGCAGGGTGCCTCTGGCCCGGAGCCCGAATACCCGGCCAGCGACCCCAGCGTGACGGCGGTCGGCGGCACTTCCCTGTTGATCAACCGCGACACGAACACCATCGCCAGCGAGATCGCTTGGGACAACGACACTGGTGCCAGCGGCGGCGGCATCAGCACACTGTTCCCGGCCCCGGCTTACCAGACCGGCAACGGCATCGTGGGCCAGGACGGCCTTCCTTACGAAGGGCGCACGGTGCCGGACGTCGCTTCGGTGGCCGATCCGAAGGTGGGCGCTTACCTCGTCTTCAGCAAGGCCGATGACAAAAATAACGTGTCGCCGACGGATATCACGACCGGCGGCACCAGTTGGAGCACGCCCACCTGGGCGGCCTTCGGCGCGATCATCAATCAGGCGCGCGAGGCGGCGGGCTTGCCCGACGTGGGCCTGCTCAACCCGAGCATCTACGCGCTCGGCGGCACGAACAATTTCCGCGACATCACCGCGCGCGATGCCAAGAACGCCAACCCCAGCGACTACCCTCCCGGCCCCGGGTATGATCTCATCACCGGCCTCGGTTCGCCCGTGCTGTCCAGGCTCCTTTCCACGCTGACCAATGGCGGCAAGTTGACGGTCGCCAGCTTTACGCCCGACAGCGGCATTCCCGGCACGGAGGTCGTCGTCAACGGCACGCAGCTTGACCAGGTCGTCAGCGTGAGCTTCAACGGCACGACTGCCACTAGCTTCGCGCCCGTCAACGCCACCCAGCTCATCGCCGTCGTTCCCAACGGCGCGACCACCGGCCCGATCGCCGTGCTCGGGCGCGACGGCACCACCGTCGCCAGTGCCATCCCATTCACCGTCCTGCCCGCTGACGCGGGCGCAAACAATTTCTTCGCCGCCGCCCAGCCCGTCGGTCCCGCGACGACCCGCTTGACCGGCTCCAACGTCGGCGCGACCAAGGAAGGGGGCGAACCCGACCACGCGGGCAATCCCGGCGGCGCGTCGGTGTGGTACCGCTGGTCGCCGCCTGCCAACGGCACGTTCACGCTCAACACCTTCGGCAGCAGCTTTGATACGCTGCTGGCCGTCTACACTGGCGACAGCGTGGCTACCCTGTTGGAGGTCGCCAGCAACGATGACCTTTCCACCAGCGTCACGAGCAGCGTCGTTTTCGACGCCGTTTACGGCACGACTTATTACATCGCCGTGGACGGCTCCCGGCAGGCCAACGGGCGCGCGGCCCAGGGCACGGTGGTTCTCAACCTGACCCCGGCCAACAACCAGCCGGTGATCAACGACTTCACCCCGGCGCGCGGCGCGCCTGGCCGCCAGGTGCGTATCGTCGGCGCGAATCTGCTGACGGTCACCTCCGTCCGGTTCAACGACGTGCCTGCCACGTTCGCCATCGACAGCGCCACGCAGATCACGGCCTACGTACCCCAGGGCGCGACGACCGGTCCGCTCACCGTCGTGGACACCGCTGGCAACACGTCCACCAGCCCCGGCTACTTCGCCGTGGTTAACGGCCCGGCCAACGATCTCTTTGCCAACAGTCAACCTATCACCGGCACGCAGGTCAACCTCACCGGTTCCAATGCCGGGGCTTTCAAAGAGCCCGGCGAACCGAACCACGCCGAAAATGCGGGCGGCGCGTCCGTCTGGTTCTCTTGGACGGCCCCCAACACCGGGGTGTTCTCCTTCAACACCTTCGGCAGCGATTTCGACACGCTCCTGGCCGTTTACACCGGTGACAGCGTCGCCGGGCTGAGCCAGGTTGCCGCCAACGACGACGCCGGGCCGCTCGGCAGCAGCAGCGTCACCTTCAACGCCCGCGGCGGTGTCGTCTATCGCGTCGCGGTCGACGGCTTCAACGGTTCGACGGGCAACTACCGGCTCAACCTCACGGCCACCTCCGGCGTGCCCGTCATCACCTCGTTCACTCCTACTTCGGGTGGCGCGGGCGTGAGCGTCGTGCTCAACGGCACGGGTTTCCTGACCGTGACCAGCGTGAAGTTCAACGGCAAGGAGGCCCCCGGCTTCCAAGCCAATTCCGACACGCAGATCACCGTGGCCGTGCCTGTCGGCGCGACCACCGGCCCCATCACTGCGACCGGCCTCAATGGTACCGCCACCAGCCCGTCGAACTTCACCGTCGTGGCGCTGCCGCCCAACGATAATTTCGCCAACTCGCAGCTCCTGACCGGTGGCGCGCCCATCGTTGTCACCGGCACCACCGCCGGGGCGACCAAGGAGCCTGGCGAGCCGAACATCGTCCCCAACGACCGCGGTGGCCGGAGCATCTGGTACACCTTTACCCCGCCCGCCAGCGGCGACTACATCATCACCACCCGGGGCAGCGATTTTGACACGCTCCTCGGGGTGTTCGTCGGCTCGACCGTTGGCGCGCTCACGCCCGTCGTCTCCAACGACGACGACGCGATGGGCGGCGGTGTTACCAGCGCGTTGACGCTGACCGCCCAGCGCGGCACGACCTACCGCATCGTCGTCGACGGCGCGGGCGGCGAGGCGGGCAACGTGGTCCTGAGCATCCTCAACTCCTCGGCGGTGCTCAACCTCTACAACACCAACTTCGAGCCGGGCGAGGGCTTCGACAGCAAGCAGCCGCTCGCGGGCCAGGCCGGGTGGGTGTCCGTGGCCAACCAGACCGGTGGCAACGGCATCGGGGTCAACCAGATCCCGAACCTGAGCCAGCAGGGTTTGGTCGGACAAACGCCGCTGACCAACGCTGCCGCGTCCATCCAGGTCTACCACCCGTTCAGCTACGATTTCGGGCAGGGCGACTTCCCCATCGTCAATTTCTCGACGGTGCTGCGCATCGCCGGTTCGACGAACGGCGGAAACGACCGCTTCAGCTTCTCGCCGGGGCAGGGGCTGGACAACAGCGCGGGTGAGGGCACGCGCGGGAGCTACTTCTCGGTGGTGTTCGATAACGCCACCTCGCGGGTTTACTATCAATACCCGGTGGGCCGCGCGCTCCCGGCGGGCGGGCTCTCGTCGGGCCAGTTGATCCCGACGGGTGTCTCGTTCAGCCGCGACGTGATCTACTCGCTGGCCATGGTGCTCGACTACCAAAGTGGCCGCTGGTCGGCGACGCTCAACGGCACGCCGCTCGTCTCGGGCCTGCCCTTCTACGACAACCGGAACGCGACCCCGGTCCGGTTGACCCGGATCAGCGCCGATTGGACCCCGGCGGACCCGGCGGCACCCGGCGACGGCTACATGGTCTTCGACCAGTATTCGGTGAACGCACCCGCCAAGGAGTCGCCGGTCATCGTGGTGCAGCCCGCCAGCCAGACGATCCTCACCGGCCAGTCGGTGACGTTCTCGGTGGTGGCGCAGGGCACCCCGCCGTTGCAGTACCAGTGGTCCTTCGAGGGCCGCCCGATTGCGGGCGCGACGGGCTCTTCATACACGATCCCGACGGTCAACCCTGTCAACGCGGGCCGGTACTCGGTCGCGGTGAGCAACGGTTTCGGCACGACGACGAGTCTCGACGCCTTCCTGGTCGTCAGTACGCCGCAGGTGCCGAATACCTCCACGGTGGAGGTCGTCCCACAGGTGTCGCCGATCAACGAATCGGGCGGAGAGATTGGCTCAGTCCTGCTCACGCGCACCGGGGATCTGAGCGGTGCTCTGCTGGTCGAATACGCGGTGCACGGCACGGCGCAGAGTGGTGTTGACTACGTGGCGCTTGATGGCCGCGCGACGATCAAAGCGGGCCGGGCCAAGAAGCGCATCAAGGTGTTGGCGCTGGATCGCGGCATCCGCGACGGCAGCGAGGTCAAGGTGACGGTCAAGGTGTTGCCGGGCAACGGCTACAGCGTCGGCCCGTCGTCAAAGGCCCGGGTCTTGATCGAGCGACAGTAGGGCAGGTGGCGCCGACAGACGGCGCACCGGCAGAAAAACGTTGCGGCGCAGCCGCCTGACCCCAGGCGCGCTGCGCCGCTCGCTTTCCAGGTAGGGCGGCTCACCGAAACTGACAGGTGGAGGGCGAAGGGCGGGCGCCACGGCAAATCCAAGCAGCGAAGCTGCCTGCTTGTCTGGGAGGAACACCTTGGGGCGGGAGGTTGCGCCGCTGGATAGCCCGGTGCGCCTGGAGGTCGCCGAACTTGCCCGCAGCAGGCATTTCCCGCCACCGCTCACGGCAGCGGCGCAACCCGCGTGCCGCCACCGTCCCGGCCTTCGTCGTTCCCGCCGTCCACGCCGTTCTCATCCTCCTCATCCTCATCGTCGTCGTCATCAGTCTCTTCGCTGACGCCAATCTCTTGCTCGATGCTTCTCCGCCAAGGCCGCGACAGCCACGGCCTCAGAAAACCGTACATCAGATAGCTCAGGAAAATCACCGCCGGCATCCACTGGTAATTAAGGAACGTCAACAAAATCAGCGCGATGATCACCAGCAGCGTGGGGAGCGTGCGCTGGGTCCGCCAGTTGATCGCCTTGAAGCTCGGATATTTGAACTGACTGAACATCATGAACGACAGAAAGATCATCAGTACCGGCAGCGCGTAGCGCATCGCGCCGATCTTCCGGTTGTCCTCGTCGAACCACAGCAAAAGCTCCGTCAACGAGGCGATGACCCCCGCCGCCGCCGGAATCGGGAAACCTTTGAAGTTGCGCTTCTGCTCGGGTGTGGACTGCGCGCCGTGGTCGGCCTCCGACGCCACCGCGATGCAATTGAACCGCGCCAGCCGCAGCGTACCACACGCCAGATACAAGAACGCGATGACCATCCCCAATTGCCCCCAGTCGTCCAGCACGATCTTGTAAACCAGCAGCGCGGGCGCGACCCCGAAACTCACGGTGTCCGCCAGCGAATCGAACTCGCGCCCGAACGGGCTGTCCTGCCCGCCGAGCCGTGCCAGCCGTCCGTCGAGCACGTCAAAAACACAAGCCGCCAAAATCAGCCAGATGGCGACGTGAAACTGGTTGATGGCCTCGGGCGACCACACGATGTCGTGCGCGCGGCCCGCCAGGCTGCCCGGCGCGGCCAGACCCGTCACGGGTACCTGCACCAACGTCCCGGTGATGATCTTGAGCGTGGCGGCGAACCCGCAAAACAGGTTGCCCGCCGTCATCAGGTTGGGCAGCAGGAAAATCTTCGGATCGTAGGGGTCGCGTCGGCGCGGATTCAACATCGGCGTTCTCATAAGATCAGACGCTCCTTTCGGACTCCCGCCGTCATCTATCATCCTTCATTCTTTAACTTGGCGATCACGCTCACGCCGCTCTGCACGCGGTCGCCGACCTGACAAAAGATCTCCGCGTCCATCGGCAGATAGACCTCCGTTCGGGAGCCGAAGCGGATCATGCCGAACCGCTCGCCCCGCGCCACGGCCTGGCCCACCTGCGCCCACGCCACGATCCGCCGCGCGATGGCCCCGGTGATCTGCCGCACTACCACGACCCGGCTGCCGTGCGCGATGGCCCAGGTGCGGCTCTCGTTGAGCTTCGACGCGTCGGGGTTCCGCGCGTCGAGCATCTTGCCCACGCGCCGTTCGGTGTAGGTCACGGTCCCGGCCACGGGCGCGCGGTTGGTGTGCACGTCGAACACCGACAGGAAGATGGCCACCCGTTTCATGGTCCCCTTGACGACCTCGGTTTCCTCGATGTCCTCGATGGCAACGATCTTGCCGTCTGCCGCCGCCACGACCACGTCGGGGTCCGCCGGGATGACGCGCTCCGGGTCGCGGAAAAAATAGAAGGTGTAGAGGATTAGCAGGCCGCCGAGCAACGCGACCCAAGGAGAGAAATAGCTGCCGATCACGGTCAGCACGACGAGCACGGCGAAGATCCAGCGAGCTTCGTAAAGAGTTTGTCCACGCATTAGGCAGGCAGTCTACCGAAGGAAAGCCTGGTCGGCAAACCAAAGGTCCCTTGTTGGAAGCTTCCGCCTTGGCGGCCTAGATCCCGCTCAGATACTCCGCCAGCTTGCCCTGCTTCTGCAATTCGGCCAGCTTTTCGACCTCGGGAATGTCCAGCCCCGGCTCGGCCTTCTGCAACTGCCGGTAGGTGGCGATCACCTGCACGTCCCCGGCCACCGAATCGTTTTCCGCCTTCCCTTTGTCGAGTTGCGCGAGCACGTTGCCCGCGATGTAACTGGTCAACAGGTTGGTGCGGATGTTGTCGCTGAGCTTTTTGTCCTCGAACCACGGCACCGGCTTCGGGTCGATCACCACCCGGACCTCCGTACTCTCCTGCGCAAACCGCATGATGGCGAGCCGCTGGCCCGTGCTGTCCATGCGCGTCGGATCAACCTGAAACGCCCGGATAGCCTTGCGCACCTCGTCCTTGCTCGGCAGCGTCTTCGCCGTCGGCTCATCCGCCGCGCCACGTTGTACGAACCCCATTATCCCGGCCACGATGATCAAAACAAAACGTTTCCACATGGCGCGCGAATCTAGCTAGCGCCGTGATCCTTGGCGAGCATCAATCCAGACGAAATGCGTTTTATTTGGAATCATTCTAAATACGGTGCATATTCCCCTTCTGCCTTTGCCTTCCGCCATGCACGACCTCGCCAAACACGCGCTCTTCGCTCCCGACTGGGCCGCCCTCCGCCGCGATTTCCCGATCCTCGAACAACAGGTCCACGGCCACCCGCTCGTTTACCTGGACAGTGCCGCCAGCAGCCAGCGCCCGCGCGCGGTCATCGACGCCGTCACCCACTACTACGAGCGCGACCACAGCAACGTGCACCGCGGCATCCACGAACTGAGCAACCGTGCCACCGCCGCCTACGAGGCCGCCCGCGCGCGCACCGCCGCCTTCGTCAACGCGCGCACGCCCAACGAGATCGTTTTCACCAAGGGCACGACCGAATCCATCAACCTCGTCGCTTCTTCGTGGGGCTCCGTTCACGTCAAACCCGGCGACGTGATCCTGCTCACCGAACTGGAGCACCACGCCAACATCATCCCCTGGCAATTGCTCGCCCGTCGCACGGGCGCAGTCCTAAAATACATCCCCGTCCTGGGCGACAGCGGCGTCCTCGATCTCTCCAAGCTGGACGAACTCCTCACGCCCGCCGTCAAGATTTTCAGCTTCGTGCACATCAGCAACACGATGGGCACGATCAACCCCGCCGCCGACCTCTGCGCCCGGGCTCGCGCGCTGGGCGTCACGACACTCATCGATGCCGCGCAGTCCGCCGGGCACCTGCCGCTCGACGTGCAGGCGCTCGGCTGCGATTTCCTGGTGTTCAGTGGCCACAAGATCCTCGGGCCTACGGGCACGGGCGTCCTCTACGGACGCGAGGAGGCCTTCGCCGCGATGCCGCCCTACCAGGGCGGGGGAGAGATGATCGCGCGCGTCGACTGGCAGGAAAGTAAGTTTAAGCCCGCGCCGCACGGCTTCGAGGCGGGCACGCCGCATGTCGCCGGAGCGGTCGGCCTCCACGCGGCGATGGATTACCTCGACGAGGTGAGCCGCCAAAACATCTGGGATCACGACCGCGACCTCGCGGCCTACGCCTATACGCGCCTGAGCGAACTCGGCGGCATCCGCCTCTTCGGCCCGGGGACGGATCGCGCGGGCCTGGTCAGCTTCACGATGGAGGATGTCCACGCGCACGACATCGTCACGATGGCCGACCAGTATGGCGTCGCCTTGCGCGGCGGTCACCATTGCAACCAGCCGCTCCACCGCAAACTCGGCGTCCCTTCCAGCGCCCGCGCGAGCTTCTATTTTTACAACACGCGCGACGAGGTTGATAAGCTCATCGAAACCGTCGAAAAAATCCGCGCCTTCTTCAACCGATAGCGCCTTCCCCACCTCGGCGAACTTCGCGCGAGGCATTCACCCACTTTCCAGCTTTATGGACCTCGATCTAGAAGAACTTTACCAGGCTGTCGTCCTCGACCACTCCCGTAAACCGCGCAACTTCGGCCCTTTGGCCGACGCGACGGTCACGATCAGCGGCGACAACCCAACCTGCGGCGACGAGATCAGCTTGAGCCTCAAGATCGACCCCGCCGCGCACCGCCTCGACGCCGTGGGCTTCACGGGCAGCGGGTGCTCGATCTGCATGGCTTCCACGTCGCTGATGACGACCAAGCTCAAGGGTAAGACCCGCGACGAGGCCGCCGCCCTGCTCGCCGACTTCCAGAGCATGATCACGGGCAAGACCCCCGCCACCGAGGCCCCCAAGACGCTCGGCGACCTGCGCCTGCTTAACGGCGTGGCGAAGTTCCCGCAGCGTATCAAGTGCGCGACGCTGGGCTGGCACGCGCTCCGGGGCGCGCTGGCGGAGTCCGCCCCGGCCAGCTTCAGCCTGGACAACCACGACGGCGCGAAGTTTTGACCTGCCGTTTCCCTCCCGCTATCTTGGAGCAGCATGAAAGTCCGCATCCGCGAACTACTTCAAACCGTCCCATTCCGGCCATTTATCATTCACATGGCCAATGGACGAGAATACCGGGTTGATCATCCAGAGTTTGTCCTCGCCTCGTCAAGCAACCAATCCATCGTCGTCGTTGAAGACCCTGAAAACGAACGCATTCACACTTTGTCCGCCCTGTTGATCACTAGCGTCGAGGCAATTGTCGACGCCGACCTCCCCGCCTGAGCTTGCACGATGACCGCCCCTCTAGACCCGCAGCTTCCCATGCGCGACCTGCTCGCCGCCTACCCCGGCGCGCAGCGTGCCCTGTTCCGCAAGTACCACGTCGGCGGTTGTAGCTCGTGCGGTTTCGCGCCGACCGAATCGCTTGCGCAAATCTGCGCCCGCAACCCGCACATGGACCTGGCCGAGGTCACCGCCTTCCTGCAAACTAGCCAGCAGGAAGACCGCGCCATGCAGATCACCCCGGCGGAACTCGCCGCCGCGTGGAACCTTTCGAAACCCGCCACTGATGTCCACCTGCTAGACATCCGCACCCGCGAGGAGTTCGACGCCGTCCACTTGCCCGGCTCGCACCACTTCACGCAAGACCTGATGAACACGATCCTCATGCAGTGGCCGCGCGACACGGGCCTCGTCGCATTGATCGACCACCAAGGCGCGCGCAGCCTCGACGCGGCGGCCTACTTCGCGGGCCACGGTTTCACCAACGTCAGGGCACTTCTGGGCGGCATCGACGCCTGGAGCCAAGAGGTCGATCCCACCGTGACGCGCTACAAGCTGGAGTAAGGAGGACGCCCCTCCAGGGCTATCTCTGACTCAAGGGCATTGAAGTTTGGCTGTAGCCCAGCGGCTACCCGTTTTTGTTAAACTGCTCTCAGATCGCCGCCCTGCCGCTTCCCCCTTTCGCAACCGCCCAAAACGCGCGATAGTTCGATCTGTTATGGATGATCTCGAAGCCCGGATTCAGGACGCGCAACGCAATCCGCAAAACCTCGGCGAGATGGCCGACGCCGATTCCGTTGGCACCGTCGGCAGCCCCGATTGTGGCGACATGCTGCGCATGTGGGTCAAGTTCAAGGACCGCGACGGCCAAAAGGTCATCGACCGCGCCACCTTTCAGACCTTCGGCTGCCAGACGGCCATCGCCGTGGCCAGCGTCGCCACACAGATGATCGCGGGCAAGACCGTGGACGAAGCCCTGTCGCTGTCCGGCGAGGAACTGGCCGCCCCGCTCGGTGCGCTGCCGCCGATGAAGATCCATTGCGCGCAACTCGTCGAGGGCGCGCTCCGCTCGGCCCTCGCCCCGACCGAAAACACGATTCCCGTTTCCGCTGCGCCATCTGCGTTACCTGCGGCATCTTCCACGCTTTTTGACCAATTAAACGCCGGAAATTCCCCCGGTGGCCAGAAGCTCAAGGTCGTCCTTCTAAATCCTTCCCAATCATAGCCATGTACGAAAACAGCGAAATCACCCTCAGCCGCGACGTGGAGGCCATCCAGATCCCGAGCGGCAACCTGCTCACGCTCCCCGCCGGGATGACGGTGGTCATCACCCAGTCGCTCGGCGGCAGCTACACCGTGGCCTCTCCGACCGGGCTTTCTCGCATCACCGAGGCCAACGCCGACGCCCTCGGCCTGACCC
This sequence comes from uncultured Chthoniobacterales bacterium, assembly GCA_964242205.1. GTDB lineage: Bacteria > Verrucomicrobiota > Verrucomicrobiia > Chthoniobacterales > SZAS-18 > CAHJWO01. The sequence continues at coordinate 18,639 of CAXTBX010000003.1, forward strand.
CCGACGGCCAGAAACAAGAAGTTTCCTTCACCGACGCGGACCTTGACCCCGCCAAGCAGGAACAGGCCGCCTGGGAGAAGCTCAAGACGTGTTTCGACCCCGAAATCCCGGTCAACATCGTGGACCTCGGCCTGGTGTATGATTGCCAGGTAAAGCCCTCGGAAACAGCGGGTAAGGGCAGCAGCATCAACGTACAGATGACGCTCACGGCCCCCGGCTGCGGCATGGGGCCGTCCATCGCGGCGGACGCCGAGGGCAAGCTGCGCACGATCCCCGGCGTGTCCGAGGCGGAGGTCGCCCTCGTGTGGGACCCGCCGTGGAACCAGCACATGATCAGCGAGGCTGGCAAGATGAAGCTGGGCATCCTGTAAAGAGGCGCGCTGCTTTTCCGGTTGCCTTTGCCGAAAAATCTGAGACTTTACCCATCCCTTTCACGTCAACCTTCCAACCGTTTTCTCCGTCATGTCCCAGCACCGCAGCCTCAAGGGCGCTTCCAAGATCACCGTCAAACGCAACGTTCTGAAGCGTTTCGAGCGCGTCGAACTGATGAAGAAGCGCGGCGTTTTCAAAGCGGGCACCCGCGTCATCGGTCTGCCCAAGACCAAGCCGGAAGCCTGATTAAAAGTCGGAACGCGGAACCGGGAAATTGGAACCAACCAATTTGTCATCTCCGCCTCTTTTCTAAACTTCCGACTTCTGACTTTTCCGTGCGCCTGAACCGCTATCTGGCCGCCGCCGGGCTGGGTTCGCGCCGGGCGTGCGAGGCCATCATCACCGCCGGACGGGTGTCCATAAACGGGCGTCCTTGCGACGTTTTGGCGACGACCGTCGAGCCGGGGGATAGCATCAAGGTCGATGGCCGGGCGGTGCAGGTGCAACGGCAGCTTTACGTGCTGCTCAACAAGCCAGTCGGCTTCCTATCCAGCCGGACCGACCCGCAGCAGCGCGACACGGTGTTCGACCTGCTGCCGGGGGATTTTCCGCGCACGTTTCACGTCGGGCGTCTCGACAAGGATAGCGAAGGATTGCTTCTGCTGACCAACGACGGGGAGTTTGCCCTGCGGCTGACGCATCCACGTTACAAGGTCGATAAGGAGTACGAGGTACTGCTGGATCGACCATTCGATATGGCGCTGGTTGAGAAGCTTTTGCAAGGCGTGTTCATCAAGGTGGACGCCGAACAGGAGGGCCAGCCGCCGCAACGAGTTCGCGCGCGGGCGGAGGCGATCCACAAGCTCGGCGCGAACAAGCTCAAGGTGATCCTGCGGCAGGGATTGAAGCGGCAGATCCGGCTGATGTTTTTGCAGGTCGGCTACGAGGTGGTCCGGCTCCAGAGGGTCCGCCTGGGAGCGTTGCGGCTCGGAAATCTGCGGCCCAGCGAGTGGCGTTATCTGGAGGCTAAAGAAGTGGCGGCACTAATGGGCGGGGAAGAAGATCGAGCCAAACGGTCCGCTTCCCATCGCGGGTAGCGTCTGCAAACGCCGCTTGGGAATCAGAATGCTCTGCGCTATGTTTGGCGCGATGAGTACACTCGCCGAAATCGAGGCTGCAGTCGACAATCTCCTGCTGTCACAGCAAAGGAGCTTGCTATCCTCTCTGATCAACCGGCTGGATGATGATCACACTGTCTTGTCGGCGGCGGCGTCTCGCGCTGGTCATAGTGTGCTGGATATTGAGCCCGTTAGCGCTGGGGTGGTGCTGTCGACCGTCGATTCAGACGACGATCTGCTCGGCTAGATGTTGAAAGAACGCGCGTGATTCACGGGATTGACACCGGCTTTCTCGTCGCGGTCGAAATTATCGAACACGCGGACCACGCCGCTGCCCGCGCTTTGCTGGCGCGTTTGCTCGGCGCAGGTGACCGGTTGGAGCTTGCTCCGCAAGTGCTGGCAGAATTCTTGCATATCGTTACCGACTCGCGCCGCTTCGCCAAACCACTCGATATGACTTCGGCGCGCCGCATCACTTTGGAATGGTGGACGGGACGCGAGGTTGAACAAATCTTTCCGAATGACGACGCAACCCAACTTTTCCTCACCTGGCTAGACCGGCATCGGCTGGGCCGCAAGCGCCTACTCGACACACAGTTCGCCGCCACATACCGACGTGCGGGAGTTACCTCCTTGTTGACCACCAATCCCGGCGACTTTGGGATTTTCGGCGAGTTTGCTTGCCTCACACCAACGACGGAAACAGCGATGGGTTGATTTGCGCCGCATCCGTCCGCCGATTTACAGTTCCTTTCGCGTTCGTATAGTCCCAACGTGGTCACCCTCCGCCTCTTCCGCCTGCTCCTCTGGGTGCAGTGGCGCAGCCTGCTGGCGCGGGTGCGCGGTCTGCGTCGCCGGTCGCCGCTGCTGCCGTTTTTGCTGGTGATGTTCGTCGCGGGCTACCTGTTGCTGGGATATTTCCTGTTTTACCGGGGGCTGAAATTCGTCACCGCGTTCCCCGCCGTCGGCGCGTTATTGTCACAACGCATCCTGTTTCTGATCTTCGGATTCTTCTTCGTGATGCTGGTTTTCTCCAACCTCATCATCGGCTACAGCACGCTGTTCAAAAACCGCGAAACGAACTGGTTCCTCACGCTGCCGGTGCGCCACGCCGACATCTACCGCTGGAAATTTCTCGAATGCGTCGCCGTGTCCAGTTGGGCGCTGATGTTCCTGAGCGCGCCCATGATGGCCGCCGTTGGCCAAGTTAATGCCGCGTCGCCCGCGTTCTACTTTCAGGTCGCGCTGACCTACCTGCCTTTCGTGGCCATCCCGGCGGTGATCGGCTCGGCGCTGGTGCTGGGGTTGGTGGCGCTGCTCTCGAAAACGTGGGCCAAGAAAGCCATCCTTGCCACGGCCATTTTCATCCTCGCGGCGGTCATCGCGTTCGTCCATCCAACCGAGGCGCAGGACCTCAATAGTTCGTCGGAGATCCGCATTTTCAACCAGTTGCTCGGACATACGCGGTTCAGCTTGAATCCGTTCCTGCCGAGCGCGTGGATGGCGCACGCCGTCTTTGCCCTGAGCGGAGGGCTGGAGCGAGAGGGCGGGTTTTATTTTTGCTTGCTCCTGAGCAACGCCATGATGGGTGTGTTGTTGGGTTTTGAGGTGGCCAGCCGGTTTTTCTATGATTCATGGGCGCGGGCGTTCAGCCACCGGTCCGAGCGCAGCATGCTCAAAGCCGACACTCGCCGCCAGGCGCGGCTGCGGCGCGGGTGGACGGAAACCGTCCTGGGCTGGCGGCCCGTGGCGGCGCTGGTCAGCCGCCCGGTGGGCGCGCTGGTGCTCAAGGATTTGCGCGTGTTCTGGCGCGACCCGGCGCAGTGGTCGCAGGTGATGATCTTCTTCGGGTTGTTGACGATCTACGTGCTCAACTTGCGTAACGTCACCTACGACATCCAGAGCAAGTTTTGGGGGACGATGATTTCGTACCTTAACCTGACTGCCTGTGCGCTGACGCTTTCGACGCTGACCACGCGCTTCGTGTTCCCGCAGTTCTCGCTGGAGGGTCGCCGGTTGTGGATTCTTGGGCTGGCACCGCTGGGGCTGCCGCGCGTGCTGATGCAGAAGTTCTGGTCGGCGTGCCTGGCGGCGACGGGCGTGACGGTGGCGTTGATGATCACTTCGGGCACCATCCTGAAACTCTCGTGGTGGTACATTGGTTATTTCGCCGTGGCCATCGGGCTGATGAGTGGCGCTTTGTGCGGGATTTCGGTCGGGTTGGGCGCGATTTTTCCGAACTTCAAGGAGGATAACCCGAGCAAGATCGTCAGCGGGTTCGGCGGGACGCTTTGCCTGGTGGGATCCTTTATTTTCATCGTGCTGTTCATCGCGCTGCTGTCGCTCCCGGCGAGCTTGCCGTTCACGATGCCGCTGCTGGGCGTGCGGCAACGCGTGACGGTGAACGTGGTGGCGAACGGCCTCGCGTTGGCGCTCAGCCTCGGGTCGGCGGCGGTGCCGCTGGCGCTCGCACGTCGGCGCTTGAAAAACATGGAGTTTTGATCCCTGTTCTGCTAAAGCTCAATTTCCCTTCCGTAAACCTATGGCCGAACGATTTGGCAGACCACCCGCCGACCCCAACCAAGCCGCCGCCGTACCCGTCGCGGTACGTCATCCCGACTCCGAAGGTGACGAACCGGCCCCGCAGCCGACCGTCGTGCGGAGCGGGGGGCTGGGGGCCGGGCCGGGGACCGAACGGATCGACAGCCAAGTGCAGAAGGCGCAGGAGCAGTTGCTCAACCTGCGCCGCCAGCAGGAACTCATCGAAAAGCAGAAACGCGAGCTGGAAGAGCTTTCGCGCCGTCAGGAAGAATTGGAGCAAGGGCGCACGGACCTGGTCGAGAAGCTGACGCGCGCCATGGTGGTCGTCGAGCGGCAAGCCACCGAGGCGCAGAAGCGCGTCGAGCAACTCCACGCCACAAGCGAATCGTTCGGCGCGCACCTGCGCGCGCTGGAAGGGATCAACCCGAAAAGTTGGGCCAGCGCGGACTTGCAGCGCGAACTCAACCGGGCGCTGGGCATGGTCGATCACGCGCGGACGGAGTATAACCAGCAAAAGGGACGGCTGCTGACGGAAGGGCCGGAGGACGCGGGCGACGGCGGGGATGGCGCGCGGGATCGGTACGACGAACTGTTCGGCGGCGAGAGCGACCACAATTTCCTGTATTTTCTGAAGGCGGGCGTGGCGTTCACGCTGCCGCTGGTGTTGGTGTTGCTGTTGCTGGCGGTGATCTTGTGCTGGCGGATGGCGACGGGCGGCGCGGCGTAGGGGAAGGCAGAAGGTAGAAGGTAGAAGGATGAAGAAGACAGTCGCTCTCTTTTGGGCTAGACCTCGTCCGGTTTAACTAGATCATTCGTAACGATCATGGCTTCCAACCCAAAGTCGCGTTCCAAGGCGAAGGCTGCCAAGGCGAAGGGCAGCGCGCTCAACTCCGAGCAGGAAGACTTGCGCGAGCAGGAGCGCAAGGTCCAAGAGGAGATCGCCAAGCTGCAACGCGCGATTGACGAGGCTCCGCAGCGGGCTGCCGAGGAGCGCCGCCGTAGCCAGCAGGCCGTGTTCGCGGCGACTCCGCGCAAGGGGGCGTATCTGCATGGCGCGTCGATGCTGGACACAAGGCACGTCGAGGCGGCGGCGGCATTGGGCCGGATTCGGCGTTCAGATTCGCGCAAGCGGGTGGTGCTGCGCGAGGAACGGACGGCGGGGCGTCGGCAGACGCTGGTGCTGATCGTGGTTTTGGTGTTTGCGATTTGCTGGGCGTTGAGCCATTACCTCTAGCTTCTATATGTCTGCCCCTGATCTGGATGTTCGTTACATTGCGCGTTTGGCACGGTTGGAATTGAGCGACGAGGAGGTCGCCAAGTACCAGTCGCAGCTTGGCAACGTGCTGACGTTTGTCGAGGCATTGCGCAAGGTGGACGTGAGCGCCGTCGAGCCGACCGCGCACGCGAGTCCGGTGTTCAACGTGTTCCGGCAGGACGAGGCGCAGGCGAGTTTTACGCCGAAGGAGGCGCTGGCCAACGCGCCACGGCAGGCGAACGATCTGTTCGTCGTGACGAAGGTGGTGGAGTAGGCGGAGAGCGGCTGGCCACAGGCGCTGCTGCGAAGTGCAACTTCGCGGGTCAGTGCGTTCCCAAGTGCAACTTGGGAACGAGGGAGAACCTCTGCCCTGGGACTATTCTTCCGTGCGCGTCGGACGGATGAGGCTGCGGCGTTCGCGCCGCTCCATCCACCAGGCGATCCAGATGCACAGTTCGTAGAGCAACAGCATCGGACCTGCCACCACGCCCATCGTGATTGGGTCCGGCGAGGGTGCGATAAACGCCGCCAGCACCAGGATGAGCACGATGGCGTAGGCGCGTGTCTTGCGCAGCGTCCCGGCGGTAAGCAGTCCGAGTTTCACCAGCGCGATGACCACCACGGGCAACTCGAACGACAGGCCGAAGATCAACACGAACTGCGAGGCAAACGAGAAGTATTGCTGCGCGGTCCAACTAGGTTTGATGCCCATGCGGACCTGATCGTTCCAGAGCCAGCGCAGAGTGGGCGGCAAGACAAAGTTGAAACAGAAGAAAACGCCCGTCAGGAACAGGCCGAAGCCCACGGCAATGACCGGCAGGACGAGGCCTTTTTCCTTGGGAGTCAGCGCTGGCAAGACGAAGCCCGCCAGGAAAAAAAGCTGGAGCGGGAAGGACAGGATGATGCCCGCGTAGAAGGCGAGGCTGATCGAGATGTTCACCGAATCGCCGGGAGCCAGACCGACGAGTTCGAGCAGTTCGCGGCCTGTCACGGCGCGCAACGGGGCCTCCACGACGTGCATGAGCTGGAAGCGGAACGCGAAACACAGCATCATCGTCGCCGCGAGAGTGATGACGGCTTTAATCACCGTCCAGCGCAGGTCTTCCAAATGGTCGAGGAAGGGCTTGACCATCTCCGAGTCGCGTCCTTCGCGGGCCTGGAAAAGCTTTTTGAGGACGGGACGGAGGAAGAGAGACATGGGAAGGCGGAACGCGGAAGCGGGAACGCGGAAGCGGGAACGCGGAAGGGAGAACCTCTGCCATCTGCTTCCAACGTTCAACCGTGACTCTGCAAACTTCCGCGTTCTGCCTTCCGCGTCCCGCCTTTCACTGTCCCCGGTCCAACGTGCGGTACTGGATTGCCTCGCCGATGTGCTCGGGGGCGATGGCGTCGCTGCCCGCGAGGTCGGCAATCGTGCGCGCCACCTTGAGAATACGGTCGTAGGCGCGCGCGGAGAGGTTGAGTTCGCTGGTGGCGAGCTTGAGCATTTCCGTGCCGCCTTCGTCCAGCTTGCAATGCGCGCGGATGCCCTTGGGCGCGAGCCGGGCGTTGGCCGCGCCGCCGCGGCTTTGCTGGATCGCGCGGGCCGCGATGACGCGCTCGCGGATGGCAGCGGAATCCTCGGCGGGCGTCTGACCGGCAAGGTGTTCGTATTTCATCGCCGCGACCTCGACGTGCAGGTCAATGCGGTCGAGCAACGGGCCGCTGATGCGCTCGCGGTAGCGTGCCACCGCCTGCGGCGCGCAGCGGCAGCGGCGTTGCAAGGAACCGTGGTAACCGCAGGGGCAGGGGTTCATCGCCGCGACGAGCATGAACGAGGCGGGAAAAGTCATCGTGCCCGCCGCGCGGCTGATCGTAATCGTCTGGTCCTCCAACGGTTGCCGGAGCGATTCAAGCACGTTGCGGCGAAACTCGGGCAACTCGTCGAGGAACAAGACGCCGTGGTGGCAGACGCTGATTTCTCCTGGCGTGAGTTGATTCGTGCCGCCGAGCATCCCCACGTCGGAAATCGTGGAGTGAGGCGCCGAGAAGGGCGGGATGCCGACCAAACCGCGCTTGCCGTTGAGTAGCCCGGCGACCGAATGGATCTTGGTGGTCTGGAGGGCTTCTTCGAGCGTGAGCGGCGGCAGGATGCTCGGCAGACGCTTGGCCATCATGCTCTTGCCGCTGCCG
>CAXTBX010000003.1:26106-108419 GCA_964242205.1 uncultured Chthoniobacterales bacterium
TTGTGTGCCCCGGCGACGGCGATTTCCAAGGCGCGCCGAGCGTCATACTGGCCTTTGATCTCGCTGAAATCGACCTCATGCTGCTGGCTGGCGGCGAAGACGGCATCGACGTTGACCGGCGCGGGCCGGAGCGGGGGCGCGTCGGGGCTGTTGCGCAGGAACTCGAAGGTTTCGCGCAGGGAGTGGACGCCATACACTTCCAGGTCGTGGAAAACGGCGGCTTCCGGCACGTTGGCGGCGGGGATGAAGATTCGGCGGACGCCCCACTTGCGCGCCTCCATAGCAATGTTCAGGCAGCCGCGCACCGGGCGGATGGCCCCGTCGAGCGCGAGTTCGCCCACGAGCAAGCAGTCGCCGAGGCCGGGGAGGTCGATTTCCATCTCGGCGGCGATCATGCCAACGGCGATGGGCAGGTCGAAGCTGGGTCCCTCCTTTTTCACGTCCGCTGGCGCGAGGTTGACCGTGGTGCGGCCAAAGGGCCAGCGGTAGCCGCTATTGCCGATGGCGGTTGTGACGCGGTCGCGGCTTTCTTTCACCGCTACGTCCGGCAGGCCGACGACGATCACCAGCGGCTTGCCACCGGCGGTGTTGACCTCCACCTCCACCCGGTAGGCGTCAACGCCGAAAACCGCCGCCGAATAAACCTTTGCCAACATGATGGCCCCAGCATGGGCAAAAGTGGCGGGGCGTGTAAAGCCCGCCGAAGGAAGTGAAGGTTCAAGAATTCAAGAACCCAGGAAATCAAGGAAGGCTCAAGGTAACAAAGTGGAGAGGGTGAAGCGTACAAATCCTTTCGACGGGCGGCGACCGATTGAGAAGGGATGAGATTCCAATCCCTCCCCTTGCTTTCCGCGTTGCTGTTGGGCGCGGCTGTCATTGCCTCGCACGCACAGGACGCGCCCGCGCCCGCCGCCGGTGCGAAGGGTAAACCCATCACGGAAGTCGCGCACTTCCAAGATTACCAAGTGACCGGCATCGCCGTGTCGAAAACCGGCCAGCTCTACGCGAATTTTCCGCGCTGGTCGAACGACTATAAATACGCGGTGGCCGAGGTCGGCAAGGACAGCACGCTCACGCCGTTTCCCGACGAAACCTGGAATTTCTGGAAGGATAAAGACCCGGACGTGGCCAACAAATGGGTGTGCGTGCAAAGCATCGTTGTGGATGATGCCGGGGCGCTCTGGGTGCTCGACACTGGCAACCCCGGCATGAACGGCACGCTGGCGGGCGCGCCCAAGCTAGTAAAGTTTGATCTGGGAGGTAAGAAACTCGTCCAGAAAATCACGTTCGGCGCGGATATTTGCCCGGCGAAGAGCTATCTCAACGACGTGCGCTTCGACCTCGATAAACAGGTGGCGTACATCACGGAAAGCGGCGTGGGCAGCATCATCGTGGTGGACCTGAACACCGGCAAGTCGCGGCGCACGTTGGTGGAGGATGCCAGCACGCTCGTGGACAAGAAAGTCGATCTGACGATCAATGGCAAGGAAGTGATGACCTCTGAGAAGCAGCGGCCCAAGTTCAACGCCGACGGCATCGCACTGTCGCCAGATAATGCGTATCTATATTACCAAGCGATCTTGAGTGGCAAGCTTTACCGGGTCGCCACGGCCAAGCTGCTCGACGAAAATCTAAGCAAAGGCGACCTTAGCAAGGCCGTCGAAACCGTCGGTGACAGCTTCCCGGTCGATGCCATCTGGATGGCCAAGGATGGGTACCTGTACCTGAGCGACCTGCGGGGCGGGGCGATCCAGCGCCGCAAAGTGCCGGACGGCAAGACCGAACTCGTCGCCGCCGACCCGCGCATCGAATGGCCGGACTCGTTCGCCGAGGGGCCTGACGGCGCGATCTACTTCTCTTGCTCGCACATCCATCACTCGCCGCAGTACAACGGCGGCAAGAGCGCGCGGACGATGCCTTACACGATCTTCAAGGTGATGCCCTGAGTTGGGTCAAAATAAGCTAGGCGGTTTGTTCCGCAGCCCAGTCCAAGAAAGAGGGATAGCGCGGCTGCCAGCCCAAAGCGCGGAGACGGCCAGCATCGACGCGCTTGCTGGTCCAGCCGCGTTTACGTTGACGGTCCTCCGGCCCGGATGGGGGTAGGGGGCGGGCGAAGCGCGCGGCGAGCGCGCGGTATAGCTCAAGCTGGGTGAGGGGGGTATCGTCGGCGACGTTGTAGACTCCCGGCGGCGCGTCGGGCTGCGCGAGGCGAAACAGGGCGGCGGCAGCATCGGCGCGGTGAATCTGGTTGAGCCAGCGCCCGCCGTCACCTTCGGTGACCGCTTCACCGGCGAGGAATTTGCGCAGCAAGACCGAACGCCCCGGCCCGTAGATGCCGGCTAGTCTCGCCACGGTGCCGCCGGAGGCGGCGAGGACAACGTTCTCGGTTTCCCGCAGGATGCGACCGGTTTCGCGGTCGGGGTTGGCCGGGCTGGATTCATCGACCAGCGAGCCGTCGGTCTGGGCGTAGACGCTCGTGCTACCTGTGTAGACAAACCGTGTAGGCCGGAACGCCGCGAGCAAGTGGCGCGCGCCGTCGAGATACACGCGGCGGTATTGCTCTGGTCCGCCGCCCCGCCCGGACGACACGCAGTCGATGAGCGTGTCCAGCGCGTTGCCGCCGGGGAGATCACGCGCGGCGGCTTGAACGTGGGTCGCGCTCGTGATATCGTGGGCTGATACGGGATAGGGTTTCTCCGCGCTTAGGCGGGCGGCGGAGTCGGCGGAGTGGGTCCAGCCAATAACCTGCCAACCGGCGGCATGGAACAAATCTGCGGTTGCTTCTCCGACGAAGCCGCAACCAACGATTAGCGCGCGTAGGGGCATGAAAAATCTATCGAGGAAATCGTGGACGATGTGGAATGATCACAGTTTCGAGCAAGATGCCAAGTTTGCCAAACCGAGATGCTGCTGACCTGACTCCAATGGTTTGGTGCTGGGCGCATCCGGCTAAACAAACCCTCGGTAGTGCTGAAAGATTATCGCTGGCAGGTAACCCGCCCCTTTCTCTAACTATCCAATGGGTTCGTAGTGGACACGTGACGACTGGCGAACATTAAATGGCTGTGGTAAAAAGACAGCCTCGGATTTCTATGGATTTGGTGAAACTCAAGTGTTTTAAGAGGCTGAACTTTCATAAGTACCTAGAATGTGACCGGAACCATATCCTGTCACCTCTTTGAACCATAATGTGTCCGGCGCGGCACGTTCTCACCAGCGGCCACTTCATGCTCAAGCCAACGACCTTCCGCGCTTCTAAAGCATAACTTGTCCGTCAGTCGGAATGAGCACCATAATCTGTCCGGGAGTCTGGGGGTTAATGTTTCTTTGCTGCCACGCTGGTGCCATTCAGACCAGTCATGTGGTCTTCCCGCTTCAACCCCTAAATAATTCGCGCTGCCGGTACGGCTTGCCCTTCACGAGACCGCTGGTCGGGTTCCACTTCCAAGTTCCAAACCGAGCGGATGCAGCTAGAAAGGAAAGTAGTTTCCTCTCTGCGGATGCCACCTTGGCTGGATCACTTACACGCCATTTGCCGATCAAGTCCTCCAGAAAGGTCTTGATGGGTCCCGGATGGGAACAGTAACAGTGGGCTAGGAGAGTCACCAATTTCTCTTCGCGCAACATCCTTGCCCAAGCCCGAAACGTCATCACCCGCACATCCGCTGGCAGTTGCAGTTCGATGGGAGGAAGCAATGGAGATGAATCCGAACACGCCCGGCGGAAGGCTTCACATTTGGCGTCCGTCTTGAGAAGACCATCTTCCCCGGCGGCCTCTGGATCGGGAGCATTCTTCGTGGCCGCGACCATTCGCTCCACACGCCCTTCCTCGCGGGTCCAAATCACCTGATAGCCCGCACCAATAGAATGCACCTCGCGCAGGTCGTGGCAATTCACATCCGCCTGACGGGCACCCCGGCGCAACACTCTTTCAGCCCTGTCCGTGGGCATATCTCTTGAAAAGGGATAGTAGTCGGACTCGGGGATGATCGCTCCGGTCCTTTTGAAGCAAGCCTCATAAACAATGTCCACGTCACCCGGAGCACTCGAATCATGCAGGACAGAGCCGAACACGCCGATCATGTCGAAACTGAACTCCGAGGACGGACTGGCGTTCGCTGCCTGTGCGTTCGACAGGACGTGCTCGATCAGTTCTTTTGCGCGGGACCTGCTCAGCCGTTGAACAAAATGTTTCTTGTTCGGAAGATTGTGAATTTCAACATGATGCCGGGCTTCGCATCCCCATTCCACCGGCTTCGACGCACCCATTGCGTGAACGGCATGGATGGTCCAAGATGCCAACGGTTCGGCCAAGCCAGCCCGCAAGGCCAAGCTGTTCGGGGTCACGACGTTCGATTGGCCTTGGAATGCCGCCAAGATCGGCAGGACCAGAAAACCGCCGTAGCGAAGGTCAGAGGGAAGCGGATTTGTGGGCTTCTTCATTTTACGTCCCCCCGCTTCCCGACCAAGTGCCACGACAGGCCCACCCTCAGCATCAGCCCTCGGATGGTTCCGGGTTCTTCTTCCGCTTCCGACCACTGCGCGCTTTGGAGTTGGTCGGAACATCACTCATCCGGGAGCTTGAAGCCCTGCTGCGGCTGGAAGAGGGCCGCCCTCCCAATGCATCCGCAGGAACCGGCAACACCTTCTTACGGGGACGCTGCACCCCGACCTTCGGGCAGAGATCATTCACGGGACACTCCGGGCAGGCCGGGGCGGTCGGGGTGCAGCATATCCTGCCGTGTGACACCATGTTGACGTGAAGGGAGAAGCGGTGCTCGGGTGGAATCTTTGATTGCGTGCGCTCCATGTCCTTCTGGGAGCAGGTGCCATCGGGTCGGGTGGGACGAACCCAGCCGAGGCGTTGGCAGATGCGCCAGCAATGCAGGTCCACCGGGAAGACCTGCCGACCAAGCGAGTACATCATCACGCACCAAGCCACCTTCTTGCCAACGAATGACAGACCGGTCAGGAACTTCTCGCAGGCGGCATCATCCCACTCCCGCAAAGGTTCGAGAGTCAGTTCACCAAAGCGGGCCTTGATCCCGTCCAAGGCAGCCCGGATGGCAAGAGCCTTGTGTTCAGCCAGGCCGCCACCGTGTAACACACGGGTCAGTTCCGGTACGGTGGCCGTTGTCAATGCTTCGGGTGTCGGGAACTCCCGGCGCAGAGCCTCGTAGGTGGCCGTGTAACCGGCGGCGTGGGTGCGAACCGAGCAGAGAATGAACAGCAACTCGCCAAAGGGATCGTCGCGCAGGTTATGATGGTCAAAATCGTGGTAGGTATTGGTCAGGGCACCGGCAACCTTCCCGACACTTGCCGGGTATTTACCCGACCGCCTTCTGATGTTCTCTGCGCTCATCTCGATTACTGCACAAATTTTCGTGTTTCGGGATAGGGTCCGCCAAACGGTACGCTCCCCGCATCAAAAGGGCCGTCTTGAAGTGGATCGGGATAGCCCGCCTTGAATGGGGACAGACCGGAATTGGTTTCATGCGCCCACCGCAACCACCGCTCCTGTTCAAGCGTGAGCATACCGTCCTGAACACTCCGCCAGCGGCCCTCGCAGGTTGCGAGAAAATCTTCCACGAGCCGGTGGCGATGCCACAACTCTGCGGCATTGAACAGATTTTGTTCACGTTCCCTTCCCACCAATACCAACGCACCGGTGTGTCTCTCCTCCCGCTCCCCCTGCTGGCGAATGGCCTCGTTTTGCAGATATTCCTGATAGAGCCGATGCGATTTCACCCGGTGTCTCTCGTGTTCAATCGCCAGCTTGGCCCGCCGCCTGCGTGCCTCGGCGAAGTGGCGACGCATCTCGACCACGATCTGCCGCAAGACCTTCCGCAACGGGGACTTCCTGTCCTCGTTCCATTGCTTCGCGCCGTGGTAGTGCCAGCTTTCCTTTGAAAGCGAGAACATCAGCAGTCCAGAAGAGGTTTTCCGTGTCGGTTGCTGCTGCCAACCCGTGTAAAGACGGTCGCCGGGACCGGTTTCCGCTTTTTCCACAAGGCCCTCCTCGATCTTGAGGTAGAGCCGGTCGTGGCCCTTGCGAAAGAAGCCACCATGATAATCGACCTGTGCCTTGCGAAAGAAGATGCCCACTGGCTCGGTGTGTTCGATGATCGCGTGGAAGGCGTTCGCCGTTCGTTCCGCCAGTTCTTTCGTGACGCTCACCTCGGGAATGGCCGCTCGCCGGACATCCACGCGCCCGTCACGTCCAACGCTTCCCGATTGGATGGCGGCCAGCAACTCGCCGGCAAGTGGATGCAGGGTGGTTTCCCGCGTCGGGAGTGCCGGAAGTTTTCTGGCGGGCTTTTCTGCGATTTCCGCATCCACCGGCGGAAGTGGCACCCTCCGGGGATTTTTACCGGCCTCTTTTTTTGTCCAGTACCCGCGCGACGGACGGCGTACATCATGCCTTTTGCATTGTGTGGCTACCGCCCCGGTGGAAATCCCGAAGTCCCCGGCAACCGCCCTGACCGGTTTTGCCCAGACCAATTCGTAAAGTTCTTCCCGGCCCAATTCCGACAGGGAACGCTCTGGCTTCTCCGGTTCCATCACCGCGTACCCGAGCCGCTTTGCCGGATCACGACCCGGTGAATCGCCGTGGGTCCGGCTTTTCGGATGCCGTTCTCGCCGACCCGGATCATCAAGCGGACTTCCCCGGTCGCAGGTATTCCCACGGGTAAAAACCGGGGCCTCCGGTCGGTCTCACCGGACATCATATGGTGCCCGTGGTGATCCCGCTTTCGACAATCAGTTTTGAAAACTGCTCTCCATCGACCATCTCGATCCGCACGCCCTTTTCCTCAAGGTACTGCTCGGCCATCTGGTATGCCTCCTCCGCGATGGTACCCGAGGTAATCAGCATCCCGAGATTGGCCGCTTCCGCCTCGATGCCGTTGATGAGTTGTTCGACCTCGGCTCTGCCGACCGGCGGGTACGGCTGCCAGTGCTTTGCTTGGACCGCGACCTTGTAACGGAAGACACCCGCCACCCGGAAGAACGCCACCAGATCGGCCCCCATGTCATTGATGCGTGGCACGATCCGCACGTCGGTCGCGCCGAGTTTTTCCAGCACGTTGCCGATCAGTTGCTCGAAGCCGTAGTTCTCGATGCGGCCACCACGTATCTCGGCCAAGGTCTCGCGGACGAGGCGGCCTTGCAGGTCGTTCTGGAAGGTCGGTGTTACCCCCTGTTCCGCCAAGTTGAGGCACTCCTCGATCTCGGCCACCAGATCGCTTGCGTCCGCGCAGGTGCCGCGAATCTTCATGCGTGAGATCAGGGCCAGACGGGCGTGTGAACGGGGGATGGACCTGCCTTCGTTAAGCCACCTCACAGGTCGCCGGTAGGCTGAATCCGCCTCCACCTTGGAGGCGTCGCGGATCGCTGCTCCCGTAATCTCCGCGACGTAAAACTCCGACCAGTGCGGCACCACCACCAGATCGCCGGGCACCATCTCGCGGATGAAACGCCAGAGATGTCCGGCGGCATTTCCGGCACTGTGCAGCGTGGGTTCCTCTGGATAATACGTGCTACGGACGATCTCCCGGAAGGCGGGCCAGTCGAGTGCCGGGTCGAGCAATCCCTCCGCCCAAGCCCACCCGATGATGATCTCCCCGGTTTGCAGGGCCTCCGGTACCAAGTCATCCCCGCTCGGGGAGATTTTCAGAACAAAGGCGTTTTTCGGGGTGGTTTCCGGGTTCATGGATGCGGACCTATTTGGGGGATCACGCGGCCATGATGGTCCGTGTGTGTCCGATAAATTCCTCGAAGTTCAGCAGCGTGATTTTGCTGCCTTTCTCGTACTTCTTATGCAATTTCTCGGGTACGATCAGCGTGATCCCGGCCTCGTGCATCTCGTCCATCTGTCTGATGGAGATGCCGTGCTGCGTGGTGAGAAGGTGCTTCTTCCGAACGCGCGGTGCCTCCTGCAAAACCTGTCTCCAACGATCCTTGCAGGTGGTTTTCACCCCGACTACACAGAGCTTCTCAAGCGGGTATGCGGGATCGTTGTATTCCGCAGCACCCGGAATGATGATGTCGCTTTGCCCCCTGATCTTTCCCGGACGCATCTCGTGACGGATGTTCTCGCGGGTCAGAAGATGATCCACATGATTTTCCAAGGAACGACCTGCCCGCACCTTCCGCCGGTTGATAATCCTGTGGGCGGTTTTCACGAAGTCGTCAACGTCTTGAAACAATCTGGAGATGTCCTTGCTGCATAGTTGACGCTCGGCCAGTTTGAAAATCTCGAACTCGGTGTCCAGACACTTCTTCAATGCGTCGTCGGGAGGGAGGAGTTTGAATCCGGTGACACATTTTTCCAGAATCGCTCTGGCCGTTTCCGAGAACACGTCCGTTCCGGGAAATTTGTCATCCAGCAGCTTCAGAAAGTCGCGGCTGTGTTTGCGGATACAGCCTGTTGTCGAGCCGCCGGTGGTGACATTGCCGTCCTGATAGGCTCCCCACGACTGGGTGATGTCCAAGCCGAGGGCGGTCTGGACCTCCTCGATATCATCATCCTGGTCCAGCACATAGGCGGTGAACTCCCCGAACGTGTGCGGAATGATGACCAGCAGATCGCCGATACAGTCGGCTTGCAGGTAGGGGAAACCCTTGCCGAAGCCGGTCAGCCGGTACTCGCTCCGGGTTTTCTTGCCGTACCAAGTGACGTTGGATGGCGTCGTCAGCCCTATTTGCCACCAATGCACCTTGACGGCCTGCTTTTTCACAACGCCCTTGATCGGTGGAATGTCGGTGTAGAGCGCATGGATCGACTTCGGCAAATAGAAGCCCGCCTCGTTGCTACCGGTGGCCCCGACATTGTTCGGCTGGATGTACTTCAGGATGGCCCGCCCGGTGTCGGTGGCGTCCTCGATTGCCCGTTCGCAGACAGGAGAGGCCATAGTCTTGGATACCCTCTCAGTTTGCCACGGGCACGGCGCGTTTCACAAAGCAGCCGTTCCCCTTGCCTGCCTGATGCCCGGCAAGAACCTCCGTGATCCGCATCGCAATCGGCGTGACCCCCTTCGGTACGACCGCGTTTCCGAATTGCTTGTAAGCCTGCGTGTCGGAAACCGCGATGCTGTCCGCGTACTCATCAAATCCCATAAGCCGCGCCGCTTCCTTCGGCATGAGCCTGCGAGGGTTTTTGCCTTCCTGCGGTATCAGGATTTCCGAACCATCCTTGTAATAACGCGCGCTCAGGGTGCGCGTGATCCCGGAGCGGGAGGCGAGGCCGAAGCCGAAGCCATTACCCTGTTCACGATGTTTCTCGGCGTAGCGTTGCAGGTAGGCCCAGAGGTGATCGGTCAGGGTATATTTGTCGGGTACATCCTCCTCCTTCTCCAAAATATCGGACAGGACCGGTTGTGGCTCCAAAGGTGGACCGGGGAACGTGAATTCGGGGCGCACCGGGAACACCTCCTTGTCGAAGCAGACGATGTAAACTCGTTCCCGGTGCTGCGGCACCCATGCCGCCGCGTCGATCACGTCGAAGAAGATGTGGTAGCGCAAGGAGTCCAACGTCTCGCGGATCACCTGCCATGTCTGGCCCTTATCATGGGATAGAAGATTGCGGACGTTTTCCAGGAAAAGCACCGGGGGTCTTTTCGCCTCGATGATCGTGGCGAGGTGGAAAAAGAGGGTTCCTTGGGTGACGCAATCGAATCCGTGTGCCCTGCCAAGGCTATTCTTCTTTGACACACCGGCAAGCGAGAATGGCTGGCACGGGAAGCCTGCCGCAAGCACGTCATGGTCGGGGATGTCTGACATCTTCACCTCGCGGATGTCACCGTGCGGCGTCTCGCCGTGCAATTTCTTATAGGTTCTCTGGCAACTGTCGTCCCACTCGCTGCTGAAAACGCACCGTCCACCAACCTTGCTCAAAGCAACCCGGAAGCCACCGATGCCCGCGAAGATGTCGATGAAATTGAAAAAGGCCGCTCCGTTTCCGGTGACACCGGCAATATCGTGTCGGGGTATTCCTGCATCTAGTGGCAGCGGTGTTTGCCCCCCGGCAGTGTCATAGGCACGCTTGAGTACATCCAGCACGAACTCCTGCTGGCTCGCGTGGTTCTGACCGCGCTCCCGGTCAATCCAGTGCCGCACATCCGGCGGCACGTTCCTGACGCAGATGTCATTCGATTTACGGGGCCGCCCCACCTTGCCTGTCCGTGGAGCGGATTGTTCAACCCCAGGAAAATTTGATAGCATTTCTGCTCAGATATACTCTACCCCTTGTGGCAGTCACGCGAAATCTTCGGTTTTTACATCAAGATGCCGGGAATATCCTGCTCCGCCGGGTTGTCGGTCTGCTATCAGACCATGAGCACCGGCGGCACACGATAATCTTGCCGCGCTCGCGGTCAATCTGTTAGGTTCCACGTCCGACCCGGATGCGGTGTGGACAGGCCCGCCCGTCGCACCGGGGGTACACACCGAGCATCCATGAGCAATCCGATCCCACCAATCGCCGAAAAACTGCTGGTTCCACCCGATCCCGAACGCCTTGCCGAGGGGTTGCGCGATACCGGCTACCAGTTGAACACCGCCATCGCGGACATTGTGGACAACTCCATCGCGGCCAAGGCGAAGCTCGTGCAGATCGAATTGAGGATGGATTTCAGGGGCAACATCAGCCTCAACATCTTCGATGACGGCTCCGGGATGAACCGGGACGAACTGATCCTCGCCATGCGCTACGGCGCACCCAAGCGGCCATCGGCGGCCAGTCTCGGCAAGTTCGGTCTTGGTCTGAAGACCGCATCCACCGCTTTCTGCCGCAAGCTCTCGGTCGTCTCGCGCGCCTTGAAGGACGACCCACTGGTACGGGCCACTTGGGACCTCGACCACATCGCACGGGCCGGTCAATGGGAACTGTTTCTCGACGTTCCCACGGCAGCGCAGGAGAAGACGTTCGAGACCTTCATCACCGGAGGAAAAGGAACGATGGTCGTGTGGGAGGAGGTGGACCGCGTGCTCGGAGGGTACGCCGATCCGGGCGGCATCCCCGCCAAGAAGGCACTGGACAAGCTGGTGGAGTCGTTGCGCGAACACCTCGGGATGATCTTCCAGCGGTTTCTGGACAAGGCCGACAAGCGCGCTCCCAATGTTTCCATGAAGCTCAACGGTACGGACATCCCAGCATGGGACCCCTTCTGCGAGGGGGTGTCCACGGATGCTGGCAAGAGCACCCGCGACGTGGAACTTGCCGATGGCAGTATGGCGAGCTTCGACATCCGCGCGTTCATCCTCCCTCGCAAGGAGGAGTTCAATTCGGAGGACGCAGCCCGAAACGCCCGGTTGAGCAACCAGAATCAGGGCATCTACATCTACCGCGAGAACCGGCTGATTCACGGACCGGACTGGCTGAAGATGTTTGCCAAGGAACCCCACCTGACGCTGCTGAGAACGGAGTTTTCGTTCGATCACCGGCTGGATGATGCGTTCCAGATCGACATCAAGAAGTCACAGGTCATTCTCGCCGAGGAACTCTACAACGACGTTCTCACCTTCCTGAATCCCGCCCGGCGGGCCGCCGAGCAGATGTACCGCAAGGGGCAGCGGAAGAAGAACGCGGAGGCAAATGCCGACGCTCACGGTGTCTCCAATCAGAACATCAGCAGCAAGGAGGACAAACTGCCAAAGCCGGACGTGCGCGGGAGTGATCCCGTTGCCGGTACGGTCGATCTGGTCAACGACAGCGGCAAGGTCCGGGTCAAGATCAAGCTCACGAAGACCACCCAGCCTCGCAAGGTGCTTATCCAGACGGAGGACAGCCTGCAAGACGGCGTGCTCTGGGAGCCGCGCCTCATCACCGATCCGACGAGCGGTAACTCGCATTACGGCGTCGTCATCAACACCGGTCATGCCTACTACCAGAAGGTTTATCTACCCAACTTGGCGCAGGGCGTGACCATCCAAGGGATGGACGCCCTGCTCTGGGGCCTGAGCATGGCCGAATTGAAGTGTCTCAGTGACGAGAACAAGGAAAGCCTTTCCGAGATGCGCCACGAGGTATCACGCAGCCTCCGCAAGCTGGTGGAGGACCTGCCCGAGCCGCCGGACAACAATGCTGACGCATGAACGGGTCCATCGCTCCATTTCTGGTCGGTGCCGTGGAGGATCGTCTGCGGCTGGCCGTGAAGGCTCATCTGGACGACGGCGAGGATGGTGAATACTGCGATGTCACCCCGCTGGACATCGAAAAGGACAACGGTTTCACCGTGCGCTTCCGCGTTACCCGGCAGAACGCGGAGGCGACCTTCGTGCCGTACACCTACGCGGCGGACCTCATTGAGGCAATGGGCGGGGCTGCCCAGCAGGGACGGCTTGCCTTCACCGCGCTTGCCCGAGGACTGCACGATAGAGGATTGAAGTTGCCCATGAGCGTCAACGGGAAGGAGGTGGACCCGGCGGACGCCAGCACTTGGCCGGAGGGATGGCACCGGTTGGAAATGTCTCTCGCACGACGGATGCCGATGTTCGCGGAGGAGGGCGAGGAACCGCAGATCGAAACGCTGGCGGCGGAACTGGTGGTCCCCGTCCTCGCGCTCACGGTCGCCCTGATCGGGGTGGAGGATGCCGCCGATGAGCCGGAATCCCCGGTCACGACAGGGCAACCGGAGGGCAGACCATACCAGACTCTCGTGACGCGCTACGAGCGGAAGGGGGTGAACCGGGAAGCCTGTATCCAGTTGAAAGGCTGCCGGTGTCATGCCTGCGGCTTCGACTTTGAACGCTTCTACGGCCCGCTCGGGGCCGGGTACATCGAGGTGCATCACATCGTCATGGCATCCCGGATGGGCGCGGGCTACATGGTCGATCCGGCAAGGGACCTCGTGCCTCTCTGTGCGAACTGTCACGCGATGGTTCACCGGCAGGACCCGCCCATGCCGGTGGAGGAACTCGCGCGACTTCTCGCGGCGCGGCGCGTACCGGAACCTGTCAATGGAAGCGAAGGTAAAGATTGAGGGGCGGGCCTTGCGCCTGACCGATGGCGACAGAACGCTGTACCCGCTCGCGGAGGAAATCTTCGCGGTGGTCTTCGAGGCTGCCGACAATATCAGGGGTGTACCGGTGTCGGCGCGGGATTTCGAGAGTACGGGAGTGGTTTTCTCGCCCAACCCGGCTGTTCCCCTATTGTTGCTGACCACGCATCCGTCAGGCCCGCGTGGTCCCGAGATTCTGTGTGATCTGTTCGTCAGCACCGGCGCGGGGGAACATCCGGTCGGACGTGACGGTGACACGCTGCTGGATCACGCGGTCTGCGACGGTCATTGGATGCCACTGCCGAGAGGCACTCTGGATGGGCTTGGCCGCATGTTGAAGAAGGCGGGCATCGCCCGGCCCGGAACGATCACCCTCGGTCAGTACATGAACCTGGTGCGCCAGACCGGCGCGGAGAGCATCGGCATCGAGGATCGCACCGCCGCCACCTTGGGCGCGGCTGACCTCGCCCCGCGCCTCGACGGCGAACCCCCCGCCGGTCTCCACGCCAAGCTGTTCCCGTACCAGCGCGAGGGATACCGCTGGCTTTCCTACATGGTCCGGGAGGGACTCGGGGCGGTGCTCGCAGACGAGATGGGTCTAGGAAAGACCCTCCAGGTGATCTGCCTTCTGGCGGAATTGGCGGAACGTAACGGAACGGCCTGCATCGTGGTCGCCCCCGCGACGCTGCTGGAGAACTGGCGGCGGGAGATCGCCCGTTTCGCCCCCGGTCTCCGCGTCCTGATCCACCAAGGAGCGGGCCGGGCGGGTCTGTCAACCATGCTGGCCGGGTACAATGTGGTGGTGACCTCCTTCGAGACCGCCGTGGGCGACATCGCCATGTTGAGGAACATCACATGGGACCTCGTGGTGGTGGACGAGGCCCAGAACGTCAAGAACCCGGAAGCTCGTCGTTCGGTCCAACTCAGGACCCTGCCGCGCCGTAGCACGGTCGCCGTGACGGGCACACCGGTGGAGAACCGCCTGCGCGATCTCTGGTCGGTGCTGGATTTTTCCCTGCCCGGCTGCCTCGGCTCCCTGCCCGAGTTCGAGCGCGAGTATCCCTCGACCCTTGAGGCCGCCCGGAAACTCGAACCCCGCGTCTCGCCCCTGTTGCTGCGACGGTTGGTGCGGGACGTAGCGGACGATCTGCCCGGACGCATCGACATCCCGCAGCAACTCGAACTCGATGAGGAATCCGCGCGTGCCTACGAGGAAATCCGGGCCGAGGCGGTCGCGCGGTACGGGAAAGCGGCCTCCTTCGTGGCCCTGACGACCCTCCGCCAGTTCTGCACGCATCCTTGGTTGGTCGGTCGGATGCGGCACATCACCGACCCGCTCCGCTGTTCGGTGAAGCTGAGTCGTCTCTTCGAGATCATGGAGGAAATTATCGCCACCGGCGGAAAGGCCATCATTTTCACTTCCTTTCTGGAGATGACCGACATCCTGCTGCGGGAGATCGGTACGAGGCTGCGTATTCCGGTGGACCACATCGACGGGAGGGTGGGAGTGGAGGACCGGCAGCGTCGGGTGGACTCCTTCGGCGCGGTGAAAGGGTCCGCCGTCCTCGTTCTCGGACCGAAGGCAGCCGGGGTCGGCCTCAACATCACGGCGGCGAATCATGTGATCCACTACAACCCGGAGTGGAACCCGGCGACGGAGGATCAGGCCACGGCACGCGCATACCGGCGCGGCCAGTATGAGGTTGTCACCGTGCATCGTCTCCTCTATGTTGCCACCATCGAGGAGGTCATGGACGAGAGGATGACCGGCAAGCGTGCGTTGGCCGGAACCGTGGTGGTGCCCACGGATAGTGAACGCGATATGGAGGACATCCTGCGCGCCTTGCAGGTATCTCCCCTCGACCGATAACACGGATCATGTCCACGAAAATCATTGCGAAGACACTCAGCGCGAACGACACCGGGGAAACCGGCGCACACATGGGAGGTGTTCTCATCCCGCGAGAGGACACCATGTTGTCGTTCTTTCCAAGGCTGGATGGCACCATCAAAAATCCGCGCGAGATTGTGGATGTTATTGACGATGTGGGCCGTGACTGGACCTTCCAGTTCATCTACTACAACGGCAAGTTCTTCGGGGGCACACGCAACGAGTACCGCCTGACCGGCATGACCGCGTTCCTGCGCGAGTTCAACCTGAAAGCCGGGGACACTTTGGTGTTCAGGAAGGAGGGACGGGAAACCTTTGTGAGCTACCGCCGCGCCGGGGAGATGGCTGGAGAACAGACGACCGCTGGCTCCTCGGTGATACGCGAGGACGCGCCCGGTTCCAACGATCCCGACTGGCTCCCCGGCATGGACAAACTTCCCAAAGCCCGGCGCGTGCTCAGGCTGGGAGGCAACTGGAAGGTGATCCAATACGACGAGTGACCATGAAGGTTGTCAATCCGTGTGGGGAACCTCCCGCCGTTCTGATGGCCTGTCATCCGTCTCGTGTTCCAAGCTGATAAGAAGATCGACCTCTCCCCGCAACCATCCGATCACAAGTCCAGTGGTGGCCGAGTTGAGCAGGGCGAAAACGAACAGCAATAACTGCGCGACAAAAAACCTCCCGCCGATTGGCTCCGAGGCGTGTCCCTTCTCCTCGTTGTGGATCGAGAAAACCAGGAAGATGGCGGACAGGACAATACCGAGGATTGCGATGGAGATTACCCGCATGATCTTGACCTCGAAACCACGCTTCCGGCGGTAATAAAAAATCTGTTTCCGCATCGCTTCCGCATGAAGAATGATGGCGGTGAACATCATCTCTGGGGACAGGATAATATTTACCAAGGGCTGCCCGGTCATGAAATGGTCAGCCGCATAGACGTACAATGGCAGGAGCACGAACGCGGAACTCTCGACAAGCCACTGAAAACCGAGGACGAAAAGCACTTCTACTGGCCGGCAGATCATACCGAGCAGGGCGAGACAGCCTCGGGCAGGTGACGGCGACCGGTTGGCATCGGCACCGGTTCCCGGAGAACCTTCCGTGGATGTTTTCTCCTCGGACACGGGACGGTCAAAATTTCCGGTCCGCCCACACGACGCGCCCGACAATCCTTGCCTCATCGCCGATGGATCGCGCCGCGATCTGCCGGGGCCGGTAGTTCGGGTTGTCGCTCAGAACCTCGACCGTATTGCGGTCGGGGCGGTGCAGCCGCTTGACATGGAGCGCGCCTTCGAGGCCGAGCGCGAAGATACCATCGCGTATCGCCGTATCGGAGCGGTCCACTAGGAGAATGTCCCCCGGTCGCAGGGTCGGTTCCATGCTGTCGCCTTCGACGTGAATCAGGCAGAGTTGCGCCGGATCGACGCGAAGTTTGTTCCGCAACCAGTCGCGCCGGAAGGCGACGAGGCCGTCCATGCACTCGGGACCGACCTCGCTGCCGGGTCCCGCGCTGGCGCAGACGTTGTAGTCTGGAATCCATACCACATCGGTCCCGACCTCGTCGGTTCCCGGCTGCATTGATCCCACGCCGGTCAGCAGCCACTCCGCGCGCACCCCCGCTGCCTCTGCCAGTTTGAAGATGGTGGAACGGGGCGGCTCGCCCTTCTCGAAGTATTTGCGGATGGTACTCTGGGCGATGCCGCTGGCCTTCGCCAGCGCGTTGACGCTGCCAACGAGTTCCGCCAATCTGCGAAGCCGTTGCTTGAAACTCTCGGTCAGGGCATCGGGAGTGTTCTGCTGGGTGGACATGGAATAAAGCCGGAACACGGGTCAGCTTGAATACTAGCACGGGCCGGTGCAAAGTCGAACATTTTGAGCGAATTTCCGTGAAAATTTTTCACGATAGGCTAAGTATTAGCCTTTATGCGCTATGATGAGGCTATTCCCGACATCCGTGGAACGATGATGTCGGTGGAGGTATTCGGGGATTGGTGCCGCCGGTTGCAATTGTCGGATGGTTGCCGGGCGATGATCGAGCGCGTCCGCTCCTCGCCCCCCGTTCGACGTGTGGGCGGTGGGGGTGGCAATGTCTGCGGGTTCTATCCGTCCACGAAGATGGGTCATACCATCCAGTTCGAGTCGCACCGCAACGAACTGGCCGCCATTCACGAGTACGAGCACGACCCTGACGTGCTCGAATACTGGGATCAACCCGAATCCATCAGGCTCAACTATGAGGATCGTAATGGTCGCCGCATCGGGATCAATCACACCCCGGACTTTCTCGTGTTACGACGGGATGGGGCAACCTGGGAGGAATGCAAACCCGAGGACAGGCTGCACGGCCTCGCCCGGCAGTCACCCAACCGCTACATCCGGCACGAGGACGGTACCTGGACCTGTCCGCCGGGTGAGGAACACGCGGCCCGGCTGGGACTCTCCTACCGGCTGCGTTCCTCCGGGACCATTGACTGGACCCTCCAGCGCAACCTGACCTTCCTCGAAGACTACCTGCGCGCGGAAACCCCGCGCGTGGACCCGGAGACCACCGGACGGTTGCTGGCGATGGTCCGGGATCACCCCGGTCTCACGCTGGCCGATCTGGTCCTGCGGGCGGAGGGAGTCAGCCGTGACGCGATCCACACACTCATCGCCACGGGCACCGTCCACGCCGATCTGCGGGCCGCCGCGCTCGCCGAGCCGGAGCGGGTGCGACTATTTCGTGACCATGTCACCGCGACCGCCCACGGGATCGTGGCGGAGCGCGCCGGACCGGCGACGGATACGATGCCGGACCTGCTCGCCCTGCCCGGCACGAATGTCCTGTGGGACGAGCGGGCACTTGCCATTGTCCACGTTGGTCCGTCCAAAATCGTGTTGCAGGACCCGGACGGTGCGCTGGTCAAGCTGACGAAAAAGAGCTTCGAAGACCTGCTGAAAGCGGGGGAGATCACCGCCCGCGCGCCGGAGGTGGCCGGGACCGACCCCGGTCTGCGGGAACTGCTCGCCGGGGCCAGCGAGGAGGAGTTCGCGGAGGCGAACCGCCGCTACCTCATCATCGAACCCCTCCTGTCGGCCACGGGCCTGCCGGATGATCTGCCGCTGTCGCGCGGGGCACCCACCGTCCGCACGATCAGGCGGTGGATCACGGCATGGCGGCAGGCGGAGGCGACCTGTGGATGCGGTTACGCGGGGCTGCTGCCCGGCTGGGGACGGAGGGGCAATCGCTCGCGGAAGCTACCGCAGGGGACGCTCGACGCGATGGACAAAGCCATCCGGGAGGAGCACGAAACAATCAAGGGCAAGGTGGCGGAGCGGGTTTACGGCGCACTGGTCAGCCGGTGCGAGCAACTGGGTCTCGTCCCGCCGAGCGGTGCGACCTTCCACCGGGCAATCCGGTCCAGACCGAAGCACGAACAGGCCCTCAAGCGGCAGGGCCACCGCGCGGCCTACCGGTACGAGATTCCCTACCTCGAACTCTCGCTGACCACGCCCCGCCACGGGGAACGTCCCTTCGAGGTCTGCCACATCGACCACACCCAACTCGACCTCGAACTGCTGTGCTCGCGCACGGGCGTCAACTTGGGGCGTCCTTGGATGACGCTGCTCGTGGATGCGTTCTCCCGCCGCATTCTCGCTGTCTTCGTGACCTTCGATGAGCCGAGCTACCGCTCCTGTATGATGGTCCTGCGCCTGTGCGTGCAGCGGCACGGCAGGTTGCCGCAAATCATCGTGGTGGACAACGGCCCGGAGTTCAGGAGTACTTGGTTCGATACTACCTTGGCACGGCATCGCATCACCAAAAAGCTGCGCCCGCCCGCCAAGGCCCGCTTCGGCTCCGTGTGCGAGCGGTTGTTCGGCACCACCAACACGCAGTTCGTCCACAATCTCGCGGGTAACACCAAGGTGATGCGGAACGTCCGGCAGGTGACAAAATCCGTCGATCCGAAGGGACTCGCGTGCTGGACCCTCGGCCTGTTCTACGAGTCTCTCTGCGCCTACACCTACGAGCAGTACGACACCTCTGACCATCCGGCTCTCGGTGACAATCCACGCGCGGCGTTCACCAGGGGACTGGAACTCGGCGGGGAGCGTGCCCACCTCTTCGTGCCTTACGACGAGACGTTCAGGATGCTCATGCTGCCGACCACCCCGAGAGGCAAGGCCAAGGTGCAGCCGGGCAACGGGGTGAAGATCAACTACAACTACTATTGGGCGGACGAGTTCAGGAACCCGGACATCGAGAACACGCGGGTCCCCGTGCGCTACGATCCGTTTGACAGCGGCACCGCATGGGCGCGCGTGGGCAAACGCTGGCTCAAATGCACCTCCGGGTACTACCAGACGTTCCGGGGCCGCTCGGAAAAGGAGATCATGCTGGCGACCACCGGGTTGCGGAAGCTGCGGCAACGACACTCGGGCCGTGCCATCATCTCGGCCCGCTCCCTCGCGGACTTCCTCGGCAGCGTCGAGGCGCGGGAACTCCTGCTGCCGCAACGGGCCAAGGACGCGGCTCTCGGCGAGGTGATGGCGGTCATCGAGGGACATCCGGCTCCCGTGGCCGCCGCCGTTTCCGATGCCCGACCGGCGACCCCGCCCGTCATGGACGCATCCGACAGTGGCTCGATCTGGGCGGCGGCCACGTCTCCCGACAACCTGCGCGACTTCGAGGCTTTCTGATCCACCATGAGCACGATGGAACATCTCACGGCGGGTTTTCCGCGCGAACTGCTCTCCCGTCCCAAAAGGGCGCGCAGGGAATACTTCCGTGATTATCGTGTCCCGCACACGCGGCTGCGGACGGTTTGCGAGGAACTCATGTCGGCCATCCTCGACACGGCAGATCGTTCTCTGATTTTCTTGGCAGGTCCGACCGGTGTGGGCAAAACGACCCTCATCCGTTTCCTCGAAGCCCGTCTCACCTCATATTTGCTGAATGAATTGGAAGAGGATCGGGGACGATTTCCTTTCGTCACCCTTGAGGTGCCCGCGCCGGAGACATCGGTGTTCCCGTGGCGTGATCTCTACCAACGTGCTCTGATAGCGATGAACGAGCCACTCATCGGGCACAAGACCGCCGTGCCCGCGCGTCCGACGCCGGATGGTGGGGTGGAGGCTGTCACCCGGACCGGGCGCGGGGCGGCAACGCAGGACCTTCGCCAAGCTCTGGAATCGGTGCTGCGCCATCGTCGTCCCCTCGTCTGCATTCTTGATGAGGGACAACATCTGATGAAGATCGCCAGCGGGCGCAAACTGCGGGACCAGTTGGATGTCATCAAATCCGTCGCCAACCTGAGTGGGGTGCCGCATCTGCTGACCGGCACCTACGATCTGGTTCCCTTCCTTGATCTCAGCGGCCAACTCTCCCGTTGTAGCACCATTATCCATCTGCCGCGTTACCAGAACATGGTGCTGGAGGACGCCACTCTGTTCTCCGGGGTCGTGCGCGCCTTCCAGAGGCATCTGCCACTCGCGGAGGAGCCGGACCTGATCGGGCGTGTCGAGTATCTGTACCAGCATTCCATCGGCTGTGTGGGTGTGCTCAAAAACTGGCTGGGCCGCGCGCTCAACCTCGCGCTGGACGAGAACGCCCCGACGCTGACGACGGCGCACCTGAAGAAACGCGCGCTCACCGCCGCCCAATGCCGCCGGATGCTCTCCGACGCGCGGGAAGGTGAGAAAAAGATGACCGACGATGACGCGGAGATCGCCCGCTTGCAGGAGGAACTCGGCATGTTTTCTGCGGCAACGGTGCCCGTGTCCTCCAAGGCGGGGAACGACGCCGGTTCCACCCGCAAACAGAAGCCGTTCCAGCGCAAACCCGTCCGCGACCCGGTCGGACATGACGACGACCATGCATTCTGAATTATCCATGCTGCTGCCACCGCCGCTGCCCGCGCGCAGCCGCCTCATTGCTCTGCCTCCCTGCGGCGTCGGTACGGCGCGCACGGAGAGCCTGACAGGCTACGTCGCCCGACTCGCCGCCGCGCATGGTGTGAGTACGGGCACTCTCCTGCAACACGAGCTGGTCGGGCATATCAAAAACATTGCCGGGGAAAGGAGTGGGGCGCGGGTCAGTCTCACACCGGCCTATTTGCGTTCGATGAACGGTATGGACCCGGTGGCCGACACCTGGACGCGGCTGCTCGGGGAACTGACCTGTCGCGGTGATCTGCGCCATCTGACCATGCTTGCCTGGATGAACGTGATGCCGTCACGCGGTCTGTTCCGGGAGGAACGCGCCTGGTGCCCGGAGTGCTATGCGTGCGATGAGGTGGTTCACGAACACCTGATCTGGTGCCTCGCGCCCGTCACGATCTGCACGCACCATCGGCGGCCTCTGGAAAACCGGTGCCCGCACTGCCACGAGAGCCTGCCCGTCATTTCGTGGCGTTCCGTGCCTGGCTTCTGCTCGTCCTGCCGTGGCTGGTTGGGAACCACATCGGGGAGCGCGGACGCGGGTATGGCGGCCTCCGTGGAACTCCCTGCATGGGAATGCCGGGTGGCGGAAAACTTCGGTGAACTGGTCTCCGCCGCGCCGGGCCTCACGCATCCTCCCGGCAAGGACCGGATCGCACACGCGCTGGAAGCTCTGACCGGTTGCACAGGTGCGGGGCGGATGGCTGGCGTTCTGGGCGTGGACTACATGGCGTCTTGGGCATGGAGCACGGGCAAGATGAGGCCGCTGATCGCCTGCCTGCTGCCCATCTGCGCGAGGTTCGGGGTGTCATTGATGGCCTTTTACACGGATGCCGCCCTGCAACCCGGCGCACCTGACGGGGTGATCCCACAGGCAA
This sequence comes from uncultured Chthoniobacterales bacterium, assembly GCA_964242205.1. Classification (GTDB taxonomy): domain Bacteria; phylum Verrucomicrobiota; class Verrucomicrobiia; order Chthoniobacterales; family SZAS-18; genus CAHJWO01. The sequence goes on from CAXTBX010000003.1 coordinate 47,796, forward strand.
CGGACAGGGCCGGGACCCCGCGTGCCAAACCTGTCCGGCGGGGATCACGTCACCGGCAGCGCGCATTGCTCAAGCGGGCGGGTGCATACCTGCAAAGCATCGTGACGGAGGAGCCGGTGCCGCCGCCATCGCTGTGTGAAATCTGCCGGAGGACAGGACACGATAAACCGGTTCTCTACCGGCATTACCCGGACCTCTGCCGGGCCATCACCGCGCGTTGGAAAGAATGGAACCGTGGCCGGGGTTCGGATCGCCGCGAGCGGCTTGCCCGTGAGATACGTGAGGTCGCCCTCCGGTTGCACGCCGAGGGGATTGTTCCCACCACTCTGACGGTGGCGCGATCTCTCGCCCTGCCCGGAGCGATCCGGGACCCGGTAGCCCGGTCCACGTTGCGTGAGATCAGAAAGCAACTCGCATCGGAAGCAGCCGGTTTGCAGACCGGGAACGGATGACCTCTCACGCGCCTGCCCCCGTTTGGAAGTCCGGTTCAGTCCCAACCCACATGACAGGCGAGGTACTCGTGAATGACAATGCGTACCTCGATCCCGTGGTCCACGGAGGTGCGGAACCGGTACAGGCCATCCTGGACAATCAGCCAGGGAGGTTCGTGAGAGCCGTCAAGAACGACCAATCGGTGCATCGAGCGGCTTCCCACCTCGGGCCATAAAGCGACGCCGCCGCTATGGGGTGTCTCGAAAGCGTCCCGCTGTCCGGGCAACATCACCGGCAATGGGGTGATCTGTATAAAATCAGGTGGCTCGGGATGAGGTTCGTTCAACTCGTGGAGTGCGTGGCCCTGCGCGAGTTTGGTGATCACGGCCCTGACCCTTTGCTGCTCGGGTTGGAAGATGGTTTCCTCCCCGGACACGGTGCGGCTCTGTTCGATGCGCGCGCGCAACGCCGGTGCTTCCGATAGAATCCTCCTGATCTTCGGACGGGCGATCAGGTCCGGGTCGGTGGAACCGGCCAGAACGCACGAGATCAGACAGGCGAGGTATTGCTCGTCGGCGGAGAAGCGCGAGTTGCAGGCGGGGCAGGCGGGAACAACAGGCAGATTATCGGGATATGGCTCATCCAGCAGAACGCGGGAGGGGCAGTGGTCGCGGGTTCCCGTGGAACCGCCGCAAAATGCACAGAATGCAAGCTGGCGGTTGTCACCATAGAAAGGTACTTGGAGCATGGGTGGCGGATGGCCCGGCCCCATCCGGCCACTTCCGATGATCCGGGTGGTTTGCCGGTTGCCTGAACAACCGATGTGTGGGACGGTGGGTGCCTTTCCAGATGGAAAGCATAAAGTGTCCGTACACTTTAGAAAGCATAACCTGTCCGTGGCGGACAGGTTATGCTTTCGGTTTCATAGAAATCAGCAGTTCCCGTAGTTCAACGGATAGAATAGAGGTTTCCTAAACCTTTGATCCGAGTTCGATTCTCGGCGGGAACAAATTGCGTCGTTTCCCGGACGTGTGTTCCGCCCAACTGGTAGCCGCACCTTTGCCGTCGGCGCGCTCCGCCCTCAAATCACGTCCGCAAACGCCTGTTTGACCCCCATGAATAACTTATACCCCACGATCATCGCCACCAGGCCCGACAGCGTCACCCAACCGTAACCCGTCCAGTTCATCGGCTCGCCCCACACCACTAAGTTCCGGCTCTGCTCGGAAAAATAGGCCAACGGATTGAGCCGCACCAACGTGCGCACCATTTCGGGCACGTTCTTGTTCTGCTCCAGGCTCGCCACCGAATAAAAAACCGCGCTCGAATACATCAAAATTTGCGTCAGCGCGAGCATGACCTCGTTCAGGTCCCGCAGAAACGCCCCCAGCGCCGAGACAATCCACGTCACCCCCAGCGCCCAGCACACGACTGGCACCAGCAACAATGGCCACAGCAGCACCGCCGCGTGCAGATGACCCTCGCGCGTGATCAACGCCCCCAGGCACAGCGGCAGAAAACTGATCAAGAGGTGCACCACGCTGCCCAGCACCACCGTCACCGGCAGCAGTTCCAACGGGAAAACCACCTTCGTCACGTAGTTGGCGTTGAGTAAAATCAGGTTCGGCGCGCGGCTCAGGCACTCCGCGAACAGGTTGAAAATGATGAGCGCCGCAAAAAGTTGCAGCGCGAAATCCGCCCAGCCCTCTTCCTTGTGCCCCACCACCATCCGGGCGTTGAAGATGTACTTGAACACGAACGTGAAAATGCACAGCAGCAGCACCGGATTGATGAACGACCAGAAGATCCCCAGGTGCGACCCGCGGTAGCGCCCGACCACTTCCCGCTGAGTCAGTTGCGAGATCAGAAAACGATTGTGGCGCAGCGTGCCGAACAGGCCCGGCGGATGCACGGGCACATGGGCCGACGCGGCGGCGAGGGCGCGGCGGGGGCGGGTCGAGGTGGGAGCGGACATCGCCGCTCAATATGACGTCATTCCCCCCGCCGACAAGCGGCCTTTCCCGTCCGCCGGACGCTTTGCCGCCTTGACTAGAGCCGGTCGCACCCGTACATCCGTGCATCCCGTTTGACGGCCTTTCCTCCGGGCAAAAACGGTCCTTCATGAGTTCGCCTACCCTCGCAGTCGCCCCCGCTTCCATCCCCGCCGCCGACCCCGCGTCCGACGACGACTTGGTCCTTTCCGTCCAAGGCGTCAGCAAGCACTACAAACTCTGGACCAGCCCCACTGACCGGCTCGGGTATTCGCTGCTCAGCCAGACGCACAAAACGCTGCGTCGAATCCTGCCCCAGAACGCGGCGCCGCTCCAGGCTCTCCAACGGCGGCGCGACAGTCTCTACGAGGATTTCGCCGCCTTGCACGAACTATCCTTCGAGGTCCGGCGCGGCGAGAGCGTGGGCATCCTGGGCCGCAACGGTGCCGGCAAGAGCACGCTTTTGCAGATCGTTGCGGGCACGCTCCAGCCCAGCACGGGCCACGTCGACGTTTACGGCCGCGTCGCCGCGCTGCTCGAACTCGGCAGCGGCTTCAATCTGGAGTACACCGGGCGCGAGAACGTCTACCTCAACGCCGCCGTCCTCGGCTTCACCAAGGCCGAGGTGGACGACCGCTTCGACGACATCGCTTCGTTCGCCGACATCGGTTCCTTCTTGGACCAGCCCGTCAAGACCTATTCCAGCGGCATGATGCTGCGTCTGGCCTTCGCCGTGCAGGTCGCCGTCGATCCGACGCTCTTCATCGTGGACGAAGCCCTGGCCGTCGGGGACATCTATTTCCAGAGCAAGTGCATCAAGATGCTCAAGCAAAAGCTGGAGGACGGCATGACCCTGCTTTTGGTCAGCCACGATCCCGGTTCGGTCCGCTCGCTCTGCAAGCGCGCGCTGGTCCTCGATCGTGGTCGGGCGGCCTTCTTCGGGCCGAGCGACGAGGCCACGTCCGTCTACCATGCCGTCAGTTCCGGTGCGCTCACCGGCAAGAGCCTCGCCCACGCGGTCGCTGCCCAGACCATTGCCGCCCCGGCATCATCTGCCGCGCCGGACGAACCCGCCCAACCCGCCACGGAAATCGGTCCCGAGGACGCCACCTTCTCCGAACTGACCCTCGAACGCGCCGCCACCGCCGTCCCGCAGGGTCTCGGGCGGTTTCAGGACGAGATCGGCGACGGCACGCTCCGGCTCACCGGCTGCGCGCTGTTCGACCTGGAAGGCCGTCCCGCGCAGACGTTTCCCACGGGTGAATCCATCCGCGTCGGCGTTTCCTTCGTGCCCCGGCAGGATTTCCCGGCGGACCACCTCATTGCCGGGTTCCAGGTCCGCGACCGTTTCAACAACGTCGTCGCGGCGGGCACGTCGCTCAATTCCGGCGTTGAACTGCCCGCCGTCCGCGCCGACCAGCGGTACGTGCTCATGCTGGCGTTGCGGGGCCGCCTGGGGCCAGGCAAATACCTGTTGGATTTCGGCCTGGGTTCTGCCCCTGACCACGCTGATTCCCCGCGCCACTATCATCACCGCGTGGGCGGCATCGCTGCTTTCGGGGTGGACTGGTTCGGGCGCAAGGTGACGTTCCAAGGCATCTGCGACCTGGGCGCGCGTTTCAGTTCCGCGCAGCTGGCCAAGGTTCCGTAAGCCGCTGCTGCCCGCCGGTCTGGCCCGCCGGGCGAAAGTGCGTTGGCACACGCTGGCCCGCCGGGTTACATTACCGGCCCGCGCCGTCCGCCGAATTTGATGAACACACCCTCGCCCTCACCCTCCGTCGAAGCGTCTGTCCGCTGCTGGTGTGGCTGCGCGCAATTGGAGGACTTCTCGCCCGATTACTGGCGCTGCCCGGCGTGCCAGACCCTCGTCCTGCGCGCCATGCGCGGTGAGGAGATCAGCCAGGTGCGCGACGACGAGCACGATTTTTACGGCAAGAACTACTATCTCCACCACGTCCAAGAAGACTACGGCCTGCCGGACCTGGAAACCCGCGCCCGCGCGGACCTGCCCGAGCGCGGCCTCCACTGGCTGCGCACCCTACTGAAATTCGTGCCTGGCCCGGGTGCCCGCACTCTTGAACTAGGCTGCGGCCACGGCGGCTTCGTGGCGCTCCAACGCTGGGCCGGACTCGACGCCACCGGCCTGGAACTGAGTCCCTGGGTTGTCGAGCAGGCCCGCCGCTGGTTCGACGTGCCAGTCTTGGAGGGCCGCCTGGAGGATCAACAACTCGCGCCCGCCTCCTACGACGCCGTGGTCCTGATGGACGTGCTGGAGCACCTGCCCGACCCGCGCCGGACCCTCGGCCAGGCCGCCGCCCTCCTGCGCGCCCCGCACGGCTTTCTTTTGATCCAGACGCCCTGCTACCCGGCGGGCCTGAGCTACGAGACACTCTGCGCGCAGAACCATCCCTTCCTGCAACAGCTCAAACCGAAGGAACACCTCTACCTCTTCAGCGAGCAGGCGGTCGCGCGCCTGTGCGCCGAACTGGGCGTTGGCCAGGTGCGTTTTGAACCGGCCATCTACGCGCATTACGACCTGTTCGCGGTGGCCAGCGCCGCGCCGTTGGCGGAGCGCCCGCTGCCGGAGCAGGCGGCGTCCCTGCTGTCGGCCACGCCGCCCGCCCGGGCCGCCCTGGCGTTGCTCGACCTCGGCCACGAGCGCGACGACATCGACCGCCGCTTGCGGGTCTCGGTGTCCGAGGCCACCGGCCTGCGCGAGACAGCGGACCACCGTGGCGCGGAGGTCACGCGCCTGCACGCCGAGGTGGACCGCTGGCTGCGCGAGACCAAGAACCTCTGGCCGCGCCTCAACGACGCCGAAAACGCGCGCAACCTGCTCACCGCGCAACTGGCCGACGCGCGCCATCAGTTCACCGGCCTGGAAGCCGTCGCCGCCAACCACGCCCAGGAGATCACCCGCCTCTGCGCGCAACTGGACCTCGTCGTCAACGAGCGCAACCTGCTCGCGTCGCAACTGGCGGAACTGCACGGGCACTTCGAGCGCAGCGAGACCGACCGGACGGCGCGGCTGCAAATCATCGCAAATCAGGACGCGGAGATCCTGCGTCTGTCCGCCAAGCTGGACGCCGCGCAAAACGAGTGCAACCTGCGCGCTGCCCAACTGGCCGACCTCCACGGCCACTTCCAGGGCAGCGAGGCCGACCGCGCCGCGCGCCTGGAGGTCATCAACCACCAGGGCGGCGTCATCGGCGAACTCGAAACCCGCCTCCGCGCCGCCGACAGCGAGCGCGCCCGCGTCGCCGCCGACCTCGGCGAACTCGGCGCGCAACACGCCGAACTCGGCCAGGAACACACGCGCCTGTCCACCGACCTGCGCGAGGCCCGCGCCGCGCACCGGACCCTGGCCACCGACCACCAGGCCTTGCAGGCGCGCCAGCAGCGGCTTGAACGGCACTGGACGGCGCGCTGGCTGAAAACCTTCGGGCTGTGGCCGCGTTGAGCGGGGAGGGGAGGGCAAGGATGGACGCGCACGACGCCAAACCCGGCACGCTGGTGGTGACCACCGACCTGCCGTTTTTCCCCGGCAAGAACGGGCACGATTTTTTCAACCTCCGCTACCTGGCCCGCCGCCACGCTGTTGGCGTGGTTGCGCCGCTGCACGGTTTCTTTTCCGCCGAGGGCATCGCCAACCTGGAAAGCTTTCTCGCGGGCAGCTACTTCTGGCCGCGCCCGGTGCCGCCCGCCGCGCTGCCGCCGCTGCGGACGCTGCCCGTGGGCCGGCTGCGCGCCTGGATACGCGACCGCTCCGCCGCGCGGCTCTGGCGCTGGCTCCTGCGTCTCCTCGGCCTGCACGGCCAGCCCGCCGACGCCTACGCCCAGCTCGCCGTGCTCTCTAACTGCGCGCCTTACCTGCTGGCCGCCCTGGCCGAACGCCCTTGGCAGACGCTCGTCCTGATCCAGACCAACACCGCGCCCTGGCTCGACTACCTGCCCGCGCACCTCGCCAAGTTCGTGTATTTTCACGACGTTCGCTCCGATTCGTTGCGCCGTGCCGCCGAGCACGAGCCTGACCGCACCGCCGCCGAGCGCGACCTGCGCCTGATCCCCGCCGTCGCCGGTCAGGAGGCGCGTGTCTGCCGCGAGGCCGAACTGGTCGGCTTCGTCTCCGACCTCGACCAGCAGCGCGCCCTGGACGCCTATGCGCCCGCCGCCGAGACCGGCGTCGCGCCGATCCCGGTGGACACCGAATATTTCCACCCGGCTGCCGCCGACTGGTCGCGTGACCCCCGGCCCGTGGTCCTCTTCACCGGCCACCTCTCGCACCCGCCGAACGTGGACGCCGTCCTCTATTTCCTGGAGGTGATCTGGCCCGAGATTCGCCGCCGGGTGCCCGGCGCGGTCTTCCAGACGGTCGGCTGCCTGCCCGACGCGCGCCTGCTCGCGGCGGCCCGGGCTTCGGCGGGCGACGGTTTCGAGGTCCACGCCGACGTGCCCGACATCCGGCCCTACTTCTGGAACGCCTCGGCTTACGTCGTGCCCATGCGCTTCGGCGGCGGCGTCCGGCAAAAAATTTTCGAGGCCTGGTCCATGCGGGTGCCGGTCGTCTGCACGACGATGGCCGCCGAGGGCACCCACGCCGCCCCCGGCGTCAACTGCTGGCACGAGGACGCCCCCGCCGCCTTCGCCACGCGCGTGGTGGCGCTGCTCGGCGGCACGGAACCGGCGCGCGGCGCCGTGGTCGCCGCCGCGCAGGCCACCGTGCTCGCCCACAATTCGATCCCCGCCGCCGCGACCCATTTCGAGCGTCTCGTCGAGCGCACCGTCCACGTCCGCCGCCAGCGCCCTTGTCGCCTGCTGCTCGACCTGCGCTGGATGGAGATCGGCAAGGCGGGCGGCGTCGAACAGATGACCTACGAACTGGTCTCGGCCATTTCGCAAATTGATCATCGCAACGCCTACCGCGTCCTCGCCCCGCGCAGCACTTTCCACGAGTGGGACTTCCCGGTGGGCTTCCGTTGCGAGGGCTTCTTCACCGACCGCAACGAGGCCCGGGCCGAGGCCCTCCACGCCGGAGTCGTCAACGCGCTGGCGGGCGAATTGGAAGCCCAGCCGGTCCTCACGCCGCCCATGCGCGCCCTGCGCGCCTACCAGCGGATGGATTTCGACCTCGTCCATTCGCTCTGCTCGTACACCTTCCCCGACATGGCCGGTTTCCCGACCGTGCTGACGATGCACGACCTCCAGCACGTCCACTGCCCGGAGTTTTTCACGCCCGAGGAATGGCGCGAGCGCGACGCTCTCTACCGCGCCTCCTGCGATGCGGCGCGCCACATCCTCTGCATCTCCGAGTTCACCCGGCAGGACCTCCACCGCACCTATGGCGTGCCGCTGGACAAGCTGACGACCGTCTGGAACATCCCCAGCCGCGCCGCTTGGCTGGAACTGGACCCCGCGCGCAGCCGCGCCCTGCTCGACGGCATGGGCCTCGCCGGACGCTTTTTTTTCTTCCCCGCGCACGGTTGGCCGCACAAGAACCACGCCCGGCTCGTCGCCGCCTTCGGCCTCGTTGCCAAGGACCTGCCCGCCGACGTGCGCCTCGTCTTCACGGGCAAACCCTTCCCGTCCGGCCACCCGGCGCTCGCGGCCATCGCCGAGCACCACCTGGAAAAACGCGTCGTCCACCTCGGCTTCCGCTCGCCGCTGGAGATGCGCGCGCTCTACCGTAGCGCGCTGGCGCTCGTGTTCCCGTCGTTGTTCGAGGGTTTCGGGATGCCCGTGGCCGAGGCGATGATCGCCGGTTGCCCGGTGGCGTGCTCCAATACGACCAGCCTGCCCGAGATCGCCGGGGACGCCGCCGTTACCTTCAACCCGCTCGACGTGCGCGACATCGCGTCGACCCTGCTGCGCCTCGCACACGACGACGCCCTGCGCGCGGACTGCGTCGCCCGCGGCCTCCGCCGACGCACCCGGTTTTCGGCCCGCGCGAGCGCCGTCCAGACGCTCGGCGTGTACCGGCGCGTGTTCGAGGAATTTTACTCCGTCTTATGACCGACTCGCCGCCGCTCATCTCCATCGTCGTGCCGTCCCTCAACCAGGGCGACTTTTTGGCCGAGACGTTGCAGAGCCTGGTGGACCAGGCTTACCCCAACTTGGAAGTCATCGTGCAGGACGGTGGTTCCAAAGACCAATCCGTCGAAATCGCGCGGGACTTCGAGCGCCGTTTCCCGCAGATTTTCCACGTCTTCGTCGAACCCGACCGTGGCCAGTCGCACGCGCTCAACCTCGGCTTCGCCAAGACGCACGGCACGATCCTCGGCTTCCTGAACTCCGACGACACGCTCTACCCCGGCTGTCTGCGCGCCGTCGCGCGCGAGATCGATCCGGCCCGGGGCCGCTGGATCGTTTTCGGGCGTAGCCTGTTCACGGGGGACGGCCTGCATTCCGGCGTCGAGCACCCGGCGGATTTTGTCAGCCGCTTCGAGCAACTGGCCATCTGGAAGCGTGGCTTCAACACCCTCCCTCAGCCGTCCGTCTTCTGGCACCGTCGGGCCTGGGACGCCTGCGGCGGTTTCGACGAGCGCGAGGGCCACGTCCTCGACTACGACCTCTTTTGCCGTTTCAGCGCGCACTACCATTTTTACAAGGTGGACGAACTCTGGAGCACCTACCGGCTCCACGCCGATTCCAAGTCGGCTCAGCGCAGCGAAGCCGAAGTCCTCGCGTTGAGCATCGCCGTTAGCTGCCGCCATTGGCCGGGCTGGTGGCGTCCGCTCCGCTGGCACCTAGCGTGGTCCCACTGGTTGCACGACCACCACGCCCACGAGCGTGCCCGCCACCACGCCCGCCGCGCCGAGCAGGCGTTCGCCGAAAAACGCACCGCGCACGCCCTGGGCGAATTTGCCCGCACGCTGGTCTTTTCCCCGGCCATGGCCTGGCACCGACTCCTCCAGCCTCTGCTCGTCGGGAAAGGCCTTCACCACGCGGAACGCTGGCTCTTTCGGCGTGGCCCGGACGACGCCGAGGCGGGCGAGTTCACCGGTCGCCACGCCGACGGCTGGATCGGACCGTTCTACGAGCAGCGCCTCGCCCTGCCCGCCGACGCCACGCGTCTGGTCCTGCGCCTGCGCCACGTCCCACTCGAAGGCGGGCGGCACGCACGGATCGACTCGGAATTGTTCATCGAAGGCCGCTCCGTGGCAAAGCTCACCTGCACGGAAGCCCGCACCTACGAGGTCGCCGCCGACGTGGAACGTTTCGCAGGCCGCGTGTGCCGCGTGGTCCTGCGCACCAGCCCGTTTTTCATCCCCAGCTTCCTCGACGACTCTTCCGGCGACAGCCGCAAGCTTTGTGCGTTGTGCGAAGAGACCCGCGTGGAAACCACCGGCCAGCCCGCGCCGGTGCCGGTGCCGGTCAGCGCGGCATGATGTTTCTCTCCGTGTTAAGTTGATTGCACGGTCGTCCAGGCAAGCCAGGTGGATGGCGACCTCCGGGCACCATGGCAAACACCGCCGCGAAGCGGCCTGGCTGTCTGGATGGACGCGTCTATCAGCCAGGCGGCTGCGCCGCAAATAGAACCCATGGCACCCGGGGGTCGCCATCCACCTCCTGAAGAAACGGACGCGCAACGATCTCGAAAAGCACGATAAACTGCGCCTTGACACCACCGGGCGGCCAGCCGAAAACCTCCGTGCTCCAATCCACCCTACTCACACCCGATGACCATTCCCACCGCGCCGCGCCGCCTCACGCTCGACGCCCTGCAGGAAATCCTGCGGCGCGAAGTGACCGAGCACGCCCACCTCGGCGGCCTGCGCGGCTTCAACCACCAGATGGTCGACGAACTCGGCAAGGTCCGTCCGCTGGCGGGTTGCGCCCTGCTCGACCTCGGCGCGTCGGTCCACGGTTACGCGCTGGAGGCCGCGCTGCTGCGCGGCGTGTCGCTCTACGAGGGCGTCGATCTCGACATTACCCGCCATTGGGGTGCGCCGGAGGTCGAGGTTACCGCCCTGGACGGCTCGGTCGGACGCCTGCGCCAGCGCGACGCCGAGGATTCCGGTTTCGCCGCCGACAGCTTCGACTCCCTGCTCAGCATCTCGACCTTCGAGCATTTCCACCATCCCGACACTGTCCTGCGCGAGATGCACCGCGTCCTGCGCCCCGGCGGCGTAGTGCTCGTCAGCACGGAGCCGATCTGGACGGCCTCCTACGGCCACCACCTCCACCACTTTGGCGCAATCAGCGACCTCGTCCCGCCCTGGAGCCACCTCTTCCTGAGCAAGGACCAACTGCGCGCCGTCCTCGCGCGCCAAACCTGGCCCGCCGACGCGCCCATCGACCGCGAGGCAGCCCTGCACTGGATTTACGACGGCGGCGGCGTCAACCGCCACGACATCCACCGGCTCAAGGCGTACTTCGAGCAATCGCCCTTCGACCTGGACTGGCTGGTGCAGATCCCCGATGAACTCACGCCCGAGCGCACGGCCACGGCGGCCTACGTCGCGCGGCTGCTGCCCTACACGGCGGATGAACTGCTCTCGCGCGGCCTGTCGCTCGTGTTGCGCAAGCGTTGACTTCGCGGCCCGCCCCGTGTAAGGCTTGCCCGCGTCAAACCGACGCCACGCCGGGTCGTTTATGGGTAATCTTCAGGTAGGGACGGCGGTCCCTCGCCGTCCGTAATTCCCTTCGCCGCCGGGCATCGGGACGGCTCATAACCCCCGCCCACGTCCCAACCAACCATCCGCGCCAAGCCAAACTCCCAACCACCAGCCGTCCCTGCGCGTCGAATCCGTCTGCGCGCCGCACACCTTCACCGCCGAGCAGGCAACCTCTCCCACCACGTCCGACTTCCGCGTTCCGATGACCCCCGACTCAACAGCCGCCACGCCCGCCGCCCCGGTCCTCCCACCGGTGGGTGCGCGCCGCTTCCCGTCGCGCGGCGTCCTGGCGGCGGGCCTTCTGGCGGCCCTTTTCACGCTGCTCTGCGTGCAGTGGTCGTGGTCCTATGGACGCCTGTCCCAGGACGCGACCTACGACGATTGCACGTACATGTTCGACGCGGGCAAGCACCTGGAAGCCTTCTACGACGGCGGCCTGCGCGGCTTCCTGCGCGGCGAATGGAACAACCCGCCGCACGCGCCGTTCTCGGACTTCGGCGCGGTCGTCGCCTTCGCCTTTTTCGGCCTGCACGACTGGGTGCCCTACGTCTGGGTCAACGGCCCGGTCATCTTCCTGCTGCTCCTCTTCGTCAACTACCTGGGCCGCGCCCTGCGCCTGCGGGTGCGTCTGCTCCTGATGGTCTTCACCCTGACGATCCCCCTCGTCGTCGAAACCGTCCACGAATACCGCCCCGATTACCCGGGTGCGGTCTTCACCGCGCTGGGCGTCTTCCTCGTCGCCGAGGCGGCCCTCTGCCGCACGGGCCGCGCGCGCGACAGCCAGTGGCTGCTCGGCGGTGTCTTCTTCGGCTGCGCGCTGCTGACCAAATCGGTCTTCTTCGTCCATACGCTGACGCTGGAATCCCTCACGGTTGGCGCGGCGGCAGCTTGGCTCGCCTGGCAGGCGCACCGGGCGGGGGACCCGTGGCGCGCCGCGCTCCGGCCCGCGTTCGGCGTCGTGGGGCGCGTCGTCCTGCCGAGTATCCTCCTGGCAGCCCCGTACTTCCTGATCAATTTTCACGAAACGTTCGGCTATTTCTACGATTTCGCCCTCGGCAAAAAGAGCCACATCTCCGAACTCAAGGGCGGCCTCGCGGTGTCGGCCTACTTCTACACGTTCGGCTACGCGGGTCAGTTGATCCTGGGCGGCAGCTTCTACGTGGGACTCGTCTTCTACGCGCTGTGCGTGGGCGGCCTCCTGTGGCTGAAGAACTGGCGCGAACTCCTCTTGCAAGGCTTCCTCCTACTCGTGGCGGCGGTGTCGCTGGGCGGCATCATCCTCAACCACCGCGAGAACCAATACTTCGGCGCGCCCGCCGTCACGTTGCTGCTGTTCGCGCTGTTGCGGGCCGCCGTCGCCGTCTGGCCGCCGCTCTGCTCCGGCGCGTGGGGTGAACGGTGGGCGCTGGCGTTCCTGGCCGCCCTCTCCGTCGTGAGCTTGAGCCTGCTGGACCTCCATTACGTCTGGCCCTACTCCGTCCCGCCGCTGAACTACGTCGTCCACCGCGACCACAGCCTCAACCAGCGGATGCTCGACGACATCTGGCGCGAGGCCGGTTCCGGCGTCGCCCTGCCCGCCACGCTGCCGGTGGTGTTCGTGACCCGGGGCGGCGTGGTGTCCGCGCCCACGCTGCGCTGGTTGGCGATGCGCGCCGGACGCCCGCTCGTCTTTACTGACGTGGCCTTCGAGGAAAACCTGGACCTGTTCCGCCAGGGCCTCGCCGAAGCCACCTTCGTCGTCGCCCCCGAGGACAACGCGGCGGGTGTCTACAACCAGAACGCTGCCTGGGAATACCGTTTCGAGGTCGAGCGCCTCATCCTCGGCAACCCGAACCTGCGCCTGCTTTCCCGCTACCCCACCCAGCCCGGCGGCCCGGCGTACCGGGTTTTCGTCAACGATGAGCGGACCCTCCAGCAGTTCGGCGCGTTCGGCGATTTCCAGGCTTCGGAGGGCTTCATGCCGTGGGAGGGCCCTTATCCGCAGTGGCACCTGGGACGGGTGCGCTGGGCGGTCGGCCCGGGCAGCCGCTTCACGCTTCCGGCGGACGCGGCGGGCGCGGGCGTGCTGCGGTTCAGCGTCCGGGCCGACCAGCCGGTGCGTGCGAGCCTGCTGCTGCGCGGCGCGGCGGTCCTGCACCTCGACCTGCCGCAAAGCCCGGAGTTCCGGTCCTTCACCGTGCCGGTCAACCTGCAAATCGGTGCAAACGAGTTCACGCTGGTGTACGAAAATGAATTGGCGAAGGCCGCGGACGGTTTCCAGCGGGCGTTGCTCTTCCGTCAGTTGGAACTCCAACCCAAGCCTTGACCAACCAAGGCAAAGTCAGCGGGATGGGGGCAGACAAAAAGGTCCCCGGTTGATCTGCCTTCTGCCTTCTACCTTCTGCCTTCTACCTTCTGCCTTCTGCCTTCTGCCTTCAGATGAGACGCTCTTCCGCCTTCCTGCTCGCCTTCGCTATCATCGCCTTCCTGGTCGTCAACAGCGCGTCCTTTTTTCGGCAGCCTTACTACGAATTCTGGGACCTCGCGGCCAACTCACTCTCCGTCGGGCGCGCCAAGCATTTTACCCAGCTCTACGGCCCGTATTCCCGTTATCTGTTCAACCATCCCGGCCCGGCGATCTTTTACTTTTCCGCGCTGGGCGAATGGTTGTTTTACGACCTCCTGCACGCCGTCCCTTCGCCGTTCCTCGGCCAGTTGCTCCTCAGCCTATGTCTGGTGACGGCGTTCTTCGTCGCGTCGTTGAACATGTTCGCTCACCGGTTGCCCCCGGGGCGGCGGTGGATCTTCGTCAGCACGGCGCTGGGCCTGGCGGTCTTGCACTTCGGCTCGACGGGCCGCCTGTCGTCGGTCTACAACCCGTTCGGCGGCCCGACGGCCTTCCTCGATCCCTGGTCGGGTCATTCCGTGGTGCTGCCCTTCCTGTGCCTGCTGGCGGCAGGGGCATCGGTGGGTTCGGGGCAGGGGCGCGACCTGCCTTGGCTGATCCTCGCGGGCGGCTGCCTGTTGGAGCACATCTCTGAGTCGCTTTTCGTCGGCGCGGTCGGCGTGGTCGCCTACCTCGGGCTGCTCTGGCACCACGCGTCCCGCCAGACGACATCGCTGACGTGGCGCGACCGGCTGCTCGCGCCGTGGCGGGCGCACCCCCGCGCGCACGCCCTGGCGGCGGTGTTTCTCGCCGTGTTGCTGCTGCCGATGCTCCTCGACCTCGCCAAGGGTAAACAGAGCAACCTCGCCGTCATCCTGCGTCATCTCCACGACCAGGAGAGCGACCGCCGGACCCTGGTTCGTTCCTTCGCCTACTTCCTTCAATTCGGCGCCTATGCGCCGTACAAGGCTGGGGCGGACTACTTTGGCTACTACAACGCGCGGGGTTTCCTGCTGTACGTCCAAGCCCACGCGGGGCAGTACGCGGTCTGGCTGTTGGTGCTTTTCCTGTGCCTCCGCGCCCCGCTCATGTACTTCCAGACCCGCCGGGCGCGCCGCGCCGGGACGGCGGCCCTGCCCGACGCCGCCGTGGACGACCAACGCTTCCTTGCCTGGGCGGCCCTGATCGCCGGTCTCGCCGTCGCGCTCGCGCTGTATTGGGGTACCCGGCAGGACGGCCAGATGTACTACTTCAACGCCTTTTCCAACTTCGCCATCTACTACTTCGGCGCGCTCGTTGCCCTGGCGGTAGTTTGCTCGTTGGACAAGCCCGGACGGATGCCGGACGCCCCGGCCCCCGACGCGGCGGTGGGGCAGGGGACCGTTGCCCGCTGGCTGCGGTTGGCCCTGCCGGCAGCAGGGGCGGGCGTGGTGATCCTGACGGCCCTGGTTTTCGCCGGTCACCTGCGGGTCCGTGACGTGTACGGCGCCGACCGCACCGCCGCCCTGCACGCGGGCGTCGAGCGCGCGGTGGCCGAGCTGCGGGCGAACCATCCGACGGCCTGTCCCGTGGTCTTTGCGCCGGACGACAAGTGGCCGGTGTCCGTCGGCATCGGTTTGCAGCTCGCCCGCGCCGGGGTGCCCTTCGTCGTGTCGGGCAAACGCTGGAAGAACACCTTCGGCCCGCGGTACGATTGGCACGAGATGAACGCCGGCAAGCTGCGTGGCGGCTTCGTGCCGTGGTACGTCGCCGGTCCCGACCTGGCCTACCCGGGGCCCCCCAAGGATGCCCCGGTGATCCCACTCCGCAAAGACGCGGCCAGCGAGCCGACGGTTCTCGTCACAACCCCGCCCGCCCTCGACTTTGACGCCGACGGCACCTTTGACCTCGATTTCTCGAAAGACGGCAACTCCGACGCCTACCTCCTCGCGGGTTGGGCCACCCCGGACCCTGGTGGCAACTGGTCCGAGGATCCCTGGGCCGCGCTCGCCTTCCGCCCGCCCGCCGTCCAGGGGTCGGACGTGGAAATCCTCGTGGACGGCGAGCCGTTTCTGGCCCCCGCGCACGGGATCAAGCGCCAGCGGGTGCGGTGCTATTTCAACGGCGCGCTCCTCGGCCCCGAGCGCGAAATTTCCGGTGCCGGGACGATGCGCTTCACGGTCCCGGCGGACCTCTGGAACGACGCCGCCAATAACCCGGCCCCGGTGGCCTCCCTGGCCTTCGAGTTCCCGGATGCTACCGTCCCCTGGACCCTGGAACCCACCCTCAAGAAGGGCGACCCCCGCGCTCTTGCCATTTTCTTTCATAGAATCCGCTGGCGCGTGATTCGTTAGACCTCTTTCACCGCAGATGCCTTTTTCCCAACTGGGGTTGGCGTCTCGGCCACCGCGCCGGGCTCTTGCCCGGTGCTTTTTGCTGCTTCAACTCCGAGCAACGGTATGACGCCCTCAGAGCCGCACCGAATTCAACGCCAACCTCTGGCGGAAATAATACCCTAACGTCTCCAACGCGTTGCGAATCGCCTTCTGCGACACGGAATTGGACGGCGCGCGGTAATGGATCGGCACTTCCGCGAACCGGTGCTTGCGCATCAGATAGCGCAGCTCCGTCTGGTAAAAATGCGCCCGCGACCGCAACGGATAATTCAACAGCGCGCCGACCACGTTGCGGTGAAACCCCTGGAAACCGCTCGTCATGTCGTCCATCGTCGTGCCCAGCAGCCAGTTGCTCAAAAACGTGCCCGTGCGCGAGAGCAGCCGCCGCTTGATCGGGCTGTCCGCCATCGACCCGCCGTTGCAGAACCGGCTGCCGAACGCGCATTCGTTGCCCTCGTTGAGCACCCGCAGGAACATCGGCAGCGCGCGCGGATCGTGGCTCAGCCCGCCGTCCATCTCGATGATGATCTCGTGTCCGGCGTCGTAGGCCACCCGGAACCCGCGCATGTATGCGTCGACGACGTTGCGGTTCTCCGGTGCCCAGACCGTCACGAAACGCCCGTCTTGCGTCGACAGACTTTCGCAGAGTTCGCGCGTGTTGTCCTTCGACGCGTTGTCCACGATGAAGTACACCTTGCCGCACGCCAGCCGGTCGAGCACGGGCCGCAAGACGCCGATGAACTCGGCGAAGTCGGGCGCCTCGTTGGCCATGGGGATGACGACGGACCAGTCGGTGGAATAGGGCATGGTAGGAGCGGGACCGGGATTCATGTCGGGTGCGAAAGCATAAAGACCCGGCACCGATTCAACCCCGGAACCACGGCCAGATTTGTCAATTACCGGGCGCCGGACGGTCGCGTTTCGGCGCCCGGCGGCAGAAGGCGTCCGATAAAACCGCAGGTCGCCCCCGCCGTCAAATCAAAACCGACCCTCGCCCGCCGCCGTTTGAGCAATCATCCGGTAAAACCTCGCCAGCTTGCGCGCGTTGGCCGCCGGGTCAAAGTGCCGCCGGGCAAATCCCGCCGCGCCCTCCGCCAGCCGCCGCGCCAGCCGCGCGTCGGCGAACACCCGGCGGCAGCACGCGGCAATTTCTTCCGCCGCGCCCGTCTCCAGCAGCAGCGCCTCGCGCTCCGGCTCGACCCTGCTTCCCACGTTGGTCCGGGGCAGGATCACGGGCCGACCCGACGCCAGGAACTCCGGCAGTTTGGACGGCAACCGGTAGCGGTTGAACGCGTTGTCCTCGCCCGGCTGCACCAGCACGTCGGCCAACCTCAAGAGCCCGGGCAACCGCTCCCGCGCGACGAACCCCAGGTGCAGGACGTGCCGCGCCAACTCGTCCGGCGCGAACCGCCCCGCGAAATCGACTGTGTCCAACCCCGTGCGGAGCAACCGGCACGGCGTCCCCGTCCGGTTGAGCAGGAACACGGCCTCGTAGAGGCTCTGCAATTCCCGGTCGTTGGCGAAATGGCTGTTGCCGGGATAACAAATCACTTTCTCCTCGTCCCCGAGGCCCAGCGACGCGCGCAGACCAGCGTCCGGCGGGCCGGGATAATACTGCGCGAAATCAACCCCCGGCCAAAGTTCGACGAACGGCGCGTCGGGCGGCGCGAAATCCTGCAACGCCGCGACGATCCCTGTCACGCCATCCGCGCGTGCCAGAAACCGCGGTGCCTCCACGGGATGCGCGAGGTGCACCGGCAACTGCGCCGCCAACTCCACCACCGACCACCCCTGGACTTCGCCCGCCGCTCCGCCCAGCGCCAGCGCGGTCAGATGTTCCTCGTTGTCCTCCAGATGCACGGCCAACCGCACCTGCGGCATGGCCTCCCGGCAGCGTTCGACGGCCCGGCGCACGTGTTCGCGCGGCGTCCACGCGTGGATTACGTCCGCGCCCCGGCCATCGGGAAAAAGCGTCTCGCCGCGCTCCCAGGTCTCCACGAATAGCACCGGGCGGAACGGCGGCGCGTCCCCCAGCGCCGCGACGCTCTGACGGTCATCCCCCGGAATCGCGGCAGCGCATGCGAACCCTAACTCCCGCAACCCCGCCGCAAATCCCGCGATGTGGCCCATGCTGTTCGAGGCGAAGTCCGCGTGGCAGAAAAAGAGGACATTCATCCTCCGAACCTTATACCGATTACCGGGCGGCTGCCTCGCGCCGAAAAATTCTCGATAAACCTGCAAGATTTGCTTGCGGCCCTCCAAAAACCCCCTACATTGCCCGCTCCCTGAGTGGTGAAGTCCACCTGTTCCCGCTGGCTGTCCAGCGGGACTTTTTATCGTCGCCGTCCGCCGCCTGTTTGCTTCGGACCGCATCGATGGACTCCCCTTAAGAAGCCCATTTTTCAAGACCATGCCCACGATTAACCAGTTGGTCCGTAAAGGACGCACCAAAGTCAAGGTGAAGTCCAAGTCGCCCGCCCTGATGAATTGCCCTCAGCGCCGTGGCGTTTGCGTGCAGGTGATGACCCGCACCCCTAAGAAGCCCAACTCGGCGCTGCGCAAGGTCGCCAAGGTTCGTCTGACGAACGGTCAGGAAGTGATCGCCTACATTCCGGGCGAGGGACACAATCTTCAGGAACACAGCATCGTGCTGGTGCGCGGCGGCAAGGTCAAGGACCTGCCGGGCGTGCGTTACCACATCGTGCGCGGCACGCTCGACAGCCAGGGCGTGGACAAGCGCCGCCGTGGCCGTTCCAAGTACGGCGCGAAGCGTCCGAAGCCCGGCGCGGCCACCGACGCCAAGGGCGGCAAAGGTGCCCCCAAAGGCAAAAAATAAGTAAATCGCCGTCGCCGCCTTTACTTCCGCACCCTGACTTTCCACTTCCAACTTTCTTAAGCAAATGTCCCGCCGCCGCCGCGTCCACAAAAAGCCCGAGCGCCTCGATGCCCAGTACGCCTCCCCCGTGGTGGCTCAACTGATTTCCACCGTCATGCAGGACGGTAAGAAATCCACCGCCGAGCGCATCGTCTACGGTGCCATTGAAAAGAGCCGCGAGAACACCGACGCGGTCGATCCGCTCGATGTGCTCCATCGCGCGCTCGACAACGTGCGTCCCCGTCTGGAGGTCAAGAGCCGCCGCGTCGGTGGCGCGACCTACCAGGTGCCCATCGAAGTTTCGCCCGAGCGCCAGACCAGCCTCGCCATGCGCTGGCTCGTCGGTTACGCCAGCGGCCGCCGCGGCATTGGCTTGGTAGACGCGCTTGCCAACGAGATCAAGGATGCTGCCAACGGTCAGGGCAACGCCATCAAGAAGCGCGACGACACCCACCGCATGGCCCAGGCCAACCGCGCCTTCGCCCACTTCCGCTACTAATTTCTAAAACAACCGTGCCCGGTGTGAAAGCCGGGCACTCTTGTCTCCCGAACCTTTCTTCAATTTTATGGCAGCTACGTTAGAAGCCAAGAAGCCCGCCGCGGGCAACCCGAACAGTCCGAACCGCGCGTTCCCGATGGAACGCACGCGCAATATCGGCATCGCCGCGCACATCGACGCCGGCAAGACCACGCTCACCGAGCGCATCCTGTTTTACACCGGCGCGATTCATCGCATCGGCGAGGTGCACGAAGGCACCACTGTCACCGACTGGATGGAGCAGGAACGTGAACGCGGTATCACGATCACTTCCGCTGCCACGACGTGTTCGTGGAAGCAGCTCAAGCAGGAAGGCGTCTTCAAGATGTATGAAGACCAGCAGATGAGGGTTAACATCATCGACACCCCCGGCCACGTGGATTTCACGGCCGAGGTGGAGCGCTCGCTCCGCGTGCTCGACGGTGCCATCGCCGTGTTTGACGCGGTGGCCGCCGTGCAGCCGCAGTCCGAGACCGTCTGGCGTCAGGCGAACAAGTATAAGGTGCCCCGCATCGGTTTCGTCAACAAGATGGACCGCATCGGCGCGAATTTCGAGAATTGCATCGAGGAAATGCGCAAAAAGCTGGGTGCGAACGCCTGGCCGATCCTGATTCCCATCGGAAAGGAAGATTACCTCAAGGGCCAGATCGACGTGGTCAACCAGAAGGCCATCGTCTACGTGGACGACAACACGATGGGATCGACCTACAACGTCGAGGAAATCCCTGCCGAGTTAAAGGACGCTGCGGAATCCGCTTATCTGGATCTCGTCAGCGCGATCTCCGATCTCGACGACGAAATCGGTATGCTCTTCCTCGAAGAAAAGCCGATCAGCAAGGAACAGCTCAAGGCTGGCATCCGCCGCCAAACCATCGCCAACAAGTTTGTCCCGGTGGCCGGTGGTTCCGCCTTCAAGAACAAGGGCGTGCAGTATCTCCTCGACGCTGTGGTGGACTACCTGCCCGGTCCGTTGGACATCCCGCCCGCCAAGGGCTTGGACCCCGACAATCTGGAGAACCACCTTGAGGCTCTCTCCGACGATAACGCCAATTTCTGCTCGCTGGCGTTTAAGCTCTGGAGTGATCCCTTTGTCGGCAAGCTTGTGTTCTTCCGCGTTTACAGCGGCAAGCTATCCAAGGGCGACACCGTGCTGAACCCGCGTACGAACAAACGCGAGCGCATCAGCCGCATCATCCAGATTCAGGCCGACAAGCGCGAGGACATCGACACCTGCTATTCGGGCGACATCGCGGCCATCGTCGGCATTAAGAACATCACCACGGGTGACACGCTTTGCAACGAAGACCACGGCATCTTGCTCGAACCTCCCTCGTTCCCCGACCCGGTCATCAGTATGGCCATCGAACCGAAGACGAAAGTCGATCAGGAAAAGATGGGCAACGCGCTCCAGCGTCTTTCCGAAGAAGATCCGACCTTCCGTGTCTTCACCAATGTGGACACCGGCCAGACGATCATCGCGGGCATGGGTGAGTTGCACCTCGAGATCATCCGCGACCGCATGTTGCGCGAGTTCAAGGTGGACGCGAACAGCGGCAAGCCGCAGATCGCCTACCGCGAGACCATCACCGCCAACGCCCCCGGCGAAGGCAAGCTCATCAAGCAGTCCGGTGGTCGCGGTCAGTACGGCCATGTCATCGTCGCCGTACAGCCCAACGAGCGCGGCAAAGGTATCACCATCGAAAACAAGGTCGTCGGTGGCACGATTCCTAAGGAATACATCCCCGCCGTCAAGAAGGGCATCGAAGAGGCCGTGCTTAACGGCGTCGTCGGCGGCTACCCGGTGGTGGACGTGAACGTCGACATCATCGACGGCTCCTACCACGACGTGGACTCCAACGAAATGGCGTTCAAGCTCGCGGCGATCTTTGCGGTCAAAGACGGTTTCAAGAAGGCCAAGGCCATCTTGCTCGAACCCATCATGAAGGTGGAAGTCGAGACGCCGGAAGATTACCAGGGCGACATCATGGGCGACTTGAGCCGCCGCCGCGCCCAGCTCAACGGCACCGAACTTAAATCCGTGAACATTTCGGTCCAGGCCGACGTGCCGCTGGCCGAAATGTTTGGTTACGCCACCGCTATCCGCTCGCTCTCCAAGGGCCGCGCTTCTTACACGATGGAACCCAGCCACTTCGCGCAGGTTCCTGCCAACGTCCTCGCAGCAGTACTCGACCAGAAGGAAAAGTAAAACCTTCCGACTTCCCACTTCCGACTTTTCTTATCATGGCTAACGGACAACGCATTCGCATCCGCCTCAAAGGTTTCGACCACCGGATGCTCGACCAGTCTTCAGTCGAGATCGTGGAAACGGCCAAGCGCACGGGCGCCAAGGTCGCCGGCCCGATCCCTCTGCCGACGCAGATCGAAAAATTCACCGTCAACCGCTCCCCGCACGTCGACAAAAAGTCGATGGAGCAGTTCGAGATTCGTACCCACAAGCGTTTGCTCGACATCATCGAGCCGACCGCCAAGACCGTCGATGAGCTGAAGAAACTAAATCTTCCGGCGGGCGTTGACATCACCATCAAGATCTGATAGGGGTACCGCCCCTCACAAATACCTTCCTCTACTATGAGCATCGGAATCATCGGTAAGAAGGTCGGCATGACGCGCATCTACGATGCGGCGGGCAAGCTGACCCCTGTCACCGTCATCGCCGCCCAGGACAACGTCTTGGTTCAGCGTAAGACCGTCGAGATCGACGGCTACAGCGCCATTCAGGTCGGCTTTGACAAACAGCTCAAGCAGCGTCTCACCAAAGGCGAACTCGGTCACTTGGACAAGGCAGGCGTCGAGCCCAAGAAGCACCTGCGCGAGTTTCGCCCCAAGAACGGCGAACTCGACGGAACTCTTAACCTGTCAGTCACCCAGTTCGAGGTTGGCCAGTACGTCGACGTGAGCGGTCGCTCCAAAGGCAAGGGCTTCATGGGCGTCATGCGCAAGCACAACTTCGACGGTCAGGGCGCTGCGCACGGTTCCAAGACCCACCGCCGCAACGGCTCCATCGGCTGCCGTTCCACCCCGGGCCGCATCTGGAAGAACCAGGGCATGCCGGGCCACATGGGTGACCAGGAATGCACGACGCAGAACCTCGTGGTCATGCAGGTCCGCGAGTCCGACGGCGCGATCCTCATCTCGGGTGCCATTCCCGGTGCGAAGGGCTGCTACGTGGAAGTCCGCCCCGCCGTCAAGAAGCTCCAGAGCGTGCGTTCGACCTTCGGCATCAAAGCCGTCGATCCGTCCGACAAGAAACAGGTCAACCCGGCCAAGAAGAACAAGAAATAGTCCAGGCCTTTAGCCGGAATTGATTACCATGAGCGCAACTATTCTCACTGTCGACGCGGCCAAGGACGCCAAGATCGACATCATTGCCAACGGCAAGGGCACGCAGGCCGTTCACGACGTGGTCGTGGCCATGCGCGCCAACCGCCGCAGCGGTACCGCCTCCACCAAGACGAAGGCGACCGTGTCCGGCTCCGGCAAGAAGCCCTACAAGCAGAAGGGCACGGGTCGCGCCCGCGCCGGTTACATGAGCAGCCCCGTGCGCGTCGGCGGCGGCGTGGTCTTCGGTCCGCACCCTCGCTCTTACGCTAAGAAGACCACCAAGAGCGTCAAGCGCCTGGCTTTCCGTAAGGCGCTTAGCTCCCGCATCATCAGCGGCGACGTGTCGGTCCTCGACACCTTCGCGGTGACCGAACTCAAGACGAAAGCCTTCTTGAAGCTCGTCGGCGAATCCACCGACGCGACCAAGAAGATTCTCATCGTTGGCACCTTCGACGAAACCACCTACAAGGCCGGTCGCAACGTCAAGGCGGTGCAACTCGCCACGCCCGAACAGGTCAACACCGAGAACCTGTTGCACTACAACAAGATCCTCATCACCCGCGATGCCCTCTCGCAGGTCGCCGAGCGCACTGCCCCGGCGGATCGCAAGCCTCTCGCCGCGACGCCCGCCCTCTAACCTTCTCGAGCCATGCACGAACCCTTTGACATCGTCCGCAAAGTCCGTTTGACGGAAAAAGCGACCCTCCTCAGCGAGTCGCTGAATAAATACGTTTTCGAGGTCGCTCCCTCGGCGAACAAGACCCAGATTAAGAGCGCTATCCAGACGCTCATGGGCAAGAAGGTTATCGCAGTCAACACCGCCAACTTCGCTGGCAAGCTCCGCCGTCAGAAGCGCGCCGACCAGGGCCGCACTGCCCACTGGAAAAAGGCCATCGTTACCCTGGCCCCCGGCGAAAAGATCGACTTCGCCTAATCCTATTTCCCATCAAGCGCCCTCCCAAACGGTCTGTCATCCTGAGCGAGTGTAACGAGCCGAAGGACCTTCCACCGTTGAGAGCAAGTTGAACTCCATTTACCAGTAACCATTTTCTCCGCATGGCCTTAAAACAACGCCGCCCGCTGACGCCTGTCAGCCGCTTCACTTCCCTCCCGTCTTACGACGAGATCACCAAGACGAAGCCGGAAAAATCGCTGCTCGAAGTCCGCAAAAGGACTGGTGGCCGCAACAACAATGGTCGCATCACCAGCCGTCACATCGGCGGTGGTCACAAGCAGAAGTACCGCGTCGTCGACTTCAAACGCAAGAAGCGCGGCATGGTCGCGGACGTGATCGGCATCGAATATGATCCGATTCGCACAGCCCGCATCGCCTTGCTCCAATACACGGACGGCGAAAAGATCTACATCCTTGCTCCGGACGGTCTCAAGGTTGGCGCGAAGCTCGTGGCCGGTCCTGATGCGGCTCCCGAACTCGGCAATGCGCTCCCCCTTTCGGCTATCCCGCTGGGCACGGCGATCCATTGCGTCGAACTGACCCCCGGTCGCGGCGGCCAGATTGCCCGCAGCGCCGGTCAGCAGGTGATCCTCAACAACCGCGAGGGCGGCTTCGCCCTCGTCAAAATGCCCTCGGGTGAAATCCGCCGTATCAACGAAGCGGCTTACGCGACCATCGGTCAAGTCGGCAACATTGACCACATGAACGTGAGCAGCGGCAAGGCCGGGCGCACGCGCTGGCAGGGTCGCCGTCCGCACGTCCGCGGCATGGTCATGAACCCGGTCGATCACCCGATGGGTGGCGGCCAGGGTAAGAGCAAGGGCGGTGGCGGACGCCATCACCCGATGAGCCCCTGGGGCCAGTTGGCGAAGGGTTTCAAGACCCGCCGCAAGCACAAGAACACCGACCGCTGGATCGTCGCCCGCCGCAACGCGGACAAGAAAAAGTCCTAAAGTCCGTTCCGCCTCCCCACTTCTACCTTCCGACTTACCACTATGGGACGTTCACTGAAAAAAGGCCCCTTCGTTGCGGGCCACCTCTACGAAAAGATCGATAAGATGAACGCTGCGGCGGTCAAGAAGCCGATCAAAACCTGGGCGCGCGCGTCCATGATTGTGCCTGACTTTGTGGGCCATACTTTCCTCGTTCACAACGGCAAGATCTTCAACAGCGTCTTCGTCACGGAAAACATGGTCGGCCACAAGCTCGGCGAGTTCTCCCCGACGCGTACCTTCAAGAAGCACGGCGCGCACACCGCCAAGGTCACGAAGTAGCCTTTACTGGATGAAGACATGAATCCTGAGCGCAAAATCCTGTTTCTGCTGCTCTGCGTTTTTGCCTTCTGCTTTCTGCCTTCTGCCCGCCCGCAACTCAGCATCTCTCCGCCTGCCGACGACACCCCACCCATCCCGAAACTCCTCGCCCGCCCGGTTACCGAAATTGGCCCGACGAGCCCCGAGTCGGCGGCTGACGCCAGCGGCGATAACCTCAACGACGACAACCTCGAAACCCTCAAACAACGCCTCAAGGAGACCAAAGCCCGGCTGCACGCTTACGAGAACGAGAACGATGCGCTCCGGCAACGCAATGAACTGAGACTATCTACGATCCGCACGCTCAACGAGAGTTTAGCCGTGTCTAACGCAGAGCGCGAAGTCTTCAAACGCCAGGTCGGCGATTTTACCATGAAAATGGAAGCATTCGGTCTAGCGTCAGTCGGCGACAACAAAGAGGCGCTCCAACAGCGACTCCTCAAGGCGGTGAACGATCTGCGGCTTCTCCGGGACGAAAAGGACAAGTTGGCCGATTGCATGATGGGACTGAGCGAAAGCGTGTTGCTCTACTTAAAAACCGCTTCCGCCGCCGACCCCCAGCTTCGCCTCCAGATCGAAGGCCAGATCCGCGCCGCCAACGAGGCCGTGGACGAGGCCGCCGCCAAGGAAGCTGCTGGCAACACGCCGGTCGAGGGCAACCTCAACGATGGCCACGTCATCAGCGTGAAGGAAGAATTCTCGTTGGTGGTGGTCAATCTGGGCCGGTTACAGGGAGTGAAGATCGGGACCCCTTTCATCGTGGTGCGTGGCGACCGGTACATCGGCAAGGCCCGAGTGGTGGATGTGCGGGAGCGGATCAGCGGCGCGGTGATTGAGGAATACGGTTCAAACACGGAAAAAGTCAAAATCGGCGACACGATGCGCGTGGATGTGCAATCTTAGTGGCCCCCCAATTTCAGCAGACGACGAAAGCAAACACTTAAAGCTATGGAAGTTCTATCGGTACTACGCGGCGCACGGATCTCCGCCTTCAAGGCGCGGGAGTTGACGCGCGAAATCCAGGGTCTGCCTGCCTCGGCGGCGCTCGACCTCGTGGCGTTTTCGTCCAAGAAGGCGGCCCTCATGGTTGGCAAGACGCTTAAAAGCGCCATCGCCAACGCGGAAAACAATAACGACCTCAAGGTGGACACTCTGGTCGTCAAGGAAGCGACCGTCGGCGAAGGCCCGACCATGAAGCGCATTAAAAGCCGCGCTCGTGGCAGTGCTTCGTCCATCCGCAAGCGCACCGCTCACATCCGCATCGTCTTGACCGACGACATCGTCATCCCGCAACGCAACAAGCCCTCGGCTGGCAAGAAGAAGTCCAAGCCTGCCGCCCGCGCCGCTGCTCCGGCGAGCAAAGAAGCGCCTGCTGCTAAAAAGGTCAAGACCGACGAAGAAGCTACCCGGGTTATTGAGACCGAAACTCCGGCAATTCCCGCCTCCCAGGCCAACGAAGGCCCGGGCGAAACCGCCGCTCCCGTCAAAGTGAGCAGCGACGAGGACACCACCAAGGACTAAGCGCCACCTGTCCCTTACTTCCGCGTTCCGACTTCCCACTTCCCACTTTCTTTTATGGGCCAAAAAGTTAATCCTATCGGTTACCGTCTCTCCTTGACTCGTGACTGGCGTTCGCGCTGGTACGCCAACGAGAAGGACTATCCGGACTTCCTCCACGCCGACATTAAGATTCGGCAGTACGTCAAGCGCAAGCTCCAGAGCGCCGCCGTCGCCAAGATCGTCATCGAACGCGCTTGGAACAGCCTGCGTGTGACCATTTTCACGGCCCGTCCCGGCATCGTCATCGGACGCAAGGGCGCGGAAATCGAGAAGATGACCGAGGATATTACCCGCATGTCCGGCGGCAAGAGCGTCAAGATCGACATTCAAGAGATCAAGACGCCCGAACTCGAAGCCCAACTCGTCGCGGAAAACATCGCTTTGCAGCTCGAACGCCGCATCAGCTTCCGCCGCGCCATGAAGAAGGCTGTCGCCACGACGATGGACTTCGGTGCCCAGGGCATCAAGCTGCGCGTGGCGGGTCGCCTCAACGGTGCGGAAATCAGCCGCGCCGAACTCACCCGCGACGGCAAGACCCCGCTGCATACCCTTCGCGCCCACATTGACTACGGTTTCCACGAGGCGAACACCCTCTATGGCAAGATTGGCGTCAAGTGCTGGATCTGCAAGCGCGATCCGGGCACGGTCGATCCTAACGCCGAGGCCAACGAGGCCGCCCGCGCTGAGCGTGGTGGTGATCGTCGCGGCCCACGTCGTGACGGCGGTGGTGGTGGCTACCGGGGCGGTGGCGGCGGTGGCGGCTACCGTGGCGGTGGCGGCGGTGACCGCAACGACGCTCCCCGTCCTGCAACGACCGACCTGATCTCGCCTCCCGGTGCCAATGTGGCTCCTGCGTCCGTCGATGGCCAAGCGGTTCCTACCGTTTGATCTGATCTTTCTGGCACTTCCGCCTTTCAACTTCCCACTTTCGACCTTTTCCTCTTATGCCTTTGATGCCCAAACGTGTGAAGCATCGCAAGACCCAGCGCGGCAGTCGCGCGGGTACGGCGACGCGCAACGTCCGGATCGCCTTCGGCGAGTTTGCCTTGCAGACTCTCGAACGCGCCTGGATCACCAACACCCAGATCGAAGCCGCCCGTGTCGCGCTCACCCGTAACATGAAGCGTAAGGGCAAACTCTGGATCAAGATTTTCCCGGACAAGTCCGTGACCAGCCGCCCGCCGGAAACGCGCATGGGTAAAGGCAAGGGTCAACCCGAGTATTGGGTGGCTACGGTCCGCCCAGGTAATATTCTGTTCGAGATGGACGGCGTGCCTGAGTCCGTGGCCCGCGAGTCCCTGCGCCTTGCCGCGACCAAGCTCCCGATCCGCACCAAATTCATCAGCCGTCACCACGCTGCTCCTCCGACGACTGCCGAGAAGGAAGCGCAGGCCGCCGACCACCAGCCGCAGACCGCTCCCGCCGCCTGATCCCTTACCGCACCGAGAATATGAAGATCAAAGAGATCAAGGAACTGAGCACGGAAGAACTGTCCAAGCGCAAGACTGACCTTCGCAAGGAGAGCTTCAACCTCCGCCTCCAACAGGTGAGCGGTAACATCGAAAAGCCGAGCCGTCTGCGCGACATCCGCCGCGAGGTTGCCCGCCTGGAAACCGTCGCTTCCCAGCGCCGTAACCAGCAGGCCGCGAAAGCCTAACCCTTCCCACACGCCATGAGCGACGAAACCACCTCCGAAACCACGACCGTTGCGACCGACGCGGCGGCCTCCACGACCACCGCTCCCAAGCGTGGTCTGCGCAAGACCCGCGTTGGCGTGGTCACCTCCAACAAGATGGCCAAGACTGCCGTCGTGGAGATCACCACCCGCGTGCCGCACCCCAAGTTCCGTAAGATCATCAAGCAATCCACGAAGTTCTACGCGCACGACGAGGAAGGCAAAGCTCAGGTCGGCGACTTGGTCCGCATCATGGAAACCCGTCCGTTGAGCAAGCTCAAGCGTTGGCGTCTGGTCGAAGTGCTAAAGCACTGAAAAGCGGTCTGCGGCATCTGCGTTATCTGCGGCATCCGCGCTATCAACCGGCGATTATTCGCCATTAAAAACGATTTAATTTTATGCTCCAGATCCGTACCCGCATCGATGTGGCCGACAACTCCGGCGCCCGCATGGCGACCATGATCGGTGTCATCGGCAAAGCCACCATGACGGCTGGCATCGGTGATGTCATCACCGCCAACGTCAAGGAAGCCAGCCCCGGCGGCACCGTGAAGAAGGGCGACGTGGTCCGCGCCGTCGTGGTGCGCACCAAGCAGCCCGTCAAGCGTCCCGACGGCAGCTACCTGCGCTTCGACAACAACGCCATCGTCATCATCGACAAGGACCTCAACCCACGTGGCACGCGCATCTTCGGCCCGGTCGCCCGCGAATTGCGCGAGCGTAACTTCATGAAGATCGTCTCCCTCGCCCCGGAAGTTCTCTAACCATGGCTACCGCAACTCTTTCCCGCAAAAAGACCCATGTAAAAAAGGGTGACAACGTCACCGTCATCAGTGGCAACCACAAGGGCAAGTCAGGCCGCGTCCTGCGCGTTCTGTCCAAGAAGGATCAGGTGCTCGTTGAAGGCGTGCGTATGATTAAGAAGCACGCCGCCAAGAGCCAGGACCGTCCCCAGGGCGGCATCATCGAGCGCGAAGGCCCTTTGCACATCTCCAACGTCAAAAAGGCGGATGCCGCTCTCGCTCCCGCTGCTGCCGAGGCCGCTCCGGCCAAGAAGGCGCGCAAAACTAAGAAAGACGCTTGACGAATCGTGCCGATAAGGCACATTCACCGTCCCACTCTGACTGCCGCCGGTTGAAATTCGGCGGCCTACCCATATGGAAGTCGAACTTTATCAAGATTATAAGAACCGTGTCGTGCCCGCTCTCAAGGAGAAGCACGGCTACAAGAACGTCCACCAGGTCCCTCGTTTGGAGAAGGTGGTCATCAATGCTTGCGTCGGTTCCTCGCCGGATGTGAAGCAAGCGCTCGAAGAGGCCAAGAAGGAAATGGCAACAATCACCGGCCAGAAGCCGATGGAGACCCGCGCCAAGAAGTCTATTGCCAATTTCAAGCTCCGCGAGAACCAGGCCATCGGTGCCAAGGTGACCTTGCGCGGCCAGACGATGTACGAGTTCTTGGAACGCCTCATTAAGACGGCGCTTCCCCGCATCCGCGACTTCCGCGGCGTGTCCCCTAAAGCGTTCGATGGTCAAGGCAACTACACGCTGGGCGTCACGGACCAGTCCATCTTCCCGGAAATCGAATTGGACAAGATCCAGCGTAACATCGGCTTCGACGTGAGCATCGTCACGAGCACGAAGTCCAACGAGGAAGCCAAGTCACTGCTCAGCGAGCTGGGGATGCCCTTCAGCGACCGCAAGAAGGCCAACGCCTAACCCTCTCGCCATTTTCCGAACATGAGTGCTTTGACTGATCCCATCGCGGACTTTTTGACCCGTCTCCGCAACGCCAGCATGGCGAAAAAGACGTTGGTCGCGCTGCCCTACAGCCGTATCAAAAACGACATCGCCCGCGTCTTGAAAGACGAGGGCTACATCGCCGACTTCAAGGAGGAAGGCCAGGGTGCAACCCATCAGATCCACGTTACGACCAAGTACGTGGCGCAGACCCCGGCCATCACTGGTCTCAAGCGCGTCAGCCGTCCCGGCCTGCGCCGCTACGTCGCGGCGGACGAGATTCCCCGCGTGCGTGGTGGTCAGGGCATCGCTATTTTGAGCACCCCCCGTGGTGTGCTCAGCGGGCGCGAGGCGAAACGCCAGAACGTCGGCGGCGAACTGCTCGCTTACGTTTACTAATTTTAACCGAGGAAACATCCCATGTCTCGTATCGGCTACAAAAGCATCACCATCCCGGATAAGGTCAAGATCAACGTCGGCCAGGGCGGCTTGGTCGCGGTCGAAGGTCCCAAGGGCAAGTTGGAATACACGCTGCCCAGCCAGATCAAGGCGGACGTGACCGACAGGGAAGTTACGTTTAAACGCGACGATGAAAACCGTGCGGTTAAGGCTTTGCACGGGTTGGCCCGTTCGCTTGTCAACAATATGGTCACGGGTGTGACCGCCGGTTACGTTAAGGACCTCGAAATCCAGGGCGTCGGTTTCAAGGCGGCGCTCCAGGGCGACAAGTTGAACCTCAGCCTCGGCAAGTCCCACCCCATCCTCTTTCCGGTGCCCGCTGGCATTAAGATCACCGTGACCGACAATACCAAGGTCAAGGTCGAGGGCATCGACAAACAACTGGTCGGCCAAGTCGCCGCAAACATCCGTGGCTACTACCCGCCGGAGCCGTACAAGGGTAAGGGCGTGCGTTATGCGGGCGAAAACGTCCAGCGCAAGGAAGGCAAGACTGTCCAGTAATCTGCTCCCGGTTCATCCGTCATTTCTCATCTTTCATCCTTTTCTAGTATGGCCAAGTCTGATCGCCGTATCATCCGTAACCGGATTCATCTCCGCATCCGCAAGAAAATCAGCGGTACGCCGGAGCGTCCTCGTCTAAGCGTTTTCTTTTCGGGCCGCCACGTCTATGCCCAGGTCATCGAGGATTCGCAGGGTCACACCCTCGCGTCTGTGCAGACGACCGAGGCCGACTTCCGTGCTGACAAGGCGACCCGCGCCAACGCTTCGACCGCCGAGAAGGTGGGCAAATTGGTGGCCGAGCGCGCCAAGGCTAAGGGTATTGACCGCGTCGTGTTCGACCGGGGCGGTGCTCAGTACCACGGTAAAGTCAAGGCCTTGGCCGACGCGGCCCGCGCCGGTGGTTTGGACTTTTAAAATTTTTCACTTCAGCGACCAGTTTCTCTTTTCTTTATGCCTCCAGGCCAACAATCCGGCGGAAATCGTCGCGGCGGTGACCGCCAGCGCGACACCAACCAAAGCGCTGTGCCCGTTCGCGGCGAAACGACCGAAAAAGTGGTGTTCATCAATCGATGCGCCAAGGTCGTCAAGGGTGGACGCCGTTTCTCCTTCAGCGCGCTGATCGTCGCGGGTGACCATGACGGCAAGGTCGGTTGCGGCTTCGGCAAAGCCAACGAGGTGGCCGAAGCAATCCGCAAGGCTTCCGAATCCGCCCGTAAGGCGATGGTCAAGGTATCCGTGCATCAGAACACAATTCCGCACGAGGTTTACGGTGAGTACGGTGGCGGCAAGGTGTTGCTGCGTCCGGCGTCGCCCGGCACGGGGGTCATCGCCGGTGGCGGTGTGCGCGCGGTTGTTGAAGCGGCGGGCATCAAAGACGTGCTGGCCAAAAGTCTCGGCAGCGGCAACCACGCCAACGTTGTCAAAGCGACGCTGGAAGCTCTCGCGCAACTTCGCCTGCGTGACGAGACCATGAAATTGCGTGGTTTGCGCTCCGGCCAGAAGGCCGAGACGGCGGTCGAAGAGCCCGTGGCGGCCTAATTCTTTCACATTCCGGTTTTTATGCGACTTCACGAACTCCAGCCCCGTCCCGGTGCCAAGCATCGCGTCAAGCGCCTCGGCTGCGGCGAAAGCTCTGGCCACGGCAAGACCAGTGGCAAAGGCCACAAGGGTCAAAAGGCCCGTTCCGGCGGCAGCATCCGCCTCGGTTTCGAGGGCGGCCAGATGCCCCTCATTCGTCGTCTGCCCAAGCGCGGTTTTAACAACACGGCTTTCAAAACGAAGTATGCCTTGGTGAACCTCGTCGACTTGGAGGCCCTCGAAGTGACCGGTACGATCACCGAAGCCGCCCTGCGCGAGCACGGGCTGGTGCGTGGTCGCTTCGACGGCATCAAAATCCTTGGCAATGGTGCGTTGACCAAGAAGATCGCTATTGAGGTTGACCATATCAGCGCTTCGGCTCGCGAGAAGATTGAGGCTGCCGGTGGTAGCGTTAGCATCCGCGACCGCTCGAAAAAAGAAGCTGCAAACGCCTAAAGTTCGCCGACACTGCTAATCCGGCTCCTTTGCGAAGGATGAAGGATGAAGGATGAAGGATGAAGACAGAGGAAACGTTTCCTCCCGGTCTTTTCCACCTTCAACTTTCGACCTTCATCCTTCATCATTTTTCCCACCATGCTGACCGCTTTCGCCAATTCTTTAAAAGTGCCCGAGCTGCGGGCGAGGATCATTTTTACCTTGATCGTGGTCATCATCGTGCGCATCGGTGCGCAGATTACCACGCCGGGGGTCAACGCCCACGTCCTGCACGAGTGGTTCCTGACCCAGGTCGATAACCAATCTACCGGTTCGGTGGCGGCGCTGTTTAACATCTTCAGCGGCGGCGCGCTGGAAAACTGCGCTATCTTCTCGCTGGGCATCATGCCATACATCAGCGCGTCGATCATGCTGCAGCTGATGTCGTCGATCATTCCGCAGCTCGCCAAGTTGCAGAAGGAAGACGGCGGTCGCCAGAAGATCAGTCAGTACACCCGGTATGCGACGCTGGTCCTGTGTTTGTTCCAGGGCTACCTGTTCGCCAAGTCGTTTGAGAACCCGCAGTCGAATCCTTTCCTACCGGGCATCATGGCGACGATCCAGAAGACGGGCGAGAGCCTCGTTACCAATCCTGGCGTCGGGTTTGAAATGCTGTCGGTCGTCAGCCTGACTGCTGGGACGATGCTCCTCATGTGGCTGGGCGATCAGATCACCGAGCGCGGCATCGGCAATGGTATTTCGCTCATCATCACCATCGGCATCGTGGCCCGCCTGCCCGCCGCCCTGATCCAGGCGTGGCACACGTTCGTGCCAAGCGCTGGTTCCACGGCCCAAGCCAACCCGATTATCCTGGTGATCATGGTGGCGTTCTTCTTCATCGTGGTCGGTTCGATCATTGCGCTGACCCAGGCACAGCGGAAAATTAGTGTGCAGTACGCGCGCCGCATCGTGGGCCGCAAGGAGTTCCGTGGTGGCACGCAGTCGCTCCCGCTTAAGCTCAACTACGCGGGCGTCATGCCGATCATCTTCGGTCAGGCGATCCTCTTGTTCCCGGCGACGATCATTAACACGCTGTTCAGCAAGGGGCCGTATGCCCAAACGGCGGGCGCACTGGCCGCTAACCTGACGAATGGCTGGATGCACTACACGCTCTACGCCATCCTGATTTTCTTCTTCAGCTACTTCTGGGTAGCGATGATGTTCCAGCCGGGCCAAATCGCCGACGAACTCAAGAAAAACGGCGGTTACATCCCCGGCGTGCGCCCTGGCAAGCCAACGGCGGATTTCCTGGATTACACGATGTCCCGCCTGACGTTTGCGGGCGCGATTTTCCTAGTGATCGTGGCGACGTTGCCACAATTGCTTTCCCGTGCGCTCAACGTGCCATATATCACGGCGCAGTTCTTCGGCGGCACGAGCTTGCTCATCATTGTCGGCGTGATGCTCGACACGATGCGCCAGATCGAAACGCACCTGATCCAGCGTCACTACGACGGCTTCCTGCGCAAGGGCAAGAAGGAGGGCGGACGCTACAACGCGCTCAGCCCGGTCAAGGCGGGTGAACCGGCCAAGCAGACGACGGCGGTTATGCTGTGTGTGGGCGGGGCGGTGGTCGTGATCTGCGGCCTGGCGTATTTTCTGAATCGTTAAAAACGCGGAAATGAGGAGTCGGAACGCGGAAGTCGGAAAATCTGCATCCTGAGCTTTTGCCTCTAATTTCCGCGTTCCGACTTTCCACTTCCGACTTTCATGCCCTCTCTCCGCCTCGTCCTGCTCGGCCCGCCCGCCTCCGGGAAGGGGACGCAGGGGCGGATTATGACCGAACGCTGGGGGGCGGCGGTCGTATCGGCGGGTGACGTGCTC
Source organism: uncultured Chthoniobacterales bacterium (assembly GCA_964242205.1). Lineage (GTDB taxonomy): Bacteria > Verrucomicrobiota > Verrucomicrobiia > Chthoniobacterales > SZAS-18 > CAHJWO01. The sequence goes on from CAXTBX010000003.1 coordinate 81,927, forward strand.
CGGGCGGAGATCGCCGCCGGGACACCGCTCGGCCAGGAAGCCGCGCGCGAAATGGACCAGGGCCGCCTCGTGCCGGACCGCGTGGCCATCGCGGCGGTCGAAAGCTGGCTGGACGCGCACCGTGACGCCTTCATCTTCGACGGTTTTCCCCGGACGGTCGGCCAAGCCGAGGCGCTGGACGCCGTGCTGGTCCGCCGCCAGTCACCGCTCACGGCGGTGCTGTGGCTGGAGCTGCCGGTCGCGCAGATCGAGGAGCGTGTCAGTCACCGGGTCGTGTGCAAGGAATGCGGACGCAGTTTTCAGGTGGGTCTGCACGTTGCCAGCCAATCCGCCGCCTGCCCGGTCTGCGGCGGGGCGTTAACCGTCCGCAGCGACGACAACAGTGCCATGCTTACCAACCGCATGGAGCAATACCGCGCACATACGCAACCGGTGATGGACTATTACGAGGGCCAGAGACTTCTCCAGCGCATCGACGCGAGCGGTACACCGGAGGATGTTTTTGCGCGGATCGAAACCGCCGTCCAGGCAAAGGTCGTGGTCGAGCACGCCGTCGCCTAGACAACGGCGAAAAGCGTCTTTTCCTTAACAACTTCCGCGTTCCGACTTCCGACTTTCCGCTTTCATGGGCCAGATCCACATCAAAAGTCCGCGCGAGATCGAAAAGATGCGCAAAGCGGGCAAGGCGGCGAGCGAGATCCTCGACAAACTCGGCGACTTCCTGCGCCCGGGCGTGCTCACGCGCGACGTGGACCAGTATGCCAAGGAACTCATCGCCGAGGCCGGATGCAAGAGCGCATTCTTGGGCTACCGCAAGTTCCCCGGCCAGATTTGCATCTCCATCAACGAGCAGGTCGTCCACGGCATCGGCGGTGCGCGGACCGTGCAGTACGGCGACATCGTCAAGATCGACGTGGGCGTGTTCAAGGACGGCTGGGTGGGGGACAATGCCCGCACCTTCCCCATCGGCATCATCCCGCCCGCATGGCAGCGGCTGTTACAGGTCACGGAGGAGGCGCTGGAAAAGGCCATCCCGTTCGCGCGGGAAGGGCGGCGGCTCTACGACGTGTCGGGCACGATTGAAAACCACGTCGTCAGCCACGGGTATAGCGTGGTGCGCGAGTTCGTCGGTCACGGTGTCGGGCGCAAGCTGCACGAGGAGCCGCAGGTGCCCAACTACCGGGCGGGCGACAACCCGAAGCTCAAGGCCGGGATGACGCTGGCCATCGAGCCGATGGTCAACCTGGGCGGAGCCGAGGTAAAAGTTTTGGCGGATAACTGGACGGTGGTGACGACAGATGGTAAACCGTCAGCGCATTTCGAGCACACGGTGCTCGTGACCAGGGGCGAACCCGAGATCCTGACATGGCGCGAAAAGATGCTATCGAAGTAGAAGCCAAGGTGATCGAGTTGTTACCCAACACGATGTTTCGGGTGGAACTGCCCACCGGAAAGCGCATCCTGGCACATATTTCGGGAAAAATGCGATTACACTTCATTCGTATCTTGCCAGGCGACAAAGTTATGATAGAGATGAGTCCCTACGACTTGACGAGAGGGCGGATCACGTTCCGCCATCGTTGAACGAACAGGACAAGGCGAAGCCCGCCCCGCCAGGGGATGGGTAGCGCCTTTTTCGCCATTTTTCCCAAGAATCCCTATGAAAGTCCGAGCAAGCGTCAAGCGGTTGTGTGAACACTGCAAAATCGTCAAGCGTAAGAACGTGGTGCGGGTCATCTGCACCAACGCGCGCCACAAACAGCGTCAGGGCTAACCAGCCCAGCCACGCGCGTCCCAAAACCCGAGCCCAGCCCACTATTTTATGCCCCGTCTGTTAGGAGTCGACATCCCCGGTGAGAAGCGCATCGAAGCTTCCCTGCCTTACATTTACGGCATTGGCCCGAAGACTGCCCAGCGCATTCTCGAACGCGCCAATGTTGACGTGAATATCCGCGCCAAAGATCTGACGCCCTCGCAGATCGGCGAGATCATCAGCGCAATCACCGCGAGCAAGCTGCCCATTGAGGGCGACCTGCGCCGCGAGATCCAAGGCAACCTGAAGCGCCTCCAGGCGATCAACTGCTACCGGGGCATCCGCCACCGGCGCGGCCTGCCCGTGCGTGGCCAGCGCACCTCCACCAACGCCCGCACCCGCAAGGGGCCGCGCAAGACCGTCGGCGTGCAGCGCGCGAAAGACAAGAAGTAAGGAATCCAAGAACCCAGGAATTCTGGGTTCCAATTCGTTAAATTTAATCGTATGGCCGAAGAAGAAAACAAACCCACTGAGGAAGCTGCCGCTCCCACGAGCGTTGCTCCTGCGACGGAGCCAACTGCCGCGCCCGCCACGGACGCGCCTGCCGCCGCCACCACCGCTGCCGCTCCGGCAGTCGCTGCGCCCAAAGCGCCGCGCGCCAAGGCTCCTAAGAAGGACGCCGCTGCCCCTGAAGAAAAGCCCAAGGAGAACCTGTCGCTCGACCCGAACGACGTGGAGAAGCCCAAGATCGTCCGCGCCAAGGGTGCGAAGAACGTCATCGTTGGCATCGCCCACATTTTTTCGACGTTCAATAATACCAGCGTCACCATTACCGACCTGAACGGCAATGTCATCGGCTGGTCCAGCGCGGGCAAGGTCGGCTTCAAGGGCAGCCGCAAGAGCACGGCCTACGCCGCCCAGATGGCCGCGCAGGACGCCAGCCGTCAGGCCATGGGCCACGGCTTGAAGGAAGTCGAGGTTCGCGTGAAGGGTCCGGGTGCCGGACGCGAATCAGCGGTGCGCGCGCTTCAGGCCATCGGCTTGGAAGTGACCGTCATCCGCGACGTGACCCCCGTGCCGCACAACGGCTGCCGCCCCCCGAAGCAACGCCGCGTCTGACGCGGGCTGTTCGATCCTCTAACACCGCATTTTTCAAGATTCAGTTATGGCAAGGTTTACTGGTCCCAAAACGAAAGTCAGCCGCCGCTACGGAGTGCCGATCTTTGGCCCCTCGAAAGCGCTGGAACGCAAGAATTATCCCCCCGGCATCCATGGGCCGAAGGGTTCGCGCCGCAAGCAGTCGGAGTATGCCATCGCCCTCGGCGAGAAGCAGAAGCTCCGTTACATGTACGGCTTGATGGAACGGCAGTTCCGCCGTTATTACGAGATCGCGTTGCGCCGACGCGGCATCACGGGCGAGACGCTTTTGCAGTTGCTCGAAACCCGGTTGGACAACGTGGTTTTCCGGCTCGGGTTTGCGAACACCCGCCGGGGCGCGCGCCAATTGGTCGGTCACGGCCATGTGGCGGTCAACGGCCGGAAGGTCGACGTGTCGTCGTTCACGGTGAAGCCGGGTGACGCGGTCATGGTGCGGGATAATCCGAAGTCGCGCCAGTTGGCGGCCCGGAACCTGGAATTGACGCAGATCGTGCCGGTGCCGGATTGGCTGACGGTGAACCGCGACGCCTTGAGCGGCACGGTGGCCCGCGTGCCTTCACGCGAGGAGATCGCGCCGATTGTCAACGAGCAGTTAATCGTCGAATTGTACTCGCGTTAAGCGACGAAGCGAAAAGCATTACAGAAAGGACGACCCGTGAGGGTCGTCCTTTTTTGTGGACGTGTTTCGGGAAAGACGGCTGTTCTATCGCCGCTGTCATCTGGGTCAACGTTGTTTGGGCAACCAGTTGACAGGCCCTTCGGCTCGGTGCACTCACTCAAGATTACAAACCTTCTGCGGTTAGCGCATAGTATTGATTTGGGCGGAGACGGCGAGAGCCATGGCGTGAAATACAACTGAACGGCTGCGCCGTAATTGCATTTATCGCGCTCAGAGGTCGCAATCTACCTGCAGTCTAATCGATCAGTCCACGGGACGGTCGCGCCGGAACAGAGACGTGCGCGCACGCTGGCCGAAAATCTCATCTAATTCCCGGGCGCTCGGCTCGCGGAATGTCGCCTTGGCGCGGCGCGGAGCTGGGGAGTTATCCGCGTAAGCACTCTCCGCCACTGCCGACGTGGCAGACGTAGAATCTGCGTCCTCGGCCACTTCCTCCGGCGTCACCGGGATCGCCTTGCGCGAGGGCAAAAATTTCTGCGTCGGTATCGCCGCCTGCACCGGGCGATCACTGTCGAACAGCGGACGGCCCAACTGCAACACTGGACTGGCCACACGCACTTCGGGTTCGGGGTTGCGGATCGTGTTTGCCGTCGCAGGCAGCGATGAGGTCACGGGTTGAGCGCGACGCACTTCCAGCGCGGCCCCGGCGGTCCCGTCGATACCGACGATCCGGCCCGTATCCTTGTCCACGATGTACCGGCTGCCCTCGCTGAGCGGCACGCCCGGCGGCGTATCGGTATCAATCGGGGAAGATTCGTCGGGAGCAGCTTCGTCTGTGACGAGTGCCGAGCTATTGGCCAACTCCGGTTTAGACGAAAGAACCATGTTCACCTTGAGACGGGCGTGCTGCCGCCCGCCGTCGTAGGTCACATCAATGTAACGCGGTTGGTCAGAGAATTCGGCAAAATGCCACTCGGTCGAATCGGCGACCGTGGGAGTGGCAGAATGGGCCTCGGAAGTGGGCTGGATGGGAACAAGATTGGGTAGGACCGTATTCCCGGTATCACCGTTAGCCAACGTCGTTTCCTTGGCGGGGGGCGTCTTGGTAAGGCTTAAATGATTGCCCATTTGCCGGTAGATGAACACCGAAGCGCCGCCAACGCCGATCAGGCTGGCCACGATCACCATTGCCAAAACCAGCGAAACGTTCAGGAAAGCACGTCCGGCCCGGGCGACGGCGGAAGAAGATTGGCGGGGAGTTTGATCATCCACGACGTAGAAATCGTGCCCGGCAATGTCTTCGGTTGTTTGAGCTGCGCAGGAGTGATCGTCAGTTGTCGCGCGGGCGGGCATCGGCTATGGTCGCCGCCTCATGAGCAGCGAAGAGCGGCGGACGCCGATCCTGGACCCGGCGCGCCCGCTTCGCCGCTGGTGGCCCTTGCCGGCGGCGTTGGCCAGCGGCGGGCTGCTGACGCTTTGCTTCGCGCCCTGGAACCAGGCTTGGCTGTGCTGGCTGGCGCTGACCCCGCTGCTGGCCGCGCTGTGGTCGTTGCGCGCCGATCTGCCGGTGGCCGACGACGCGCCAGGAAAATGGTGGCGGCCCCGGTGGTTGCGGCGGCTGGCGGCGAAGCGATGGGCGCGCGGGTTTGCGCTGGGCTACGCGGCGGGGCTGGTGTTTTTCTGGGGCGCGTTTTACTGGCTCGCGCAGGTGACGGGCATCGGCTGGTTCATCCTGCCGTTCTACATGGGGCTGTATTTCGCCGCCTGGGGAGCCTTCGTGGCCACGTTGGCGCATCCTGGCGAGGCTAGACTCGCCGAGAGTCCGCAACGGGTGATCTCGATGGCACAGTCCATCCTTCGCACGCCCGAACCGGCGTCCACCTCGCCGTTGCTGCGCTCGCGCTGGAACCTGTGGTTCGCGTTTCTCGGCGCGGCGGCGTGGACCGGCCTAGAATGGGTGCGCGGCTGGATGTTCTCGGGCTTCGGCTGGAACGACCTCGGCGTGGCCCTGCACGACAACGTGGCGTTCTTGCAAATCACGGCCTGGACGGGCGTGGGCGGGTTGTCGTTCCTGGCGGCGTTCGTCAACATCATCGCCGTGGCGACGGTGCTGCGTTTCTCGCTGGAAGTGCGCACGCACCGCATCAGGCCCCACTTCGATTTCACGCTGACCGTGACGGCGATGCTGCTGGTCTTTTCCTACGGCATTCACCGGGTTCGCTCCACGGCGCGGGAACTGGCGCAGCCGGGCGCGACGGTGGCATTGCGGGTGGCGGCAGTGCAGGCGGGCATCCCGCAGGACCAGAAGTGGAACCCCACGCTGGAGGAACACATCCACGACCAATACCGGCGGCTGTCCGATGCCGCCATCGCCACGCATCCGCAGCTCCTCCTCTGGCCCGAGGCCGCGACGACCTACGGCATGTTCGACGCGCGCGGCGACACCAAGAACTTCGTGGACGGCATCGCCGACAAAGCGGGCTGCAACCTGCTGCTCGGCACGCTGGACTACGATTTCGGCTCTGATGGCCGCGCCGAGGCCGACTACAACGCCGCCATGCTGCGCGCCACCGGCGACCTGCGCTACCAGATTTACCGCAAGATGCACCTCGTGCCGTTCGGCGAGTTCGTGCCGTTCCGACACTCGTTCCCGCTGTTCGCGTGGATCATCGGCGACCAGGTGCCGGGAGATTTCGCGGCGGGCACGGAGCCGGGCGTGTTCCTGGCACACGACCCGGACGTGCGGCTCGGGCCGCTGATCTGCTTCGAAGACACGGTCGGGCGCGTGGCACGCCAGCCCGTGCTCCTGGGCGCGCAGGTGCTCGTGAACATCACGAACGACGGCTGGTTCGGGCGCACCGCCGCGAATCAGCAACAGCTCGCCGAATCCGTGTTTCGCGCGGCGGAAAACCGGCGTCCGCTGGTGCGCTGCGCGAACACGGGCGTGACGGCGTTCGTCGACGCGACCGGGCGCGTGACGCAACTCCTGCGCGAGCTGGGCACGGGCAGCGTGTTCGCCGCCGGGGTGCTGGCGGGAGAGATCAAGGTGTCGGTCGATCCGGCGCTGACGTTCTACACGCGCCACGGCGAGGTGTTTTCCGGCGCGTGTTTCGCGGCGGCGGGGCTGCTGGCGTTCCTGCGGTTATGGCGGCACCTGCGCGGGATCGAACTGCGGCGCGGCCAGGGCAGGGGAGGAAGGGGGCGATGAAGCCACCGCTGGTCGTCTCGCTGCACGATGTCAGCCCGCTGACCCGCCCGACGTTTGAGCGGATGCTGGCCGACCTCGGGGCGTGGGGCGTCGGGCGTTGCTCGCTGCTGGTGATCCCGGATCATCACCGGCGCGGGTGCATGCTGGCGGACGCCGGGTTCTGCCGCTGGGTGGAGACGCTGGCCGCGCAGGGGCACGAACTGGTGGTACACGGTTATTACCACCAGCGCGCGGCGCGTCCGGCGGAGACGTGGCGGCAACGTTGCGTCACACGCGTTTACACGCAGGGAGAGGGCGAATTTTACGACTTGTCGCGCGACGAGGCGGCGGCGCTGCTGGCGCGCGCCAGGGCGGATTTTGCGCGGCTGGATGCGCCCGCGCCGACCGGCTTCATCGCGCCCGCGTGGTTGCTTAGCGACGGCGCGAACGAGGCCGTCCGGGCGGCGGGGTTCCGTTACACGACCTACCTGACTGGCGTGCGGGACTACCGCGCGGCGGGCGACGAGTTCATCCCGGCGCGCTCGCTGGTGTACAGCCCCCGCAACGCGTGGCGGCGTGCGTGCAGCCTAGGATACAACGCCGGGTTGGCCCGGTGGCTGCGCGACGCGCCGTTGCTGCGCCTCGGCCTGCACCCGCCGGATTACCGGCACGCCGCGCTCTGGCGGCAGATCAAGCGCATCGTGGCGGAGGCGTTGCGGCGGCGGACGGCGGTGACCTACGAGGAATATCTCGGTGGACGGACGGTAATCCCCGGTTAGCGTCGTGGGGCGTCCAACTTGCATGAAAGTCGATCTCCATCTGCATTCCCGTTTCAGCGACCGCTCGGCGGACTGGATTTTCCGGCGCTTCGACTTCCCTGACAGCTATTCGCAGCCCCGCGCGCTCTACGATACGCTACGCGAGCGCGGCATGGATCTTGTCACGCTGACCGACCACAACACGATCGACGGTGCGCTGGAGATTGCCGATCTACCGGGCGTGTTCCTCAGCGAGGAAGTCACGACGTATTTTCCCGAGGACCGTTGCAAAATCCATCTTCTCGTCTGGGATCTCGATGAGGCCCAACACCGCGAGATCGCCGTGCTGCGTGAGAACATCTACGACCTGCAACGCTACCTCGCGGTGCAAGGCCTAGCGCATGCCGTCGCGCATCCGCTCTACCAGATCAACCACAAGCTGACGACCAGTCACATCGAGCGGCTCTGCTTGTTGTTCCAATGTTTCGAGGGCCGCAACGGCCTGCGCGATGACCTGCTCAACCAGACCGCCGTGCATCTGTTGGGCCGCCTGACGCCGGAAAAAATCGCGCGTTACGCGGAAAAACACGGCCTCGCGGCTACCCACCCAAATCCGTGGCAGAAGATCCTCACTGCGGGCAGCGACGACAAGGGCGGCATGTTCGCCGGGCGGACCTACACCGCCACACCCGAGGGCAAGACGACCGCCGACTTCCTGGCCCATTTGCGGGCCGGTCGTGCCACCATGCACGGCACCGGCGGCGCACCGCTGATCCTCTCGCATGGCTTGTACAAGACCGGGTTTGCCTTTGCCAAGGACAAACTTTTCAAGAACTCCGCGCAGGCCACGCCCGCGCTGGTGGAGAAAATGTTTGCACGGTTCATGGAGGGCAAAAATCCGACGGAGTTTTCCTTCCAGGAAAAGCTGAACTTCCTCGCGCAGGGCATCCTGAGCGGCAAGATTTTCGAGCTGGCGAAACCGGCCAACGTCTCGCTCTGGAGCGAACTGAATGGCTACTTTTCGCAGCCCTCGGTCCGCACCGCGATTGTCACGCAAACCGCCGACGTGGCCGAGCCGGAGCGGCGCGCGTTCCTGATCGCCAACCTGTTCGCCAACCAGCTCGCGTTCCGGTTCTTCACGAAGTTCGTGCGCCAGCTTTCCGCCGGGAACATGATGGAAGGCCTCCAAGCCATCAGTGCCATCGCGCCGCTGGCGTTGCTGCTCAGCCCGTACATCTACGCTTTCAAGAGCCAGTCGCCCGACCGGCGGCTGCTGCGTACGATGAGCAACGAACTGGCGGGCGACCTGCCCCTGGCCCTGCGCAACCGCAAGCGCGCGTGGTTCACCGACACGCTCGAAGACGTGAACGGCGTCGCCACGACCATCCAGAAAATGACCGCCGCCGTCGTCGCCGCCGGGCACGATTTGACCGTCGTCACCTCGCGTACGCACATCGACATCGCGGGCATCCCGCTCAAAAATTTTCCGCCCATCGGCGAGTTCGAGATTCCCGAATACGAACTGCAAAAACTGACCTTCCCGCCCCTGCTGGAGATGTGCGACTACATCCAGCGCGAGGGCTTCACGGAGGTCATCATCTCGACGCCGGGACCCATCGGCATCACGGCGCTGATGGCCGCCAAGATGCTGCACCTGCGCACGGTCGGCATCTACCACACGGACTTTCCGCAGTACGTCCAAATCCTCACGGAAGATCATTTCATGGAATCGCTGACGTGGCGGTTCATGCACTGGTTTTACCAGCAACTCGACCTGATCTACGTCAATTCCGAGCAGTACCGGCGTAATTGGATCGAGCGCGGCATCGACGGTGAGAAGATCAAGATATTGCCGCGCGGTTTGGATACCAAACTGTTCCATCCCGAGCGGCGCGACCCGACCTTCTGGACGGCCCAAGGCGCGCAACCCAGCGAGCTGATCTTGCTCTACGTGGGACGCGTGTCGGTGGAGAAAAACCTGGACGTTTTCGCCGCCGCCCACGACCGTGCGCGCGCCGCCGGGCTGCCGGTGCGCGCGGCCATCGTCGGTGACGGTGTTTACACGAAGACCATGCAGCGCCTCCTGCCCGACGCCATCTTCACCGGCTACCTGAGCGGCGAGCCGCTCGCACGCGCCTACGCCTCGGCGGACCTGTTCGTGTTCCCGAGCATTTCCGACACGTTCGGCAACGTCGTGATCGAAGCGCAGGCCAGCGGATTACCCGTGCTTGTGTCGGATCAGAAAGGGCCGCAAGAATTGATCGAAAACGGCGTCACGGGCGTCATCACGCGCGGCCTGGATATCGAGGACCTCGCGGCGGCCATCGTGAGCCTGGGGCGCGACCCTGCAAAACGCGCGGAGATCGGTCAGGCCGCGCGGCGCGGCGTGCAGACCCGAAGTTGGGCCACGGCGGCGGAGAAGTTCTGGGCGTTGTCGCCGGAGTGAAGCCAATCACCCATGCAAACCTCGGTACCAAGGTGGTCGGGGCGCGAGGCGGATTTGCTCGTTACGCTGGTCTTGCTGGCGACCGCGTTGGGCATCTACGGTCAGACGCTCGGCCACCCGCTTATCTCGTTCGACGATCCCGGCTACGTGGTGGAAAACGCCCACGTCAACCGCGGCCTGACATGGGACGGCTGGCGGTGGGCGTGGACGAGTCTGGAGCGATCCAACTGGCATCCGCTGACCTGGCTCTCGCTGATGGTGGACGCGCAGCTCTACGGCCTGCGCGCGGGCGGCTACCACCTGACGAATCTGCTGCTCCACGCGATCAACGCCGTGCTCATCTTCCGCTGGCTACGCACGGCGACGGGCGCGCTCTGGCCCGCCGCGTTGACCGCCTTTTTCTTCGTGGCCCATCCGCTCCACGTCGAATCGGTCGCGTGGGTGACAGAGCGCAAGGACGTGTTGAGCACGCTGTTCTTTTGCCTCACGCTGGTGGCATACACGCGTTACGCGCGCGGTGACAACCCACGAGCGTATTGGCTGTCGGTCGTTTGGTACACGCTCGGGTTGGCGGCCAAGCCGATGTTGGTGACACTGCCCCCTTTGCTGTTGCTGCTCGACTATTGGCCGTTGCGGCGGTTGGACGCGGCGTCGTGGCGGCGGCGGCTGTTGGAAAAAATTCCGTTCGTCGGGCTGGCGGCAGCCTCCTGCGTGGTAACGCTGGCGGCGCAACGCGCGACGGCGATGGTGTCGCTCGTCGCGCTGCCCCCGGCCCACCGCGCGGCCTCGACGGCGCTCGAATACGGAACCTATCTCGCCAAGACGTTGTGCCCGGTCGGCCTGGGGGTTTATTATCCGTACTGGCGCGCGCAATCGCTGGGCGCGCCGCTGGTGTGGGCTGGCGTCCTGCTGGCCGTGACGCTCGCGGCGTGGCTGGCCCGGCGGACGCTGCCGTTCGCGCTCGTCGGGTGGTGCTGGTTCCTGGGTACGCTCGTGCCGGTCATTGGCATCGTGCAGGTTGGGGAGCAGGCGGTGGCGGACCGCTACACGTATTTACCCCACGTCGGGTTGTTCTTCGCGCTGTTCTGGACCGGCGCGGCGTTGTGGACCCGTTGTGGCCACGCCGCGCGCCTCGCACTCGCCAGCCTGACCACCGGCGCGGCCTTGGCGTCGGTGACGTTGAGCTACCGGCAGACCGGCTATTGGCGCACGAGCGCCGCGCTGTTCGAGCATACGGTCAGCGTCGTCCGCCCGACGGCGCGCTTGTATCACATGCTCGGCTACGCCGAACTCGAATCCGGTCGGTTCGCCGAGGCTACCGACGCTTATCTTCAATCGTGGCGACTAGGCTATACCAGTGACGACTCGATCCGGTTCCTGGGCACGCTGCTGCTCAAGGCGCGTCGCTGGCCGGAAGCCGCCGCCGTGCTCGCGCCCGCGCGTGACCGGTCAACCACATCGCCCGACACTCTCAACAACCTGGCCTTCGCGTTGGCCAACAGCGGACGCGCCGACGACGCGCTTGCCGTCTACAGACAATGCGTGGAACACTTCCCGGACTTCGCGCTGGCGCACTTCGGCCTGGCGGAAATGCTCCAGGCACGGGGCGACATCATCGGAGCCGCCACGCAGGACGTGGCCGGGCTGGCCCTGCACGCCGATTGGCTGCCCGCGCTGCTGCGGCTGGGTTGGGGCTACGCACACGACGCCAACCCCGAAACGCGCCGGATCGGCCTCTTGCTGGCAAAGCGCGCCGCAGAACTGACCGACGGACAGGAATTGGGCAGCCTCAATGTCCTCGCGTACGCGCAGGCCGCAAATGGCCAGTGGGACGCCGCCACCGCCACCGCCGCCCGTTCGCTGGAAGCCGCCCGCCGGCCCGGCGCGCCCGCTGGTGCCGAGGCCGGTGGCCGTGTCCGGCTCGAAGCCTACCGCCAGCGGCAGCTCCCGCCGTGAACCCGCCGCCAACCGTCATCCCCAAAACGGCGCACGGCGCGACGGGCCGAACCACGACCCACCGCGCCGGGAACGATGCAACCTTGCCCACCCTCTTTAGGGTGACCGCTGATAAGGTGCCCAGAACGAACTGTCGCAAACGTCCGCGAGCATGTCCCAGTTGTTGCTCGGCACCGTCGGGATGAAGCCCGACTTTTGGGTGCCGTACGGCTCCCCGAAGACATTGGTGTTGCTGGAGTAAAGCCGGGTGTTCGGCTTCAGGTAACCGCGCCAGGCCAGCACGGGGATGACCGTGCCGGAGACCAAGCCGTTTTCGGCGCTGTACTGCTCGACGGCGTCGTCGATCAGGCGCAGGTCGTTGCGGATCGAGCCTCCCTGGGCGCGTTTGCGCGCCCGCAGCAGGCTGGGCAGCGCGAGCGAGGCCAGGAGGGCGATGATTGCCACGACGATCATGATCTCGATGAGGGTGAAGCCGTGTTGATTGGGCGGATGGGTGGACGGACGGATTTTCATGGATTGCGTTGCACGCAGGTGGTTGGGATGATGGATGGATGATATGAATCGGGGAGCCATCTAACCCCCCGCGTCTGGTGTAGCAGGACTGATACCCCGCAGGGGAGCTCCCGCCGCAAAAACGCGAATCAGCTTCATAAGCTCCAGATAAGGAGCCTTCTCCGAGAGTTTCTCTGACTCGTGCCGCAGGTGCATCTGCCTTTCTCCGACCGTTGCCCGGCAGGCGGCAATTCCAGTGCAACGAGCCTCGTTGCCGTGGACGCTCCCGGCCACAAGACATCCCCGCCGCCAACCGCCGCTCATTGCCCCCCGTCCGCCTGCTCCACGAGCGACTTCGCCAGCGCCACCTGCGCCGCGGCGGCGCGCGCATCGCCTTGTTGTGCCAACACCTTGGCAAAAAGCACGTGCTGCCGGGGACTGTCTGGTTGGCGACGCACGGCGCGCGCCTGCAACTCGTGTGCCTCCCCGGGTTGCCCGGTCTGCAAACAAAGCGCGGCGGCGCTGCTCAATGCCTCGGCGTCGTGCACGTCGAGTCGGCTGGCCTCGGCCCAGGTGGCCAGCGCGTCGGCAGGCCGGTCCATCCGCGCCTGGACCAATCCGACCGTGTACCGGGCCGGCGCGTGCCACCAATGCGCGTCGGCAAACCGTTGCGCCATCGCCAGCGCCTCGGGCAACTGACTGCCCTGCTCGCGCACTTCGACCCCGTACTTCACCAACTCCCAGGTGTGCGGAAACTGTTGCAACCCGCGCGTGAGCAGGACCCCCTGCCGCTCCGGCCAAGCGGGGTCGTCCCGGTCGAGTTGTCCGAGCCCTTTGAGCAGCGTGACGATCTCGCGCGGGTCGCGGGTTCCGCCCGCGAGCAGATCGGCGGCGACGCCGTCCAGCACGATCTTGGCCTGCGCTTCGTCGCCCTTGCGCGCGAGCGACAGGCCGAGGTTGATCCGTGGTGCCACCGCCTTCGGCGACCGCTTTACCAGCTCGCGCAACACCGCGATCCCCCGGTCGTTGGCAGCGGCATCGCCGTTGTCAATCCCCCTGCGCTGGAACGCCACGGCCAGTCCGGCGCGCGCCCGGAACACGTCGCCACCGTCGGCGATGGTCTGGCGGAAAAAGGTCAGTTCATCAGTCCAGTCGAACGTGCGCAGCCACGTCCGCAGCCCGAGCGCCCCGGCCACGCACGCGGTCCCCACCAGCAGCGCAATCCCCGCGCGGCGCGGCGGCAGCAGCAGCGGCAGATCCAGACCAACTCCGACCAGGAAAAGCAGGAACCCGATGCTGGGCAGATAAAGCCAGTGCTCCGCCACGCTGGCGTTGAGCGCGAAGAGATTGGAGATCGGCAGGAAGCCGACCAAGAACCACGCCACACCCGCGCGCCGCAGCGTCTGGCCCCGGCCCCGCCACCAGCAGCCCGCTGCGAACGCCGCCAGCACGAGCGCGCCGGTGCACGCCAGCGTGTGATAAAACGTCTCGTCCTCCGCGTTGGCCAGGCCCGGCGCGGCGAACACCTGCCGCTCCATGAAGAGTTTGGCGGGGAACAGCAGCAGGCTGCCGTAATCGCCCAGCGCGCGCAGTATCAGTACGGGCTTGGATGGCATCGGCGGCAGGGGCGGCGGCGTGGGCGGAACGGGCGTCAGGTGGCGCAGCGCGAGGTAAATTCCCAATGTCGCCGTGGCCAGCGCCACGACGGTCCAGCGCGCCCGGCGCGAGGTGTCCGCCCGCAGGAAGAACAGGTAGCCCAGGAACAACAGCAGCCAGACCGACGCGATTTCCTTCGCGCACAGCCCCAGCAGCAGACACCCGACCGCGCCCGCCGACCACGCGGCGCGGGGCAGGGGACGCGCGGCGACGAACGCCCGCTCAGCCAGCAAAAATCCCAGCAGGCAACATGTCATCGCCAAGGTGTCCGCCGTACCCGAGATGTAGGCCACGGCGGCGCTGTGGACGGGATGCACGGCCCAGACCAACGCGATCCCCAGTGCGAGCAGGTTCACCTGCCGCCGGTCCAGCGCGCCGCGTAGAAGTTCGGGTAATATTCGACGCAGGGTCAGACACAGCAGCACGGCATTCGCGGCGTGGATCAACACGCTCGTGAGGTGGTACACGAACGGGTCCAGGCCGCCGCACCAGTAGTCGGCCATGAACGTCAGCGTCTGCGTGGGCCGGTAGAAGTTGGAATCGTCGTTGAACAGCGTGTGCCGGAAGACCTCCAGGCAAAATAGCGGGCTGCGGATCAGGTAATTGCCTTTGACGAGTGAATTATCGTCCCAGAGAAACTGCCCGTTCAACGACGGCAGATAGATCGTGAAAACCGCCGTCAGCAGTAACAACGCCGCCCCGAGCGGACGCGCCAGCAGCCCAGTCGCCAGTCCCTGGTTCCCGGCAGGCCTCCGGGTCACCGGAGCAAGTAGATGCAATGGAGTGGGTTGCGTCGGCGGGGCGGGAACGGTTTCGGCAAGCATCTGGAAAGATCGAGTTTGGTCAGGCGGACACGAGCACGGGGCAATTTTGCTTGTTCCACCTCTTCCTGGGTGAACTTCGTAAACTTTGTGCGAGACCTCGGCCCCGCATCACCTGAAAACGGAACGCCCTTTCGGAAAGTTTCCGAAAGGGCGTGGTTGCTCCGCCGGAATAGGGCGGCAAGAGTCAGTCGTGTGCGGCGATCAATTGTACGCGCCCCAGAACGACGTGCCGTTTTCGATCACGTCGCTGAAGTTCGTCTTCGTCGCGGAGTCGATCTTCACGCCAGCGTCGAACGTGCCGTAGCTGTAGTTGTTGCCCAGGATGTCCGTCAAGGTGGTGCCAGCCTTGGCCTGGAGGTACAGGCGGCTGCCGTCCTTGAAGAACTGCTTGACGTTGCCGGAAGTGACGGTGTCACTGCCTTTCTTGTTGTTCTCGATGGCATACTGGTCCATCGCACCGTCGATGACGCGGGCGTCATTGAGGATGGATGTGGCTTGGGAGCGCTTGCGGGCGCGCAGGAAGCCGGGGACGGCGATTGCGGCGAGCAGGGCGATAATGGCCACCACGATCATGATTTCGACGAGGGTGAAACCCCCACGAGTCTTACGGATGTTTTGGATCATACTGTTCTAGCGTTGGATGAGGTATCGTTGTATTTCAGTTTCACGGGAGCCGTCAGGTGACCGCCCTCGCTTGGCAGACTGTTAAGCAACTGTGATGCCAAACGGGACAAACGGCGCGTCGTACCAACCGGCTTGCGCTTGGCGCGGCACGCCCGGATTACTCTGTTGAAGCACTCTCACTCGCTAATCTGCCGAGCACGCGTGTGCCGTGTTCAAACCTGAAAGAGGGCACCACACGCGAGTTTGTCATGATTTGCAATTATGCGAAGAAGTCTTGCAATGCTGAGAATTCTTCGTCTCGAAAAAGAATGGTTGTAACTACCTGTGCCAGCATGGGAACTGCTTTTTAAGCGCGCGTGCAAAACGCCGCCCTTCCCGCTGCATCGCCTCCTCAGCGCAAGTTCTCGCCCGCCCTCGTCGTCTTCCTCGTGGCGCTGTCGCTGCGACTGTTCGTGCTCTGCCAAGCCGCCAACACGCCCGAGTTCGCGCCCAGCCAGGGCGACATGAAGTTCTACAGCGATTGGGCGCGGCGCATCGCCGCCGGGATACTCACCGACCACCAAGCTTTCTACGGATTGCCCGGCTACGCCTACTGGTTGGCGTTGATCTACAAGCTCGTCGGCTTCCAACCCTACGTCGCCGCGTTGCTCCAGATGGGTGTCGAGGCAATCACCGCCACGTTGATCTACTCCCTCGCGCCGCTCGTTTTTGCGCGGCATGAAACGGGTGCCGCCGCCCGGCCCGCCCAACTCATTGGCGCTGCGGCGGCCCTCGGCTGGGTCTTATTTGTGCCCGCGCAGGTTTATTCCACGGTCCTCATGCCGACGTGCTACCTCATCGCATCGTTCTGGGTCGTGGTGTGGTGGATCTTGCGGCGGCGCACCGCACCTCCGGCGGCCTGGGCCTTCCTTGGGTTGGGTCTGGGCATGGGCGTAGTGGCCATGATGGTGGCCAACATCCTGTTCCTCATTCCGCTGGTGCTCGCGGCGGTCTGGTGGCGGCGCGAGTGGACCCCCGCAACCTCGTCCGCCGCCCTGCGCCTGCGTCTGCTCGCCTCCGCGCTGCTGCTTGCGGGCGTGGTGGCGGGCGTGTCGCCGTGCGCGTACCATAATTACGTGCTCGCGCACGAGCCCGTCGTCCTTTCCGCCCACAGCGGCATCAACTTCTTCCTCGGCAATAATTCACAGGCCAACGGCTACCCTAAAATCCCGACGCCCCTGCATACCGACCAACAGGGCATGTTGCGCGATTCGATCACTTGGGCCGAGCGCGCGGCGGGCCATCCGCTCAAGCGGGTGGAGGTATCCGCCTTCTGGTCGGGTCTGGCCAAGGACTACATCCGCGAGCACCCGGCGGACTGGGTGCGCCTGCTGGGCACGAAGTTCGCTAACTTCTGGAGCGGTTTCCAATACGACGACCTCGGCGTGATCAGTTCCTTCCAGGAGGACGGTGCGCTCCTGCCTGGTCCCGGGTTTGGGTTGGTGGCGATCCTGGCTCTGCCGGGGCTGGCGCTTGCGGCGGCTCGGCGACCCCAAGCGCGGTGGATCGTCGCGGCCATCGGTCTGCACTTGGCCTCGCTGCTGACGGTGTTCGTCACCGAGCGTTACCGCATGGCCGTCGTGCCGGGCCTGCTGCTACTGGCGTCTTTCGGAATCAGCGAAATCTGCCGCGCGCTCGCCTCTCGCCGCTGGCGCACGGTGGCGGAATACGCCGCCGTGCTCGCGGTGGCGATGGTGATCGTCAACCGGCCGGTGCCCAACGAGTTGCAACACCTCGACGAGTACAACAGCGCGCTCACCGACATCGAACAGGGCCGCCTCGACCGCGCGCAGCAGAAGCTCGCCCGTGCCCTCGCGGCCAACCCCGAAAGCGCCGAGACGAATTTCGCGCTGGGCAACGTGTTCCTCGAAAGAGGCGACCGCAACCAAGCCAAGCGCTATTACCGCCGCACGCTCGATCTCGACCCCCGCCACGACCGCGTGCTCAACAACCTCGGCGTACTGGCCATCCAGGAAAAGCGCTGGCCGCTGGCCGAGCGTTTTCTGACCGGCTCGCTCAGCATCGATCCCGCCGACGCCAAGGCCAATTACCTGCTGGCCGAGGCACGCTTGGGGCAGGGCAACTTCGGCGGTGCGCAGGCCGCGCTGTCGGAGGCCATGCGCCTCGGCCCCGGCAACCCCATGTTCCAGAAGCTCAACGACGAACTCACGGCCCAGCAACGCGCCGCCGTCACTCCATGATCTGGAAGCACTGTCATCCTGAGCGAGCCGAAGGACCTTCCGGCCCGCGGCAGCCTCGCCAGGATGCGATACTTCTCCAGTCACGCCCGCCCAAACTCGATCTCCTTTTCGCCTTCCGCCCTTATGTCTCTTGTGCTTGACCACCCTCTCGCCACCGCCGCTCCGGCTGCTCCCGCCCCCGCCGCCGATTCCACGCGCCCCCCCTCCTGGTTCGCGCTCGCTCTGGCTCTCGTCGCGCTGGGCGGCGTCGCGCTTCGGCTCGTCCACTGGCGCGGCTTCACCGGCACCGGCTTCGACGAAACGCTCTACGTCCATTACCTCAACCAACTCCACAAAGTCGGCCTCGGCGGCTATCCCGACATCGTGGACGAATACCTCGCGGTGCAGCGCACGCTGGAAGGCTCCATCCTGCCGCCCACGCGTTTCCTCTACATCTTCTGCGCCTACCTCTGGCACGGTGTGTTCGGCGGCAGCTCCATCGGGTGTTTCCACGCGGTCTCGCAGGCCTTCAGCGTTGGCACGCTGGCGTTGGCGGGCGGCTTCGTGTTTCGCCTGCTGTCTGACCGGCGGCTGGCGTTTGCGGCCTTCGCGCTGCTGGCGTTCTCGCCTTTGCAGATCCATTTTTCGCAACACGCGCTGGCAGACGGTTTCTTCGAATTCTGGGTCCTGCTCACCCTCTGGGGCCTGTGGGAAAGCCTGCACGCGCCGGGCCACCGGGGCTGGCTGGCCATGTACACACTAGGGTTGGCGGCGATGGTGACAACCAAGGAAAACGCGTTCTTTGTGTTTGCCGCCATTCTGGCGCTCCTGACGGCAAACCGCTGGTTCCGGTTCGGCACGCTCTCACGCCCGTTGCTGATCCTGACGCTGGTAGGACCGCTGATCGGCGTCGCGGTGCTCGCGAACATCGCGGGCGGTCTGCCGACCCTGATCGGTGTCTACCAACTCGGCGTGCCGAAAAATATGCACCTTGCCTACGCCATCGCCACGGGCGACGGGCCCTGGTATCGTTATTGGATCGACCTGTTGACGATGAGTCCGCTTGTGTTCGTGCTGGCGTTCGGGATGATCTTTCAACTCCGCCGCGACGACCGTGCACTCTGGTTCGGGCTGGTGTTCATCGCGGCGAGCTTCGCGCTGATGGCCAACGTGAAGTACGGCATGAATCTACGTTACGCGTCGATCTGGGACCTCCCGTTGCGCCTCCTCGCGGTTGGCCAGGCCTCGCTGTTGGCGGCGCGGGTCGCGGGCGACCAACGGCGCTGGGCTGCGTTCGCCGCTTTTATCGCGGCGCTCTGCGCCTTCGACCTCAATCAATATTACCGCTTGGCGGTGCAATACCCGCTTTACGAACTGGTCCCGTTGGACCTCTTTCACGCCTTGCACATCTTGAAGTAAGCGGATCGCGCCTTCGGGCGTGATGACAAAACCAGGCCGCGCAGCAGCCTGTCAGGTTGTAGGGCAACGGTCCCCGTTGCCGACAGATCACGCCTGCCTCCCAGAGAGCAAAGAGAGAGGATGCAAAGGGCAATCAGCGCAACCGGTGTCGGCAACGGGGCCTATTACCCTACAATGTCAGGCAACTTTGCCTCACCCCCGCGCCACGCGCTCCCCGCGCAGCGCATCGCTGCTCTCCACCGTCTGCTCCAACAAATGATGCACGCTCGGCGACGCCTGTGCGCGCACGAAGATCTGGTACGCGAACCACCCCCGGCTCATGCGCACCAGCCACTTGTTCGCCCGCAGCAGCCACTGGCTCAGCCACGGCGTCTTGACGGCCAAAGGAAACGGCGCGGGCACCCCGCGCATCTCCAGCACGTTGTAGCCTGCTTGCTCCAGCATCGTCCGCAGCGACCCAAAGGTGAACAACCGCCGGTGCGTCCGGTCCAAAATCCCCCGCCGTCCGTAGTTGAACTGCCCACACAGCAGCATTAGCCGCGTGACAAAGAAGCCCACGTTCGCCGTGGCGATGACCACCTCCGGACGATGCCGCCGCGCGGCAAACCGCATCTCTTCCATGAACCGCTCCGGCTCGTGCAGGTGCTCCACCACGTCGAGCAGGTAGATCTGGTCGAAGCGCGAGATGTCCACGGGAAACTCGGCGGCCTGGATGTTCCACGCGATGTTTTCCACGCCGGGCGCGGCTGGCTGCTCGCTCGTTTCACCCAAGTTTGTCACCTGGCACGCCCGCGCGACGAACTCCGCCGACAAGTCGGCCTTGTTCCCGTTGATGTTGAGCACCGCGCTGCCGGGCCGCGCCGCGCCGAGCGCGAACGTGTGCGACGACGGATAATCCAGTTTCAACTCGTACGAGCGCGCCGGGTCGCCCACGTCGAACTTGCGGTCATAAAGCAAATCCATCTCGTGCACCCGCGCGCGCAGCATGGTCTTGCACACGTCCCAGGCGTACCGCATCCCGTCCACGCGGCAGACCTCGTCGCCGTAGTACGTCGGGATGGGCAGTTCCTTGATCCGCAGCCCCGCGCGCACGAATTGGACGATGATCTCGGTGTCGAAATGAAAATCGTTCGTGTTCCGCTCGAACGGCACACGTTGCAGCGCGCGCACGGAATAGAGCCGATACCCCGAATGAAACTCCGTCAGGTTCGACCCCAGCAGCGCGTTTTGAAACCGCGTCAGCACCTTGTTGCCTAGGAGCTTGTAGAGCGGCATTCCGCCCCGGCGCGCGCCGCCCCGGTTCATCATGCGCGAGCCGAACACGGCGTCGGCCTCCCCGGCGATCAGCGGCGCGAGCAGCTCCGGCAGGCACTCGGGCGCGTACTGCCCGTCGCCGTGGACGAGCGCGACGTATTCGAACCCGTTCTCAATCGCGTAGCGATACCCAAGCTTCTGATTGCCGCCGTACCGCTGATTCTCAGGGTTGCGAAGCACGGTGATCTTGACGCTGCTCTCCGCCCGATGGCTGGCAACGTAGTCGACGCCCGTGCGGAAAGTCTCGTCGGGCGAGGAATCGTCGATGACCAGCACTTCCACGTTTTCCCGGCGCATGGAGGCGGGGATGCGGTCCAGCACCCAGGGCAGCGTGGTCGTCGCGTTATAGGCGACGATGAACACGAGGATGCGCGGTTCCGGGGCGGGGGGGGGGTCTGGGCGGATGGCTTGCATCGTGGAACGGCTTGGGAAAAAGCCTGTTCCGATGGTTGAAGCTAGTTTCGGGCCAACGCCTGAAGGAGCCGCAGGGTCAGAAGTCCATCTTGGCACGCGCCGCAGGCGCATCCGCCTCCCTACCGTCCTCGGCCTCCGAGCCCCCCTTCTCTGTAGCCATTTTCAAAATGGTTGACCAGGTGGTTGGCGAAGGGCGGATGCCGTGGCAAAACCTCGCGGCGCAGCCGCCTGGCTTTTCCGAGCTCGATCTTTTTGAAAACGGCTGTAAATGCATTCGCCCGCAGGTTCCGCCGCTCGGTGCTTGACGCGCGCGGCGTCTTTCCCCGACTTTGCACGTCATCGACCACGCCGCTCCCGCTCCCGACCCCGCCGCGGCACCGCCCGACGTCCTCGCCTCTGGCCGCATTCCCAGCCTGGACGGTCTGCGCGGCGTGGCCATTCTCATGGTGCTGCTCGGCCACGGCTTCATCACAATGCCGCCCGCCGCCAACCATTGGCTGTTCTACGCGGGTAATGCCCAACTCGGCGTCAATATCTTCTTCGCGCTCAGCGGTTTATTGATCTATAACCTGAGCGCGCGCGAGACGCAGCGCACCGGGCGGTTTGACTGGAAGTTGTTTTACGTGCGCCGCGTCCTGCGCATCTTCCCATGCTTTTACCTGTATCTCGCGGTGCTGACCGTGCTGATGGGATTGGGTTGGATCGTCCTGTCACGGCGAATGCTGCTGTCCGCCGCCACGTTCAGCCTCAACTACCGTCCGCTCTGGGACCACCAGGAGGGGCGATACAATTATGAGGTCATCGGCCATTATTGGACCCTGGCTCTGGAAGAGCAGTTCTACCTGACATGGCCGCTGCTGATGTTTCTCCACTTCCGGCGGCGGTTGCTGGCGTTCCTGATGGTGGTCATGGCTGCGGCACCGCTGATCCGCGTCGCCTCGTACTTTTTGGCCCCCGGCACGCGCGGTGCCATCAACCTGATGTTCCACACGCAGTTCGATTCGATTGCCGCCGGGGTGTTGCTCGGCGTGCTGCTGCGCCGAGAGGCGTCGCGTCGCTGGCTGGAGCGCGCGGCATCGCGGGGTTGGCTCGTGGCGGGTTTGCTCGTGTTCCTGACCTACGTTTCCCCGCTCCTGGCGTTCCGGTGGCGGGGCAGCTACGGGCTGACGGTCGGCAAATCGTTGGATCTCGTCTCGCTCGGGGTGGTGATCACGGCGGCGGTGTCGTTTCCCGCGTCGCGGCTGTTCCGGCTGCTCAACTGGCGGCCCCTGGCATACGTGGGCGTCCTCTCCTACAGCCTCTACGTCTGGAACAACCTGTTCCTGCTGGGCATGGGCCGGTGGTTTAACGTCTTCCCGTGGAACCTGGGCTGCGTCGTGGCGATGGCGCTCTTGTCGCACTACCTCGTCGAAAATCCGTTCCTGCGGCTCAAGGAGCATTTTCACAGGCCGACGTGAAGGCTGCCGGGCGGCGGCTTCTGTGCTAGGCTATGCCCCGGATGAACGTCTGGCTCAAAACCGCCTTCGCTCTCGGTGCCGTCTGGCTGCTCGCCGCCGGGGCGATTCACGTCTTGCGCGTCACTAGGCCGACGGCAGATTCCATTCACGGCCTACCTCGGCAAATCCGATCTTTCCAAACTCTCCGTCGCCGACCGTGTGCGCACGGTGCGCCACACCGCCGACCAGCTCAACGATCTTTCCTTCGACGAGCGCCAGAAGCTCCAGCGCAGCGGCGCGACCCGCCGCTTGACGCGTTACTTTGGTTCCTTGCCGCTGCTGGCTTTAGGCCTGATGACCTTCGCCAGTCTGGGCTTCTTTTTTCCTGCCTCAACATGAAGCCCGCCACGGCGACCATCATGACGCTGTTGTTCTTCGATTCGATCTTCCGCAACATTCCCTACTTCGAACATTACAAAAATTACTTTGTCACTGGCCACATGTCCGCTTGGTTGCAGGCGTTTGCGCAACGAATTCCCTGGCGGGAAATCAGCATCGACGCGGCGTACCTTGGCGCGCTGGACGCCACGTTTGTCATACGCGGGATCGTGTCGTTCAGTCAGCGCGATTTTAAGAGTTGACAGCTCGCTGTCACACCCCCTTTTTGCCGACGACTTTTTTCGCGGGAACCTTGCGCTTAGCGGGGGTAGTCTTGATAGCCGGTTGGCAGATTGGGCACCAGCAAGTGGTTCGACCTCCGATGGTTGCGCGGTCGAGCGCAGCGAGGCAGCGCGGGCATTGACCGCCAGCTTCCCAGCGGTGGGAGAAGAGCCAATCGGGCGGATAGGTCCAGTCGTCGCTGATGATGCGGATGGCCGTTTTGCTGACCCAAACGGTTTGCTCCCAGAGGCGGCGTGAATCTCTCCCGTCCAACTCGCCCGCCAACGTGGCGGGATGTATGCCTGCCCGCCAGAGGATTTCGTCGGCCATCCAATTGCCGATGCCTAAGAAATGCTCCTGCATGAGCAGGACGGCCTTGATGGGCGTGCGTTGGCGGCGCGCCAGGAATTTGGCGGTGAGTTCGTAGGTAAACTCCTCGGATGAAATAGCTTTCGGGAGCTTTGTCCACCAGGACGGTGGTTCCTTGCCGTGGTGCAAACGGACGCGTCCGAAGTGGCGTTTGTCCTCAAAAACCAGTGATAGTCCAGTCTGCCGCAGGATAAAGTGATCGTGCTTGCGCGGGGTGTCCTCCAGACCATCCTCGCGGCGCAGTTCGCCGCTCATACCAAGGTGAATGCCGAGCCACAGATCGCCTGAGAAGCGGAAAAGCATCTGTTTTCCCTTGGCTTCGGAATCAAGCAAGCGTTTACCGGTTAAATGGTTGCGCAGGGCGTCAACGTCAGTATCGCGGAAGACGCGAATTTCTGGCCGCGCGATGAGTACTTCCTTGACGGACTGACCGAAACCGGGGTCCCATTGACGGCGGCTGTGTTCGACTTCAGCGAGTTCGGGCATGATTGTAAAAGCGTAGGATCGGTGAGAAGAAAAACTATATGATTTCGTTGCGCCCGCCAGTGGGCAGCGCTATTTTCTCGCTCTTGTTCGGATGCCAGGGTAGCTCAGCGGTAGAGCAGGGGACTCATAAGCCCTTGGTCGGGAGTTCGATTCTCCCCTCTGGCAAATGTCTGTTCAGCAACAATTTAAGCCATTATCTTCCTTGATATGAGAATAGCTGTGAGAATAAGTCCGGCGTTGTTCACACATGCCCAGCACTGTCCTTGGAGTGGATAGTGGGGCTGGTCAGGTGGAGCCCAATGCAAAAAACTCCGGTGCTGCTTTGATCTCGCGGCTGCCCTCAACGATCCCAAGAGTGCGCAGTCGGCTAAGCGCGTTCAGGAACCCTCCACCTTTCGCTGCATAGCCCGCCTGCTGTGCGATGTATTCGCGTGAGAAAGCACGCCGAGGTGGAATCGTCACCACTTCCAAGATGCACCTTTCCGCGCGCCCAAGCTGAGGAGCCCAATAATTCGCCAGAGCTTTTCCCGTCGGGATTGGGCGAACATCGCCCACCACTTGAATTCCCTTGGCAGTAATAGTCAGACTATGACTGCCTTCCAGCAATCCCGCAACCCGCGCTTGGCTAAGTGCGTTCAAAAAACCTCCACCGCTGACACTATATCCCGCCTGCAAGGCAATCGACTCGCGGGTACGCGGTTTGGGATAATGTGCCTTGAGCACTGCCAAAATAGACGAGACCGCCTTTGAAAGTTTGCCGTATTTAAGCGCGCGCACCGCCGGACCGGAAAGCGTTAAAATCTGCTCTCGACTAGTATCGACAACGATCGGAGTTGGCAATGCCTTCACGACGTGTTGCAAGGGAGTGAGGTTGATCGCATCAATTGCCTGGGCAAGATGATCGCTTACCGCCCGCAGCTTTTCGCGTAGGTGCTCATTCTCCGCGCGGGAGCGATCGCATTCAGCCTCCAAACCCTGAATTTTCGCGAGCAATTTGCTCTCGTGATTAGTTGAAAAAATCCGGCCTACTCTGGATGCACTCACCGACCCGGGCAGCCCAGTGCCTTGCTCGGCGATTGCCTGTGTCAGACGTGACACAAACCCGCTCACATCTGCGCCAGCTTTCTCCACGGTTGTCGTGGCTGCTAGGTTGCGCCGGTCTGGATGATGGCTGCGCTTATTAGGAATTCGAGCGAGTACTGGGTCTTTGCGTCCCTGCGCCACACCCAGCATTCTCCCTGCTCAAGCGAGGGCAAGCTACGGATAATTTCCCGCGAACCTCTCGCGTCGGCTGCGTCCAACCATTTGCCCAGCGCAGTCAAAGAGTGCCTACCTTTCTGGCGATGCAAAAACAAGCAGTCGCACAACTCCAGAATCGCCTTGTTGACTTCTTCGGCCCTGATAGGCGGCCAACACCTGCTCCTTGAACGCTGGACCATAACGCGGACCCTTGGGGGTCAAAACCAGCGTGCGCTCGCACTCCAGACACTTCGCCCTTTGAGCTCCGCCCACCGTGTGGCCGTTCTTGCGGATGCGCTCGCTGCCGCAGTGTCGGCACGTGTGAACTACCGTGGTTGAAAGCATCCTGGATACTCACACGATTCAACCCGCTGGCAACACACGGTTCATCACCACCAGCACATGAGGCACTGGCATGGTGATCTTTCCTCGAAAACAAGGACGAGGCTCTCGTAGTTTTCGTTGAGGGTTAGTTTCTGCTGTAGATAAGATTGGGCTCGAACGCCAGGGGAGATTGGTAACCGAGGCCGCTGTGCAGGCGGGTGCGGTTATAGAAGCCCTCGACGTAGTCGAAGACTTGTAGTTTGGCCGCCTGCCGGGTGGCGGGCTGTCCTCCGTGGAAGCACTCGGCCTTGAGGGTCGCCCAGCAGCTCTCCATCATCGCATTGTCGTAGCAGTTGCCCCGGCGACTCATCTAGGCGGTGGCCCCGCTTTGCCGCAACGCGCTCCGCTCTGGCGCAAGGCCACCGTGACCCGTGGACAGCCGTAGGTCTGGCGGCTGGCCGCAAAGATCGGCCCAATGGCCGCGCTCAACTCGGCGTCCTCCCGGTGGCGTCGGCCCTGCGCTTTGCGTTGATGCGCGTGAAAGCCGCTCGGACTGACTTCTAGCGCCTCGGCCAGGGCGGCGATGGGATGTTTGTTCTTCATGGCGTCGATCAGCGTGTGGCGTGTGGAGGCACTTCCGCTGACAAGATGCCCAACGCTTTTTTACGGACCGCTTTGCGAGCATGCGCTGGTTGATCCTGACGCCGGATTGCTGCGCGCACTGGGACGGCTCGGCCGTCCATTTTACGTCGGGTTTGACGCGTGCGGATGTGCCCGACGCGGACGAGGCCAAAGTACTTTGGCGGCAGTACTACGCGCACATCATTAACCCTGCGCGCGTAAAGGTGCACGCCATGCAGAGAGAGATGCCCAAACGCTACTGGAAGAACTTGCCCGAAGCCGAGTTGATTCCGACCCTCCTCCGTCAAGCCCCCGCGCGCGTGGAAACGATGCTTGCCCGCAGTCAGGCGCAGCATCCGCCCGGCTCTGCTTAGCAATCGGCGCAGCCTCCGCAAACCGACGACCTTGGCATTCTGCGCGAAGCAGCCTCAGCCTGTATGGCGTGCCCGCTCTACAAAATTGCGACGCTAGAGTATTTTACTTTAACATGTAGCCGCAGGAGGAGAACCAGCCCGCCGT
>CAXTBX010000004.1:0-104600 GCA_964242205.1 uncultured Chthoniobacterales bacterium
GGCGCCGCCCCCGACGCCGCTTACGCCTATGTTGCCACCGGCTGGGCCGACCGCGACCCTGCCGCCGCGCAGGGCTGGTTGAACGGTTTGCCGCCCGGCAGCGAGCGCGACGCCGCCTTCGCCGAGTACAGCGGCAGTTGGCAAAACAGTTCTCAACCCGCCGAAATGCTCGGTTGGGCCGGGCGAATCGACAACCCGCAAAAGCGGGACGACGCGATGGTCGCCATTCTGAAGCGATGGACCGAAAACCAGCCCCAGGACGCCCGCCGGTGGATCAGCCAGGCGAACCTGCCAAGCACTGTGCTCAACCAGTTGCCTAAGGCCGCCACGCAGGCGGGTGGTTGAGGCCTGCTAGCTTCGCCCGCTTTTTCAGTCGATTGCGCGGTGGTCCGGGGGGGCAGCAAAGGTGCTCGGCGACCTCCGGGCGGGCTTCCAGGTTGCTTCCGGGCCGGGATGGCGAACATTGTGTTTATGAAATCTTTGCTCGCTTGCACGCTTCTGTTGTTCGCCGCCCTCGCTCCGGTCCTGCGGGCCGCCGAGGAGAAGGTTTACAACGAGACGGCGGATGCCAAAGCGGAAATCAAGCAGGCGCTGACCAAGGCGGGCAGCGAGCACAAGTCTGTGCTGGTGGTGTTCGGCGCGAACTGGTGCCCGGACTGCCGGGTGCTCGACGCGGCGTTCAAGCAGCCGGGGCCGACCGCCGAACTGGTCGCTAAGGAGTTTGAGGTGGTGAAGGTTGATCTTGGCCGGTACGACCACAACGTCGAGGTGGCAGAGTCCTACGGCGTGGACATCAAGAAGGGGATTCCCACCATCGCCGTGCTGTCGGCCAAAGGCGACGTGCTCCAGACCACGAATGATCACCAGTTATCCGACGCGCGGCACATGGGCGACGACGGCATACACCAATTTTTCAAGAAGGTGGTCGCCGATCACCCGGCGAAGTCCTGACGCGCGCTGATGGCTCAGATTTTGACAGTGGTTGGAAAAGCCGGGCAGAGGACCGAGCGATCCAGCGGACCGTTGGCGTTAAAAAAAAGCATCGCTCCGGATTGTTTCCTGACCCAGACCTCCTGCGCGCCCGCTTTGAAATAGAGGTCTTTCTTTTCCAACAATTCGCCTATCGTGTTGCTGGGCGATTTTACCTCGACGCAGATCTCCGGCGCTCGCTTGAAACTGGATTGGCCTTTGTGGGCCTTGTAGAAGGCGTCGGACATCCAGGTGGTATCTGCTACCTTGTTGCCATCCTCGGTGTCGATTACCGTTTCCTGCAACACCTCGCCTCCGCGCATTTTTTTCAACAACAGCCGAAAAATAGAGGATTGCGCGAAGCTGTGATCGTTGTGTGGGGGACTCATGACAATCTGTCCCCAACGATTTGTCTCGATCCGAAACGGCAAATCCTGCAGGTAGCGGTTGGCGCACACCTCATCCCAAGTCATGGCGGAATTGTACTTTACCCCGGCTCTGGATGCAACAATGATCACTTCCCTCAAGGCTTAAACTTGCCCCAATAGTCGTCCGGGTCATCGATCATCGGCGAAAGCTCTTTGATCGTGTCCGGGTTGACCTTGACGTGGTCTTCCAACTTCGTGCCGAAGATGTAGGGACGGCCCGTCAGGTCCTTGCCGCCCGACTCGTAAATCGTCGTGCCCTGCTTGAGGAATTTGCGGATGTCCGACCACTTGAAAGGCGTGCCGGGCGCGAGGTTGTTCTTGGCCGCATAGGCGTCGATGGCCTCGCCGATGGCCTGCGCGCCGTCGCGGATAAAGTCCGCCTTTTGATGGGTTTCCGTCTTGGCGGCGGCTTCCTTGGAAACGGGGGTGATCGTCGTCAGGTTGTAGACGTTGACCCAGCTTTCGCCGACCTTGCTCTGCACGCGCATCCAGCCCGTGCCGGAAAGTTCGAGCACGCGCACGAGGTCGTCCTCGTTGCCGTTGAGGATGTAGATGTTATCCACCTTCAGGAAGGGCGGCAGGTTGCTGCCCGTGACGTGGACGGGTTCGCTGTTGGTGTCCGGCTTGGGCTTGCTGGTTTCGTCCGCCCGGCAAGGTGCGGCCAGCGCCAGCAGGGACATGACCGCGAGGAAGAGGGGGCGAGGGTACATAAGATTCAAGATCCAAGGCAGGTTCAAGGTTCAAGGGCAATAGCGGGGCGCGCAAAGGAAAATTAAAAATGCGTTTAATTCAGCAAAGATGTCGCAGGTGTCGCAGATAACGCAGGCGTCGCAAAATCATCGGAGCGGGCACGGTTTTTGACCGGGTTAAATCCGCCGGAGCGGGCTGGCGCGATAATCTTGCACCATGGCACAAGGCTCCTCTGGAAACGTCATCGCCGCGCTGGCCAGCTTCGTGCTGCCCGGCCTGGGTCAACTGCTGCAGGGCCGGGTGCTGCCCGCCATCTTCTTTTTCCTGCTGTCGGGGTTGTGGGTGATCGGGCTGGGCTGGCTCGCGCACATCGCGGCTTGCCTGGAGGCTGCCGTGTGGAAGGGGACGATCAAGACCAGCCTGTGAAGGCAGAAGGATTTGAGTTGGTGCCCCTGGCCGGGGGAATCAACAGCCTGCGGTCATTGGAGAACGGGCAGACCTTTCATCCCGTCGTCGGACCGCAGCGGGAGGCCGAGACCGTCCACGTTGCCGGGACACGGCTGGTCGAGCGCGCGAACGAGTTGGCCGCGCGCGGATTGCCCACGGTGATCTGGGACGTGGGACTGGGAGCAGCGGCCAACGCGCTGGCTGCTGTCCGCGCGTTGCAGGCGGGGTATCGGGGGGCGGAGTTGCCGGAGATCAACAGTTTTGACCACAGCGTCGGGGCGCTGGAATTTGCTTTGGAGAACGCGGCGGCGCTAGGATATCCGCTCGGTTACGAAGCGGAGTTGCGTTCGTTGTTGAAACGGCGCGCCGCAGCGGCGGTCGTAGGGCAGACCAAGCTGCTCTGGCGGCTGTGGCCGGGGGATTTTCCGACCGTGGTCAGAACGACCGCGCCGCGCGGCGTCCCGCCTGCCGCCATCTTTTACGATCCGTATTCGCCCACGGTAAATCCCGAGATGTGGACGCTGGAAACGTTCGCCGAAGTGCTGGGGTGTACCCAGCCGCAGATTCCCTGTTTGCTGACGACATACACGCGCTCGACGGCGGTGCGGGTCACGTTGCTGCTGGCGGGGTGGCACGTGGGAATCGGCGGCGCGACGGGCGAGAAGGACGAGACGACCGTCGCGGCGAACGTGCCGGGGTTGGTGGAGCGTCCCCTGCCCCGCGCGTGGCTGGAGGGGAAGGTTTATGCCTCGACCAACGCCGCGCCGCTGCGGGCGGGAAGCGGGGTGACGCGCGGGCCGATCAGCGAGGAGGATTTCGCGCGGTTGCGAGTGCATTCGCAGTTTAGTCAGGGCGAAAAGTCTGAAGGCTAGGCCAAAACGTCGGCGTAGGATCAGGGGACGGCGCGATGGGGGCTTGTAACGCCTCGTGGGCGAGTCGTCCCCGGGCCATCACCCAAGGACCCAACAACACTACAAAGAAGAGGCTGCACGCGCACCCCAGCCAGATGATCTGGGCGTGTCCAGGCCAGTCGGAAAGAGAATGATGCCCCAGGTACCTCGACACCAATTCGCCAGGAAATAGCGCGGGCAGCCCGGCGGCCATGAAGGCGAAGGACTTCCCGGTGATGCGGATTTTTTCCAGGCGTTGCGTGTCCGTCAGGTTAGGGTTGTATGGCGTGACGCCACGCAGCAGATAGGTGCGCCGTTGCAGCAGGGTCGGGTAACGCCAGCGCAAGAAAGAGGTGTAGAACGCAGCGCATACCCACTGGATGCCGAACAAGAGTGCCAAGCTTCCCAAAAGACCGGCGAGACCGATGAGGATGATCGGCGCGATGGGCGCGGGAGAGGCCAACATGGCAGGAAGACAGCTGATTTTGTAAAGTTTACAGACGTTTTTAAAATGGTCGAGTGTTCAAAATCCAGGCGGCTACGCCGCGTGGCACCCAAGGTGCCCGGAGGTTGCCATCTACCTGGCGCTGGCACGACCGACCGCACAACCAACCTGCAAAGCGGTGTACCTCAGATTTCCTCGATGCCCCGACGCAGGGCCTCCACCATGCGGGCTAGTTCGCCGTCGGTCGTGCAATAGGGCGGCATGAGGACCAGCGTGTCGCGCACGGGGCGGGTCAGCAAGCCGTGGGCGCGGGCCGCCTGACAGACGCGCGCGCCGGTTTGCGATTCCCACGGGAAGGGCTGGCGTGCTGCCGGGTCGGCCCAGAGGTCGATGCCCGCGATGAGGCCGAGTTGGCGGATTTCGCCGACGTGCGGCAGCGGAGCGAGGTGGGTGCGTAGGAGTTCGGCGAGGAGCGCCGCAAGCTGGCTGATGCGCGCGAGAGTGTTTTCCTCGCGGAAAACCGCGAGGCTGGCGAGCGCGGCGGCGCAACCCAGGGCGTTGGCCGTGTAACTGTGGCCGTAGAAGAAGGTTTTCAGTTCGCGGTACTCGCCGAGGAAGGCCGCGTAGATCGTCTCGTTGGTCAGCGTCGCCGCGAGCGGCAGGTAGCCACCGGTGAGGCCCTTGGCGAGACAGAGAAAATCCGGCAGGACGTTCTCCTGCTCGCAGGCGAACATCGTGCCCGTGCGCCCGAAGCCGGTCATCACCTCGTCGAGGATCAGGTGGACGCCGTGCCGGTCGCACCACGCACGGAGCCGGGCGAGCGTGCCCGGCGGCCACCGGCGCATTCCCGCCGCGCCCTGGATCAGCGGCTCAATGACGGCGGCGGCCAGCGTGCCGACCGTGGCGGGGTCGAGCGCGTCGAGCGCATCGACGCTAGCGAGGCGGAGCGTGTCACCATCGGCGGGCGAGCCGTCGATGGGTTGGCGAAAGAGCGGGATGCCGCCGAGGGTGGCCGCGCCGAGGGTGTCGCCGTGGTAGGCGTGCTCGAAGGAAAGGAAGCGGCGGCGCGCGGACTGGCCGACGAGTTGCCAGTATTGCCGCGACATGCGCAGGGCTGCTTCGATGGCGGTCGAGCCGTCGTCCGAATAGAAGACCCGCGTGAGGGTACCGGGAGGAAAGAGGGAAGTGAGCGCGTCGCCGAGTTCGATGGCCAAAGGGTGCGTTAGACCCAGGAACGAGCAATGCGCGAACGCGGCGAGCTGCGCCGTGATGGCGGCGTTGAGGCGCGGGTGGTTGTGGCCGTGAAGATTGGTCCAGATGGAGCTGTTGCCGTCGAGGTACTCGCGCCCCCGGCTGTCGCGCAGCATCGCGCCCTGGCCGGAGACGATGACGACGGGTTCATGGTCCGGCGCGCACCAGTCGCGCATCTGCGTGAACGGGTGCCACTGGTGGGCGCGGTCGGAAGCGAGGAGGCGGGTAGTAAAGTCCAAGGAGCCAAGAAACCGAGGATTCAAAGCAAATCTAAACTCCGAGCTTCAAAAGTGTCCTGAGCGATGGGCCAAGTGAAAGAAGGTTAGCCTACACGCTCGGAGATCATGCGCTCGACAGATTGCAGGTCCTCGTAAGAGGCGCGCTTGCGCTGGTATTTGCGGAAGATGAGGTCGCGCAAGGCTTCCAGGTCGGCGGCGTCGGGGTTGTCGTGGTACGTCCAAGCGGGATCGTGCTTGAGCTTGGATTGAAGTTTCCACTTTCCGGCGAATTTCGTGGCGCGGATCTCGCGTTTCTCGCCTTCGGGAGTGGTTTCGCGCCAGGTGTGTTCGTTGGGCATCGGAAGAAGTCAGAATGAAGAATGCAGAAGTTAGATGGGTTGCCCCAGAACCGGTGGCCGCTCCGCATTTTTTACTTCTGCATTCTTACTTCTTACTTCTTACTTCCTCCCGTGTCGAGTTTGCTGAAAATCGCCGCCTATTTCCTGGCCACCCTGCTGCTGGGGGCAATCCTCGCGCCGCCGCTGTTCTGGGGTGGTCACGCGCTCGGTGGGGCGGTGAGCGGGCTGGCGCTGCTGCGGGAGACGGATTTCCAACGGTATTTCAACCGCGCGATGTTCCTGGCCGCGCTGCTGCTGCTCTGGCCGACCGTGCGCGCGTTGCGGATCGGCAGTTGGCGGGAGTTGGGATTACGGCCCGATCCGCGCCGGTGGCAAAACGCGCTGTTCGGATTCGTGGCGGCGGGTGGGTTGTTGTGGCTCCTGGGCATCGGGCTGTGGCAGACGGGAGTTTACGTGGCGCGCCCGCGGGTTCCGTGGAACACGTTCGGCGGGTTCCTACTGACAGCGGTGTGCGTGGCTTTGGTGGAAGAAGCATTTTTCCGGGGCGCGCTGTTCGGACTGGTGCGGCGGACGGCACGCGCGGGGACAGCGCTGGTGTTCGTGGCGGCGCTATTCGCGGTCCTGCATTTTCTCAAACCGCCGCCCAACGCCGTGCCGATTGCCGACGTGCGGTGGACCTCCGGGTTCGCGCTGCTGCCGAAAGCGTTCTGGCAGTGGGGTGATCCACAGCTCGTTTTGGGCGGCGTGACGACGCTGTTCGCCGTGGGCCTGGTGCTCGGCTACGCGCGCTGGCGGACCGGGGCGCTGTCCCTGCCCATCGGGCTGCACGCGGGCTGGGTGTTCGGGCTGAAGACGTTCAACAAGTGTAGCCGCCACCCCGCGCCCGGGTCGATGTGGATTGGCGACGACCTGTTGCACGGCCTCGCGCCGGTGGCGGTCGTGTTGCTGACCGGCGGGTTAGTCTGGGCATGGTGCAGGAGGCAGCCGTGAGGTGGCTCGCGCCGTGGCTGGAGGCGGCGGGGGGGCTGTTGTATCCGCCCGCGTGCGTGGTCTGCCAGCGAACGGTTCCCGCTGGGGAATATCTGTGCGGACCGTGCGCGGAGAAGATGCCGACGATCAGGGAACCGGCGTGCCGCGTGTGTTCGCAGGCGTTTGCGGGCGTGATGCCGGGTCCGTTTACCTGCGCGGAGTGCGAGGAACGGCGGTTTGCGTTCGAGTGCAACGTCAGCGCACGGCGTCTGGCGGGCCTGACGCGCGACCTCGTCCACCGATTCAAATACGGCGACGAACATTATTTGAGGAGGCCCCTGGGGCACTGGCTTGCGGAGGCGCTGGCTTGCGATTTGCGGCTGAGCGGCGGGCCGCCGGTGAGCGCGCTGGTGCCGGTGCCGCTGCACCCGCGCCGCCGGCGGGAGCGCGGCTTTGACCAAGCCGAGGCGCTGTGCCGGGTCGTGGCGAAACGGACACGGCTGCCGGTGTGGAACGCGTTGCGACGGGTGCGCTACACCGAGACGCAGACACGTCTGGCGCGGAGCGAACGACTCGAAAACCTGCGCGGGGCATTCGCGCCGGGCAAGCGGCGGCCCGTGGGTGGGGCGCACCTGATTTTGGTGGACGACGTGTTTACCACCGGCGCGACCGTGGACGAGTGTGCGCGGGTTTTGCGGCGTGCGGGCGCGGCGAGCGTGCGGGTGTTGACGGTGGCGAGACGGTGAATGACGAATGACGCTGCCATGCTTTTTTCTTCACTCTTGAAGACTGACTTTTAACTTCTGCCTTCCCGCAGCTTCTCCTTTGATTTTCCCGGGACGGTGTCCGATGTTCCTTCCCGCGCGCCGTTTCGGCCTGAGAGGCAATAGCGTGCCGCAACCACTTGTTTTCTCATGGCTATCTTTCGCAAACCGGCTTTCAACATCGGCGGCAACGCCAAGAAATTGCAAATCCCTGCCGGGACGTTCCAGGCGTGCCCGTCGTGCGCGGCGGTGATCCACAAGATCGAACTGGAACAGAACCAGCGCGTCTGTCCGCATTGCGACCACCATTTTCTCATCGGCTCGCGCGAACGGCTGGGCCACCTGCTCGACGCCGACAGCTTCCAGGAGGCCGACGCCGACATGGAGGCCGTAGACGTGCTCAATTTCCGCGCCGCCAAGACGTATCAGGACAGCCTCGCGGAGTACCGGAAGAAGACCGGCCTGAAGGATTCGGCCATTCATGGGTTGGGCAGCATTGAGGGCCAGCCGGTGTCGATTTCGGTGTTGGATTTCGCGTTCCTGGGCGGCACGCTCGGGTCGGTGGCGGGGGAAAAGATCACGCGCTCCATCGAGACGGCGACGGAGCGCGGCATCCCGGCCATCGCGGTCTCGGCGGCGGGCGGCGCGCGGCTGCACGAGGGTATGTTCGCGCTGATGCAGATGGCCAAGACCAGCGGCGCGCTGGCCTACCACGCGGCGGCCCGACTGCCGTTCATTTCCGTGCTGACCAACCCAACAACAGGTGGCGTCATCGCCAGCTTTGCGGCGCTGGGCGATGTCATCATCGCCGAGCCGAAGGCGATGATCGGTTTTGCGGGTCCGCGCGTGATCAAGGAGACGACGCACCAGGACCTGCCACCGGGTTTTCAGACCGCCGAGTTTCTGGAACAGCACGGCCTCGTGGACATGATCGTCAACCGCAAGAGGATGCGCGCGACGCTGGCGGGTTTGCTGGGATATCTGCGACGGGAAAAGCAGCAGGCGGCGTGAGGCTCAGGACAGCATGAACTATTCTGACGCGCTCGAATGGCTGTACGCGACGCAGTTGACCGGCATCAAGCTCGGGTTGGACACCGTGCACCGGTTGCTCGACGCGGTGGGGTTCGCCACGGAGGCGAAGATCCTCCACGTCGCCGGGACCAACGGCAAGGGGTCGGTCTGCGCCATGCTCGACGCCGTCTGCCGTGCCGAGGGCCTGCGCACGGGCCTGTTCACGTCGCCGCACCTCGTCTCGTTCCGCGAGCGCGTGAAACTCGACGGGCGCATGATCCCGGAGGCTGCCGTCGCCGAGGGATTGACGCGGCTGCGAGAACTAACCCAAAGTTGGAAAATTCCGCCCACGTTTTTTGAGTACACCACCGTGCTGGCGCTCGATTGGCTGAGCCGCCAGCACGTCGATGTCATCGTGCTGGAAACGGGCCTGGGCGGACGGCTCGACGCCACGAACGCGCTCCTGCCCGCCGTGTCGGTCATCACGCCCGTCGATTACGACCACATGGCTTGGCTGGGCGACACGCTGGCGGCCATCGCGGGCGAGAAGGCGGGCATCATCAAGCCCGGCGTGCCGGTCGTCAGCGCGCCGCAGGAGCCGGAGGCCGCCGAGGTCATCGCGCGGGTCGCGCGAGAGCGCGGCAGCGAGTTGCACGTCGTCCACGAGGCGCTGCCCGCCGACTGGGCACTGGCGCTGCCCGGCACGCACCAGCGCGCCAACGCTGCCGTGGCGCTGGCCGCGCTCGACGCCGCCGGGATCACCGCCAGCGAGCGAGCGCGCCGGGCTGGGTTGGCGTCGGTGGAGTGGCCGGGGCGGTTTCAGCGGCTGGAGAACGGGCGGTTCGTCCTCGACGGCGCGCATAATCCCGCCGCCGCGCGCCGCCTCGCGCGTACCTGGCACGAGGCATACGGCGACCACCACCGCGCGACGCTTATCATTGGAGCGCTACGCGACAAGGACGTGCCCGCGATCTGCCGCGCCGTCGCGCCGCTGGCCGAGCGCGTGCTGGCGGTGCCGGTGCGCAGCCCCCGCGCCGCCGCGCCGGAGGAAATTCGCGCCGCGTTCGCGTTGGTCGCGCCGGAGTTGGAGGTACGCGCGGCGACCACCCTCGCGGCGGCTTTGGAGCAGGCGCGGGTCCACCTGGAGCCCGTGCTGGTGGCGGGGTCATTCTTCTTGGTCGGGGAGGCGCTGGCGCTTCTGACGGGACAGCCCGCCCCGGCGGAGAGCGCGCAGTAGACCAAGCCGTATACCCTGCGCCGTATATCCCTGCCCCTCCCAACACGTCCTGTGCGGACTTGCCGCCCGAATCATCTTTCCCGTCCACCTCCACACTCGTATGAAGCCGTTTTTTCGCTTACCCTTACTTGCCGCCGCGCTCGCCAGCCTATTTTTGCTGGGCAGCACCCTGACCCGTGCCGACGACGATGACCAAAGCCACCGGGCGGCCGCCGAGGCCTTGCTTACCGCCATGCACACCGACCGCATGGTGGCCGCCAGCACTAATCAACTCGTCGGGTTGGTGGACCGTGTTCATCAGAACGAGACACGGGGGGCCACGCTGACACCGGAGCAATCGGGTGCGCTGCAACAGGCTGAGGACGAGGCCAAGGAAGCCATCCGCAAGAGCATGGGTTTTGACTCGATCAAAGAGGAATTCATCAAAACGTACGCGGATAACTTTTCCGAGGCGGAAATCAAGGAGTTGACCGGGTTTTATAACAGTCCGACCGGTCAGAAGCTCATCGACAAACAACCCGTGGTCGCCGATCAGATGCGGCAACTCGCCCAGAGGAGAATGCAGGCGGCGATGCCGGGGATCGTGGCGAAGCTGCGCGAGGCCATCCAAAAGATCGTGCCCCCGCCCGCGCTGCCTGCCACGGCGGTTCCTGCGCCGACCGCACCCGCCGCGCCGAACGCGCCAATAGCTCCCGGGGTGTTGACCACGCCCGTCCCGCCCACGACGCCGGTTCCCGCGACGACACCCGTTACGCCGACTGCCGTCACGCCGCCCGTGACGACCAGCCCGGTGCCCGCCATACCCACCCCGCTACCGACGGCGGCGGCGTCAACGCCGTCCGCGCAATGAGGAAACCGACCGTGTGAGCAAAGGACTGCCGCAGAAGATTTGCGCGTATTGCGGGCGTCCGTTCGACTGGCGCAAGAAGTGGGCGCGGTGTTGGGACGAAGTGCGGTTTTGCTCCGAGCGTTGCAAGGGCGAAGCGAAACGCGCGGCCAAGGCCAAATAGCGTCCCAATCTAGGGCGCAACGTTTCAGCCCTTGGCTTGCGCC
Source organism: uncultured Chthoniobacterales bacterium (assembly GCA_964242205.1). Classification (GTDB taxonomy): domain Bacteria; phylum Verrucomicrobiota; class Verrucomicrobiia; order Chthoniobacterales; family SZAS-18; genus CAHJWO01. The sequence continues at coordinate 10,732 of CAXTBX010000004.1, forward strand.
GTGGGCTGGGGTGCGCCCGGCTCTACACCGTCTCCTTATGCTTCGCGCCGCCGGGCAGGAACACAGCGGAATCGTAGTATGTGCGGAACTTATGCGCCTTTTCGCCGTCGTGCTCGATGACGCTGACTCCGCGATAATTGAACGGCTGGCCAGTGGCTGCGATGACGCCCTCGCTTACCCATTCCAGCACGGCGGCCTGGTCGCCGTCGATGGTGTGGTGGAACGTCGATTGGATCTTCTCGAACGCCGAGAGGTAGTTCGCCCAGAACTTCCGCGCGCCTTCCTCACCCTTCATCGGTTCAGTCAACGCAAGGTTGAGCAATTCCGCGTCCGGGCCGAACAACGCCGCCAACGCCCCGGGGTCGCGGGATTGTTCGATCTGTTGCAGGGTGCTTTTGAAGGTTTCGGCGAAGTTCGACATAAGTAAGGAAGGATTGGCCGGGAGTGACGGCCCGACCGGTGGTCTACGAAACGATTCGGTGCGCGGGTGCATCCCGGACGGTGCAAACCGGATGGAAGGAGCGACGGACCATCCGTGGCACCACCTCTGCTGACTTCGGACTTGTTTGTTCACCATGATGACCGAAATTACCGCCTCCATGCTCCCCCGCCCCGTCCGGCTGCTTTCGCGCTCGAAAATTCCGCTGTTGCTGGCAGCCGCCGTGGTGTTGGGCCTGATGCTTGCCCATCCTCTGCGGGCGCAGGACCATTTGATGCTCACGGCCAACCCGGAGCGCCGCCCGGGTCTGGAGAGTTTCCTCGGGCCGCAGGGTTATGCCGTCGTGCCGCTGCGCCGGGCCTCCGGGCCGCACCTGGAGGTCGTGGCCCGCATCAACGGCGTCACCGGGCACTTCCTAGTAGACACCGGCGCGCAGATCACCGTAGTGCATGCGGGGAGTTTGTCGAAGTTCAGGCTGTCGGCGGTCAAGACGGGCGTGCGCGTATACGGCGCGGTCGGCGGGCCGGGCGAACAAATCCAGGCCGCGCTGGCCAGCCGCCTGCAACTTGGCCCCTGCGAGGCCACCCCTTTCCTGCTGGGCGTGAGCGACTTGACCGCGCTCAACCAAGGCAAATCCGGGCGCGCGCCCGAGCATTACGACGGCATCATCGGCGCGGACGTGCTCCAGACGTTCGGGTTCATCATCGACTGCGCGGGGTTGCAACTGCTCGTCTGGCCGCCCAACAATGGCCGGGCTAAACCGGGCGGCGACGGCGGGGCGCGCGGGTTCCTGCGGGGGCGGAATTACGGCGAAATCGCCATGAAACGGGCGTCGATCAGCGACTTCGAGGTTCCCGCCAACGTCAACGGCAGCAAGGCCTTGTGGCTAGTGGACACCGGGGCGGCTATCACCCTGCTCGACCGCAAGCTCAGCAAGCGGGCGGGCGTGGCACTGCACCGTACGCCCTACACCGTGGGCGGGGCGGGCGGCGGGCGGCAGCACATCGAGATCGGCATCGTCAACGACCTGCGGTTTTCGTCAGTGCAGGTGCGTTCGGCCTACGTGGCGGTGTCGAACATTTCCATGCGCAATGCGGCGTTGCAGGAGACGGGCAAACCGGCGATTGACGGGTATCTGGGGGCGGATTTCCTGCGGCAGCGCGGGGCGGTCATCGACTGCGGGCAGATGCGCTTATACCTCAAGAACTGAGGCCGTTACGAATACGAAACGCCCGGCGGTGATTTTTTGCGCGGAAATTGTCGTGAAACACGCTTTTTTTGCCGCAGATAACGCAGATAACGCGGATGACGCAAAGGGCTTGCTGGCGCCGTTTTTTCACGACAATCTTCCGGCAACGTGAGCCAGTTCAGGAAAAGCCGCCAGAAGATCGCCGCCGCCGGGGGCAAGCGCAACCGCCAGCGCGCGCCGGTCGTCGCGCCGACCCCGGCGGTCCCGAGCGCCGACTTGCCCGAGGTCGCCGCCACCCCCGCCAAGGTCAAGAGCCCCGCGACGCGGGTCGGTGTAAAGCTGGAAAAGGGCTGGCACAAACGCAACTTTTTGACGGAGGTGCTACTGCCGTCGCTGCTGTCGCCGCGCGACGCGACGCACAACGCCTCACCCGCGTTCCCGCCGCTGGCAGCGGGGGAGATCGGGATCACCTGGATCGGACACGCGTCGTTCTTCGTCCAGATGGCGGGGCTGAACATCCTGATCGATCCGAACTGGTCTCTGTGGCTCAAGGGCATCAAACGGCTCAAGACGCCGGGGTTGCACCTGCACGAGCTGCCGATGATCGACCTCGTGCTGGTGACGCACGCGCACTTCGATCACTTGGATCGGCGGACGCTCAAGGCCGTGGCGGCCAACCAGCCCATCGTCGTGCCTTTCGGGGTTGGGAACTTGGTGCACGACCTGGGGTTCGAACGGGTGCACGAGTTGGACTACTGGGGGCGATACGAGTGCGGCGGGGTGGAAATTACCCTGACGCCGTGCCACCACTGGGGCGCGCGGATGCTGCACGACCAGCACCGGGGGTTCGGCGGGTTTGTGCTCAAGGCGGGCGAGCGGTCGGTTTTTCACTGCGGGGACACCGCGTATTTCGACGGGTTCCGGGAGATCGGGCAGCGGTGTCCGGTGGAGATCGCCTTGTTGCCGATCGGGGCGTACGACACGCCCAGCCAGCGGGCCGTCCACATGAACCCCGAAGAGGCTGTGCAGGCGTTCGTGGAGTTGGGCGCGCGGACGCTCGTGCCGATGCACTACGGAACGTTCCGGCTGAGCTACGAGCCGCTGGAGGAGCCGCCGCAACGGTTGCTCACGCGCGCGAAGGAGGCGGGCGTCGGGGCACAGGTGCGGCTGATGGAGGAAGGGCACCCCGAGGTGTTTTAAGGTTCAAGATTCAAGAACTCAAGAATCCAAAGAAGGTTCAAGAATCAAGCTACAAGGTTCAGAGATGGAGAGGGAATGCACAGGCATGCCGAAGGTTTACGGCAGCGGCGGGACGGTGGGTACCAACACGACCGGGGATCGCGCAGGTTTGCGCCGGACGGCTGAGGCAGATAGTGTAAGGCGTGTTTTCGGTCCAGACGGAACTGCGCAAGCTGGTTGTGAAGCTGGCGGAGGAAGACGTGCCCTACGCGTTGTGCGGGGCGTTGGCGCTGGCCGTGCATGGATACCCACGCGCCACCCTGGACATCGATCTGCTCGCGCTGGCGGGTAGCGGCGAGCGCATCCGGCGGTGCGCGGAGGCTTGCGGGTTCATGTTGCCAGCCGCGCCGATGAATTTTGCGGACGGTTCCGTGCGCATCGAGCGCTGGTCGAAGGCTTTTCCGGACGAGGAAGACGTGCTGATGCTGGACGTGCTGACGCTCTCGCCCGAAATCGAGCGGGAGATGCGTTGGCAGGCCGCCGACTGGCAGGGAGCAGCGTTGCGCACGGTGGACCGGGAGAGCCTGATACGCTTGAAGATGTTGCGGGGGAACGCGCAGGATTTGGCCGACGTGGAGAAGTTGCAATGAACCGGGGGCCCGTGATGTTGCCACTGCCGACAGGCGAGGAGATTGATCGGCGGCTGCGGATCGTGTCCGAATTGCGAAACCTGTGTCTGAGTTTGGGGAAGGCGCGGTTGCTGGAGCGAGAGGAAGACGGGCGTCCGGACGAGGGGGGCCAGGCGGGCGCGGAAGGCAGCAGGAAGCGTGAGGATGGGGCGGCGGCTCCGTCGAAGTAGATTGCTAACCAAGGTGGGAAACCTGTCCGCAGGTTACGCAGATTTCCGCAGATTTTTAGGAGGTGGGGGAATTTGGGATCGTGGATGCCAAGCCGCCAAGGAGAGAGGCGGTTGTTTGAAATTCAACCAAGCGTGAAGCCAAAAACTAAGAGAGGCGACCGGTTAGTCGGTCGCCTCTCCCTCGCCCGCGCCGTCAGGGGCCATGTCCGACGGCGCGGGACAAGAATCTTTTAACGCGCGCCCGAGCCCGGCCACCGGGGCGGAGCAAAACCCAGCGATGCCCGCGCGAAGGCACGCAGGAAGCGGCGGCGGGCGGGGGCGGGCGGAGCAAAATACATGGTGTGGGAAAAGGGAGGTGAAACGTCAGACCGCCAGCCGCGCAGGCTTGCCCGCCGACGCGAGGCGGGCGGCGGCTTTCTGGAAGGTGATCGTGACCGTCTGGCGGCGCACCGGCAGCAGACCGCTCAGAAAGCGGCGGCGTTCGGTCCAGAAAGCGGTGGTCGTGCCGTCAGCGGTGGCGCAGGCCAGGCAGAGAGAGTGGTCGGACATGGTGGTCGGGCGGAGTGAAGTGACGACCAGAGCATCGCACGCGATTGTTAGGTTCTGATGAGGACAAGGCCGTTTTGTGTAAGGTTATGGTAATTGTTGGCCAGAAAAGCCCTTGTCCTCGGTAGTTTTGCGTCCAGGTGCCATGAAACCCGTTCCCACTACCCCGTCTGCCAGCGAGCCGTCGCCCAACGTGCTCATCATCGACGACGACCGCGATTTCTGCGCGCTCATCCGCGACTACCTGACGGCGTTTGGTTACGTGGTGGCCGCCGCGCACACGGGTCCGGCGGGGGTCGAGCGCGGCACGACGGAGCCGTGGCAGGCGATCATCCTCGACGTGATGCTGCCGGGCATCGACGGCTTCGAGGTGCTCAAGCAGATCCGCAAGAAGACCGACGTGCCGGTGCTGATGCTGACGGCGCGCGGCGACGAGGCGGACCAGATCGTGGGATTGGAAATCGGCGCGGACGATTATCTGGCGAAGGGGAGTTCGACGCGGCAGCTCGTGGCGCGATTGCACGCCATCACGCGGCGCGCGGCCCGGGAGACGAACGCGGTGGCCGTGCCGAGCGGGCCGGAGGAAATCGTGATCTCGGAGTTGAAGATCAACCCGGCCTCGTACCAAGCGACGTTGCGCGGCGAGCCGCTGGTGCTGACGCCGGGGGAGTTCGCCATCCTGGCTTCGCTGGCGCGGGCGAAGGGGCGCGTGAAGACGCGTGACTCGCTGTTGGCGGAGGTGCGGGACCGGGAGTACGAGGTGTTCGACCGCGCGATTGACGTGCAGGTGTCGGCGCTGCGGCGCAAGCTGGGGGATGATCCGAAGAATCCGCGTTATATTCGCACCGTGCGCTCGGCGGGGTACATGCTAATGGACCCGGACGCGGCGTCGTATTGAAGGTGGGTTGTGCGTTGTGCGTTGTGCGTTGTGGGACGCTGATGGCGGTCTGCCTTTAAGAAGTTTGTCATCCTGAGCGAGTGTAACGAGCCGAAGGACCTTCCGCCGCCGGAGGCAAGCGTGAAATGGGCAGGCGACGTTGAACTAGCCAAGGATGTTTCGCTGCCGCGGGCTGGAAGGTTTGCCTGCGGTTGTCTCCGCTGCACTCCGGCTTTCGACTGCGCTCGTGCCTCGCTCCGCTCTGGATGACAGAGTTTATAGAGCAGAGCGCCATCCCACCACCCACCACCCACGTCCCACTTCGCCCTTTCTTCCCCCGTTTTCTCCGGTATCTTCTCGCATGCCTACCCTTGCTTCGCCCCCGAGCACGGAACACCCTCTGCCCGCCGTCCTCTCGCTGATCGGCAACACGCCGCTCGTTGAAATCACCCGCCTGGACACCGGCCCCTGCCAGCTTTTCGTGAAGCTGGAAAACCAGAACCCCACCGGGTCCATCAAGGACCGCGTCGCCCTCGCCATGATCGAGGACGCCGAACGCGCAGGTCGGCTGCGGCCCGGCGGCACTGTGATCGAGGCCACTGCGGGTAACACGGGGTTAGGTCTGGCGCTGGTCGCGGCGGCGAAAGGCTATCGCGCGCTGCTGGTGATCCCGGATAAGATGTCGCAGGAGAAGATCAGCCACATCCGGGCGCTCGGCGCGGAAGTGCGGCTGACGCGCTCCGACGTGGGCCGCGGGCATCCCGAATATTATCAGGACGTGGCCGCGCGACTGGCGGAGGAGATTCCCGGTGCGTTCTACGTCAACCAGTTTGCAAATCCGGCGAACCCGCTCGGCCACGAGACGAGCACCGGACCCGAAATCTGGGACCAGACCGGGCACGACGTGGACGCGGTCGTGTGCGGCGTGGGCAGCAGCGGCACGTTGACGGGATTGAGCCGGTTTTTCGCCCGCGTGCAGCCCGACCTCGAAATGGTGTTGGCCGATCCCGACGGGTCGATCCTCACGCCGTTTTTGAAAAGCGGCGTGCTCGGGCAGGCGGGAAGCTGGGCCGTGGAAGGCATCGGCGAGGACTTCATCCCCGACATCGCGGACCTCTCGCGCGTGAAGGCCGCGTACACGATCACCGACGAGGAATCGTTCGCCACCGCGCGCGAGTTGTTGCGACAGGAGGGCATCCTAGGCGGATCGTCCACCGGCACGCTGCTCGCCGCCGCGCTGCGCTACTGCCGCGAGCAAACGCGACCCAAGCGCGTCGTCACGTTCGTTTGCGACAGTGGCAACAAGTACCTGTCAAAAATGTACAACGATTTCTGGATGGCCGAGCAGGGCTTCATCCGGCGCGCGCCGCAGGGCGATCTGCGCGACCTGATCCTGCACCGCCACGAGGCGGGCGAGGTCATCTCCATCGGCCCGGAAGACACGCTGGCCACGGCGTTCAAGCGAATGCGCGGTGCGGACGTTTCGCAGTTGCCGGTGGTGGACGCGGCGGGCGAGGTCGTCGGGATCTTGGACGAGTCGGACATTCTCGTGAAGGTCCACGCGGACACGGAGCATTTCCGCGCGCCGGTGCGCTCGGCGATGACGGATCGGCTCGAAACACTGGCGACCTCGGCGGGCATCGACGACCTGCTGGGCGTGTTCGACCGCGGGCGCGTGGCCATCGTGATGGACGAGGACCGGTTCCTGGGGCTGATTACGCGGTCGGATTTGTTGTCTTATCTGCGGTTGCAGTTTGCGTAGGGTTAAATGCCGATTTCACCAAAGAATTAGGCAGCTTCGCTGCTTTGTTTTGCCATCGCGCCCGGAGGTCACGATCCACCTTTATGAGCCAAGATTCTTCCCATCCTGACAAGAAACTCGCCCTGGCGACCCGCGTCATCCACGCCGGGCAGTCGCCCGACCCTTCGACGGGTGCTATTATGCCGCCTATCTACCAGACGAGCACCTACGTGCAGCAGAGTCCGGGTGTGCACAAGGGTTACGATTACGCGCGCAGCATCAACCCAACGCGCAGCGCGTTCGAGCGGTGCGTGGCGGATCTGGAAAGCGGCACTCGCGCGTTCGCGTTCGCGTCGGGCCTCGCCGCGATGGGCACCGTGCTCGAAGCGTTGGACAGCGGCGCGCACATCGTCGCTAGCGACGACCTCTACGGCGGCACGTTCCGCTTGTTCGAACGCGTGCGGCGGCGCTCCGCGAACCTGAGTTTTTCGTTCGTCGATTTCAGCAATCCGAAGAACCTGCTGGGCGCGTTGCGGCCCGAGACGAAGATGGTTTGGGTCGAGACACCCACAAATCCGTTGTTGAAGTTGGCCGATTTGGAAGTGATCGCGCGGCTTGCACACGAGCACGGCGCGCTGGCCGTGGCCGACAACACGTTCGCCAGCCCGATGATCCAGCGGCCGCTCGAACTGGGCTGCGACGTGGTGATCCACTCGGCCACGAAGTACCTCAACGGCCACTCGGACATGGTCGGCGGCGTGGCGGTCGTGGACGACGCGAAGACGCCAGAGTTGGGTGATCGGATCGCGTTCATCCAAAACGCGGTCGGCTCCGTGCTGGGGCCGATGGACAGTTTCCTGGCGTTGCGCGGGCTGAAGACGCTGGCGTTACGCATGGAGCGGTCGTGCGCCAGCGCGCTCGAACTGGCGCGGTGGCTGGAGGCGCAGCCGCAGGTTGCGCGAGTGCATTATCCCGGGTTGGAGAGCCATCCGCAGCACGAACTGGCGCGCCACCAGATGCGCGGCGGTTTCGGAGGCATGATCACGCTGACGCTCGACACCGACTTGGCCGGGGCGCGGCGGTTTTTGGAAGCCACGCAGCTTTTCTCGCTCGCGGAGAGCCTGGGCGGCGTGGAGAGCCTGATCGAGCATCCCGCGTTGATGACGCACGGCTCTATTCCGCCCGACCAGCGTGCGGCGCTGGGCATCGGCGACGCGCTGGTACGGTTGTCCGTCGGGGTCGAGGACGCGGGGGATTTGCGGGCGGATTTGCAGGGGGCGCTGGGGCGGATTTAGACATGGGTGGATGGCGGCCTTTGTGTGCGATGGCCGCAACTCATCCAAGCGAGCACCCGCCGATATCTACCTGTCCCCGAAGCCAAGACGCACGGCTGAGGACGGGTTTCTGCCCGGCTTTCACTCGCGCGTGACCTTCACCTGCTCGAACCTCGGTGCGAGCAGGTGACTGATGGCAAATGCCACCAGATACACGAATGCGCAAACCGAGAAGAGGATGCTGTAGCCACCTGTGATGTTATGGGCCGCCGCGAAGCGATCCAGCAGTTTACCCGTGACGATGGGAAACCCCATCGCGCCAAGTGATCCCGCCATGCCGCCGATGCCCGTCAGCGTGGCAACCATGCGCTTCGGGAACAGGTCGGAAATCGTGGTGTATAAATTGGCGGACCACGCCTGGTGCGCCGACGCCGCCAGACCGATCAAAAACACCGCCGGCCAGTTGCCGACCGACGTGGCGAAGTACACCGGCACCACGGCGACAGCGTACGTCAACATGCACGACTTGCGCGCGCGCGTCGTTGTCCAACCGCGCGCGATGAGCCAGCCCGGCAGCCAGCCGCCAAGGATGGCCAGTACCGTCACCATGCCGTAAATCGTCACCAGCGGCAGCCCGGCGTGCTTGAGGTCGAGGTGACGAGACTTGTCGAAATACGTCGGCAGCCACGACAGGTAAAACCACCAGACCGGGTCAGTCAGGAATTTGCTCGCGATGAAGGACCACGCCTCGCGGTGCACGAGCAACTCGCCCCAGCGCACGGGCCGGTGATGCTCGGGCGCATGGTCCTCGTCCGGGTCACTGCGGATGTAAGCCAGTTCGCTGGCCGTGGCCCGGCGTTGTTGTTCGGGAATCTCGTAGAACGGAATCCACAGCAGCAACCACAGAAGCCCCAGGATACCCGCCGCGAAAAAGGACGATGGCCAGCCGTAGTGCAGCGTCAGGAACGGCACGGCCAGCGGCGCGACGAGCGCGCCCACGTTGGTGCCGGAATTCTGGATGCTGGTGGCGAAGGCGCGCTCTTTTTTCGGAAACCACAGCGCGATGGCCTTGATGGCGCTCGGAAAATTGCCGCCTTCGCCCAAGCCCAACGCGACCCGTGCGGTGTAGAATCCGCGCACGCTGCCTACGAAGCCGTGACCCATCGCGGCGAGGCTCCAGGCGGCAATAGACACCACGTAACCTATCTTTGTGCCGAACCGGTCCACGAACCACCCGAAGAACAACAGTCCCAGCGCGTAGCTGCCCTGGAACGCGGCGACCACCCCGCCGTAGTCGCTCTCGCTCCAGCCGAGCTGCTGGTCGAGCACGGGCTTGATGAGCGCGAGGATCTGGCGGTCGACGTAGTTGATCGTGGTGGCTAAGAACAGCAACCCACAGACGACCCAGCGGTAATTGCCGCCCGGCACCGCCGCATCATCCGGCAGCGGGGAGGAAACGTTGCTGCTCATGGTCGAGCGGTGACGGCAGTCTCGGCAGCGGACGCGGGTGTGGCGGAGAAAGCGCTTCATACTGCGGGGGAAGTGTCCGCAGATTACGCAGGTTCGCGCCGATCAAAGAAGGGGAAAAGGCGGTGAAGCCTCGTGCCTAATGCTTCTGCCCGTGGCGCAGGTTGTCCACCGCCACGGCGGTGATGATCACCGCGCCCATCACGAATTCCTGCACGTACTGCGGCCAGCCCATTTTCACGCCGCCGTTGCGCAGCACCGTGATGATCAATGCCCCGGCCATCGTGCTGTACCCCGACCCGCGCCCGCCCAGTAGGCTCGCCCCGCCGACCACCGCCGCCGCGATCACGAAAAGCTCGTATCCGGCGGCCTCTGTCGGCTGACCCACCGCTCCCAACCGGGAGAAAAACAACACGCCCGCCAGCCCGCTGAACAGGCCGCCGATGACGTAGACGAGAATCTTCGTGCGCCCGACCGGCACGCCGCACAGCCGCGCCGTTTTCTCGTTCGAGCCGATGGCGAAGATGTGTCGCCCGGGCCGCGTGTAGCGCAAGAACAACGTCGCCAGCACCGCCGCCACCGCCACCAACCAAACCCCCGGCGGCAGAAACGGGAATGTGAACAGGTTCTTTGCGGGATCGAGCAGCTTGGCGATCCACAGGTCGCGCACGACTTCGGGCGGATACACGTTCTGCTCCCGCGCGATGAACTTCGTCAACCCGCGCGCCATCTGCATCGTGCCGAGCGTCACGATGAACGGCACGAGCCGCAGGGCCGTCACGACCACGCCGTTGAGCAGCCCAATGAGCGCGGACACCAGCACCGACGCCGCTACGGCCAGCACCGGCGCGAGCACGGGATAGAGCATGGCGAACTTGCCGTTGCGCGGCCCGAGGTTGAGCACGTAGGCGCTGGTGATCATGGCCAGCGCCAGCGTCGAGCCCGACGACAAATCGATGCCCCCGGCAATGATGATGATCGTCGTGCCGATGGCGGCCATCGCCACCACGGCGATGTCTTGGAGCATGAGCTGGGTGTTGGCGTCGGAGACAAACCCTTTTTCCGACGGCAAGATCACCGCGAAAACGATGTAGACCAAGACCAGTGCGGTCAGCCGCCCGGCGACGTTCATGAACCGCCGCAGCCGCTTGACCAGAAGCAAAGACGCCACGACCGACGACACCGGCGGGGCGGGCATGCCGTGTTGAGGCGGGGCAGGGACCTCATTCATGAGAAATCAGAACTCAGAAGGAAGAATGCATAACTAGCAGGTCGGTTGCCAGCGCAAAGATACAAGCGAACGACCATCAAGAACCGAAGGACCCCCCCCCTGCCAACGTGTAAAAAAATTGCATCACGACACCCGGGCTACCACCGGACGCCAAACCCGGCCCATCGTTCGGTGATGGCGTTCGTTGAAAATAAAACTCCCACAGAATACCGCGAAGGCGATTGCCAAGCCTGCCAACCGCGAGAATCCCGTCAGCACCCACAACAGAAAGGGAACCGCAAAACCAATCCACGTCCCCACGAGCAATGCAATGATGGTTCCGAGGATGCGTAGTATTGGCATAGGGCATCGTCATTCTTCCCGCTGACCCGTCGCGGTCATCATCAAGCTGTGTTCATCCCAGGCCGACGCCGGGCGCGCCTCGCCTAGGATGCCCCGGTTCATCACGGCGATGCGGTCGCAGGTGCCGAGCAATTCCGGGGGATAGCTGGACACGACGATCACTCCTTTGCCCTTGCAAGCGAGGTCGTCGATCAAGCGGTAGATCTGGGCCTTGCTGCCCACGTCGATGCCGCGCGTCGGCTCGTCGAGCAAGAGCACGTCGACGCCATGCTCCAGCAACCGCGCGATGGCCACCTTCTGCTGGTTGCCGCCGGAGAGGTCGCCGATGTCCTGGCGCGGGCCGTTGCACCGCACGCGCAGCCGTTTGATCCAGCTCTCCGCGCTCACATCCTGTAGCTTCGGATCCACGAAGAAGCCCAGGCGCGTGAGAGTTAAGTTGTCCGCGATGGACATGGAAAGCGCGAGCCCCTCGTCCTGACGGTCCTCGCTGACCATGCCCATGCCGCGTCTCCACTGCTTCGCGGGCGAGGCCGGGCCGACGTGCGATTTGAGGCGGATCGTGCCCGAGCGCACCGGCTTGAGGCCGAAAATCGTGCGCAAAAGCTCCGTGCGCCCGGTGCCCGTAACGCCCGCGATACCCACGACCTCCCCCCGGTGCAGCGTCAGGCTGGCGCGCTTGGGCGTGCGCTCGGCGGCGAGGTCCTTGATCTCCAGCAGAACCTCGCCGGGTGTGCGCGCGGTGTGGGGATAGAGGTTATCCACGTCGCCGCCGACCATCAGCGTGACCATCCGGTCGGTTGGGGTATCCGCGACCGCGCCGGTGCCCACGGTCAGGCCGTCGCGCAGGACCGTGAAGCGATCGCAAAGCTGCTGCACCTCTTCCAGCGTGTGACTGATATAGATGACCGACACCCCGCGCGATTGCAGCCGCCGTACGAGGGCAAAGAGCTTCTGCACGTCTTTCTGCGCGAGCGCGCTGGTCGGCTCGTCGAGCACGAGCAACCGGCAGCCCACGGCCACGGCGCGGGCAATCTCCACGAGTTGTTGTTCGGCCAGCGGCAGGTCGCCGACGATGAACTCCGGGCTGATCTGCTCGTGACCCACCTCGCGGAGCGCGCGGCGGGCGGTTTCCTCCATCGCCGTCCAATCTACGACCCCGCCGAACCGCGTCGGCTCGATACCCAGCAGGATGTTTTCCATCACGGTCAAGTGCGGCGCAAGCGCAAGATCCTGGTAGATGGTGCAAACGCCTGCCGAACGGGCAGCCTGCGTGTCGTAAGGGTGATAGGGCCTGCCGTCGAGCCGGACTTCGCCCGCGTCGGCGTGCGTCGCTCCGGCGAGGATGCGGATGAGCGTGGACTTGCCCGCGCCGTTTTCGCCGATCAGCGCGTGGATCGAACCGGTTTCCACCGTAAAATCCACGCCACAGAGGGCCGCCGTCGCGCCGAACTGTTTGCGCACCCCGCGCATGGTCAGCAGCGGGGCGGCGGAATCAGGCATGGACAGGAGGAAACGGGCAACCAAACACAAGATGTAGCAGCCCGGGTCACTGGTATACTACCTCAAGTAGCGCCGGGCGTACAATCTTGATTGGGGCATTTTTCGACTCCACGCAAGACCAGACGGCGAGGGACTGCCATTTTACCCGCCGTTTCTCACTGCGGCGTGCGCAAATCCGCCTTGGTCATCACCGCGACGCCGGTGTCGATGACCGGCTGGACGGGCTTTTTTTCCAAATAATCCACCAGCACTTTGATGCCCAGATAACCCATTTTCTCCGGGTCCTGCACGACCAGCGCGTCGATGGTGCCGCTCTTGAGACCCTGCAACAGCAGGTTCGACTCGTCGAATCCTACAAAGCGCGTCCGCACGTGCACCCCCTTGTCGCGCAATAGTTGGAGCGCGTTGTAGGTTCCCTCGGTGGTCGGCTGGTTGGAGGTAAAGATGCCGTCCAGCTCCAACTCGTTATTTTTCACGTAGTTGGCCAGCAGCGTTTCGGCGGCATGTTGCGCGCCCGCCGTCGAGCCGTCGGTGAACGGCTGTTCGACCAGCCGTAGCATCACGTCCGCGGCCACCGTGTCTTTGAAACCCTCCTCGCGCAGGCGCGTGCCGGCGCTGCCTTCGGTGAACCGGATCATGACGACCCTGCCCTCGTAGGTAGCGGCGCCCAGACGCTCCTTCGTGTTCATGAGCGCCTGGATGAGCGTGCGGGCGGCGAGTCTCCCGGCCTCCAGGTTGTTGGTGCCGACGAAGCTGATGTAATCCCGCCCGCTCTTGCCGGCGAGCGGGCTATCGAAGATCCCGACCGGGATGCCCCGCCGCATGGCGTTGCGGACGTGGGGCAGCAGAGATTTATCGTCGCACGGCGAGAGCAGGAGAGCCTCCACGCCGCTGGCGGCGAGGTTATTGAAAATGCCGATCTGGTCGGCCACCTTGGAATCGTCCAGCGGCCCCTGCCAGTCGAGGCGGACGTTGAGTTCCTTGGCGGCGCGCAGGGCACCGTCGTGCGCGGGCTGCCAGTAAGAATGGGCAGTCGCCTTGGGGATGCAGGCGATGGCGATGCGGTGGTCCGCGCCAACGGTGACACCCTGATCCGGGGCGCGGCGGCAGCCGTGCAGCGCGCCGAGCGTCACCGCGAGTCCGAGCAACAGAGCCCCCGCATAGGCGAGGGCGAGCAGAGGACGGCGCGGAGACACGGGAAATCGAAGAAGAGGGGGGACCGGGTACAGTGTGCGCGCTCCGAGGTGGTTTGGCAACGGATGAAGCAGGGTGGAATGGGTATTCATGCGGCGCAGCCGCCTGACTCGTGGCCGCGCCATCCAGACAGTCAGGCCGCTCCGCGGCTGGTGTTTGCCATCGCGCCCAGAGGTCGCGATCCACCTGCCGCCATTGACACGCCGGTTATCTTCATCACTCGCTCCCGTGCCCTTTTCGATGACTCTCCCTCGCCCCAGCCGTTGCCTCTCCGTCGCGCTGGCTCTGCTCTTGCTCAATGCGCCAGTCCTTTGCCTGGCCGACCCGGCGACCTCCACCGCCGACGCCCTGCCGCCGAACCTCGGCCAGAGCCTGCGCCAACTCATCGTCTGGCACCGCGCGCAACCCGCCACCCTGCCCGCCGCGCAACGCCGCGCCCGTCTCGCCGAGCAGTTCCCCGCCCGCGCGTCCCGCGTGCGGATCGACGCCGCCGTCACCGCCGCCGTCGTGGACATCACTCTCGACGGCACGCTTCCCCTGCCTCAAGTGCGCGCCAACCTCGCCGCGCTCGGCGCGCAGGTCTTCGCCGCCGACGAGGCGAACCGTGCAGGAAGCGTCCTCAGCGCGCGGCTGCCGCTCGACGCCGCCGAGCGCGCCGCGTCCACGCCGGGCATCCGCTCGGTCGCTCTCGTCCACCGGCCCTGGCGACACGCGGGCAAGGTCACCTCCTACGGTGCCAATCTCCTCGGCGCGGAGCGCGCCAAGGGGTTTGGCTACACCGGCGCGGGCATCACGGTCGGCGTCCTGTCGGACTCCTACGACGCCGCCACCCTCGACACCCAGGGAAAACCCCTCACCGTCCACGCCAACGACGACGTGGCCAGCGGCGACCTCCCCGGCAAGGGAACTTCCATCAACGACCGCAATCCGGTCTTCGTCCTGGCCGACGCCGACCCCGCCGACCCCGCCAACACCGACGAGGGCCGCGCCATGCTCCAGATCGTCCACGACCTCGCGCCCGCCGCCGCGCTCGCCTTTGCCACCGCCGGCGACAGCCCCGAGCAACTGGCTGAAAATCTGCGCCGCCTGCGCACCGACCCGGCGGCCCACTGCGACATCCTCGTCGACGACGTGCTCTTTCCCCAGGAACCCATGTTTTACGACGGCGTCGTGGCCCGGGCCGTCGATGACGTGACCCACCGCGCCGACCTGCCGGGCCGCAACGTCCTGTACTACTCGGCGGCGGGCAACCACGGCGATTTCGGTTACGCCGCCGATTTCCAGGCGGTCCCCGACGCCGATGCGCGCGCGGGCGGTTTCAAGGGTAACCTCCGGCTCGATCAGGTGCCTACCGCGCTGACCGCCGGCGGGTTCCAGGTGTTCGCCACGCAGGCGGATGGCCGGGCGGTTCTCGGCCAGCGCGCCTTGGTCAAGGGAGGAACGGCGGAAATCAGCCTGCAATGGGACGATCCGCCCGGCGGCGGTACCGACTACAACCTGCTGGTGTTCGACGCGCAGGGCAACTACCTGCCCGATCTCAGCGGCACCGACCACAACCCTAAAATGGGCAACTCGCTCGAATTGATCGATCTCCCTGCCGGCACGGACGGCGGCAAGGCGGTGTACCAATTGGCCATCTCGCGCGCCGCCGGTCCGGCGACCGGGACGGCGGCCACGCGGCTGCGCTACGTCGTGGACGCGCGCGGCACCTTCACGGCCCGGTTCACGGACGGCCACCGTGCGCCGACCCTCTACGGCCACCCGGCGGCACCCGGCGCGGACGCCGTGGCCGCTTATTTCGCCCACTATTACGCCTTCCCGGAAACCGTCCCGCCCGAGCACTACACCTCGCTTGGACCCGCCACGATCCTCTTCGACCGCGCGGGGGCGCGCCTCGCCACGCCCGAGGTACGCCAGCAGCCCACCCTGGCCGCCGTGGACGCCGTCAACAACACGTTTTTCGGTCCCGACGTGGACGGCGACGGCCACCCGAATTTCTTCGGCACCAGCGCAGCCGCCTCACACGCGGCGGCCTGCGCGGCGCTGCTGCTGTCGGTCGCGGGCGGCCCCGGCTCGCTGAGCAACCAGCAGGTCCGGACGCTGTTGCAGGACTCGGCTCTCGAACACCTGGCCGATCCCAACGTGGCCACGGCAACGCTCACAAAAATCGAGGCGAACAGCACCGTCACGTTGCAGATGGTCCGCGACGACTTCGACGCCGCCGGGAGCAAGCGATTTTTCCGCGTTGCCTTCACCGGGCCGGACGCCGAACGGCTCACCAGGGTCACGGTCGCCGCCGACTACTACACGACGAAATTCGACCCGGTTTCCGCCGCCGCGCCCTTTACAGTCGGCGCGACGACCGGCCACGTGCGGCCCGAGGACGTTTACGTGACGGTCGACAGCACGCAAACCAACCCCGGGGTCACCGCCACGCATTCCAACCGCCTGACGCTGCACTTCGCGCCGGGCTCCTTCGCGCCGGGCGACACGCTGGACTTCGGCGTCGGGATCAGCGCGCAGCCCGAGTACCGCAACGTCGATCCGGTGGGCCTCATCATGAGCGGCACCAACGTCACCGCGCGTCTCGCCGGACCCAGCGGCAAGTTCAAGGTGGCGGGCTACGTCACGCAGCCCCACACGACGGATTACGCGCCCACCGTGGGCCGTGGTCGCATCGATGTGGCGACGGCCATCCTGGCCCTCCAAACCGACGGCCCCGCCCGGACCGACGACAGCCGCAAATCCCTCACTCCCGGCAACCTGCTCTTGACCACCGGTGACGGACGCATCATCGAGACGAACCGCCGGGGCGGCATCGTCCAAGTGTTCGACCGCCAGAACACGCCGGGCCTGCGCACGGGCGGGACGCTGCCCAACCAGTCCACGGTGCTCGCGGATGGTCGCGTGGCAACCCTCGACCGGGCCAA
Source organism: uncultured Chthoniobacterales bacterium (assembly GCA_964242205.1). GTDB lineage: Bacteria > Verrucomicrobiota > Verrucomicrobiia > Chthoniobacterales > SZAS-18 > CAHJWO01. The sequence goes on from CAXTBX010000004.1 coordinate 27,500, forward strand.
CGCAATGTTGGTGATCCTCGACCCCGTCACGCGCACCACGCACACCGTGACGTATCCGGGTCTGGTGATCGACCCTTACTCGACCCCGTATTCCTTCTACGAGGAGCCGGCCAACCACCTGGCGAGCATTGGCAACTACGTGTTCATCCACAACGATGCCGTCGGCACGAGCCGCTTCGAGAGCGGTTCGTTGCTGCGTTACGACGCCGTGCAGGACACCTGGCAGCGGTTCGGCGGCGAGCAGTTCACCGCCGTCAACCCGGGAAAGTATTACGCGCTGACGCCGGGCCGGGATGGCCTGCTCTACGCCGTGGCGACCGGGCCGGACACCTCGGCGGGCAACGCCGCGCGCAACGAAATCTACGATCCCAACACCCTGCAACTTCTCGGCACTTTCCCCAAGCAATTGGGTTACGTGCTGTCGGTGCGCGACGGCGCGGGCAATGCTTACGTGGGCGATAGCCGCGAGATTATGAAGTATGATGCCGCCGGAAACTATGTCGCGCAGTTGTTCATCGACGGGACGGTTTCCAGTCTGCAACTCGACCCGGACGGAAGCCTTTTTTACACGGGCTACAGTTCGCTGGCGAGGAGCGACGCCACCTTGGCCGCTCCGGTGAGGCTAAACCCGTTCTCCAGCCCGTTCGACCCCTACGGGGACGATTACGTTTCCCTCACGGTGGCGCTGATCGGGCCGTGAAGCCCGAGTCCTGATGATCGACTTGACACGAGGCATGCACGCCGATCCCGCGCCGCCACCCCTCCAATCACACCGCGCTCGCCGGTGGGAGAGATCTCATCCGCCTCCCCCTTTCCTTTTGTTTTCTCCCTTGTAGGGTGCGTGCACCATGCGTGCCTTCCCGCCGTGCTCCCTCGTCTTCGTGTGTGCCCTGCTCCTGGCCGCCGTGCCCCTCACGCCCGCCCGGGCCGAGGACGCCGCCAACGGCCAACTTCATCCCAATCTGCTGCGCTGCGAGGCCCTCACTAATCCCCTCGGCATCGGCGAACGCGCCCCGCAGCTTTCCTGGATCGGCGAATCCGACCGCCGTTCCGAGCGCCAGACCGCCTACCAGATCCTCGTGGCCAGCAGTGCCGAATCTCTAGCCAAGAACGATGGCGACCTCTGGGACAGCGGCAAGATCGACTCCGACGCCAGCATCGGCGTCGCCTACGCGGGCAAACCCCTCGCCTCCCGCGCCGAATGCCACTGGAAGCTGCGCGTCTGGGACCGCGACGGCCAGCCTTCCGCCTGGAGCGAACCCGCCCGCTGGACCGTCGGCCTGCTCGCACCCGAGGACTGGCGCGCCAAATGGATCGACCCTACCCGTCCTCCACCCCTCGCCGACGCCACCGCAAACCCTGAGTTGGGTATCACGATCAAACACGCTACCTACGGCCCCGTGAGCCAAGGCGGCGGCTCCAGGGACGTGACCGAAATCGTCGCCAAGCTCGCCGCGAGTGGGGCCAAGGACCTGCGCGTCACCAACGACACGATGGGCGGCGACCCGGCCTACAACCAACCCAAGCAACTGCTCGTTGACTTGGTCATCAACGGCGAGGCCGCCCACGCCTCGTTCCCGGAGAATTCGCAACTACATTTTAGTCAGCTTTCCGTCGCGCCGCACTACCTCCGCCGCTCATTCACGGCCCCCGCGCCCGTCCGCCGCGCCACGCTCTACATCACGGCGCTGGGTCTGTATGAAGCGACCCTCAACGGCCAGCGCGTCGGCGACCACGTTCTCGCGCCCGACTGGACCGACTACAACCGGCGCGTCCGCTACCAAGCCTACGACGTGACCCCGCTCGTCCGGCAGGGCGACAACGTGCTCGGCGCACTCTTGGCCAATGGCTGGTACGCGGGTCACCTCGGCAACGGCGGCTTCCAGGAGTACGGCAGCGTCCCCGCACTCCTGGCCCAACTGGAGATCACCGATGCCGACGGCCAGACGCACGTCGTCGCCACCGACGACGCCTGGAAGGCCCACGCCAGCCCCGTGACGGCGAGCGACTTCATGCTCGGCGAATCCTACGACGCCCGCGCCGAAATCCCCGGCTGGAACCGCCCCGGCTTCGACGACCGCGACTGGACCGCCGCCACCGTGCGCGACGAAAAACCCCGCGCGCTCGACGCCCAGGTCATGCCGCCCGTGCGCCAGACCGCCGAGCGCCGCCCCATCTCGCTGGCCGAACCCGCGCCGGGCCGCTGGACCTACGACCTCGGCCAAAACATGGTCGGCGTCGTGCGTTTGAAGATCACCGCACCCGCCGGGACCACGCTGACGTTGCGGCACGCCGAGATGCTCAAACCCGACGGCACGATCTACACGACCAACCTGCGCGGCGCGCCCAGCACCGATACCTACGTCTGCAAGGGCGGCGGCGAGGAGGTCTGGCAGCCTGCGTTCACGTTCCACGGCTTCCGCTACGTCGAGCTGACCGGCCCGCCCGACAAACCCGCCGCCGACGCCGTCACCGGCGTGGTCATCGGCACGGACAACCCCGCCGCCGGGTCGTTTATCACCAGCAGCGAACAGCTCAACCAGCTCGTTTCCAACATCGAATGGGGCCAGCGCGGCAACTATCTCTCCGTGCCCACGGATTGCCCGCAGCGTGACGAACGCCTGGGCTGGATGGGCGACGCGCAGGTGTTCGTGCGCACGGCGACGGACGTGGCCGACGTGCAGGCGTTCTTTAGCAAATGGCTCGTGGACGTGGACGACGCGCAGAGTCCGCAGGGCGCGTTCACAGACGTTTCGCCCGAGCGCGGCACGGGCGCGGGCACCCCGGCCTGGGGCGACGCGGGCGTAATCTGCCCGTGGACGATCTACCTGGCCTACGGTGACAAGCGCACGCTGGAGCGTCACCTGCCTGCGATGATCCGGTGGGTCGAATGGTGCCGCGAGCACAGCACCGGCCTCCTGCGCGACAAGGATCGCGGCGGCGACTACGGCGACTGGCTATCCATCAATGCCAACACGCCCAAGGACGTGATTGGCACGGCCTATTTCGCGTACAGCACGCGCCTCGTTTCCAAAGCCTGTCATGCCTTGGGCAAAGAGGAGGATGCCGCCAAGTACAAACAGCTTTTTCAGGACATCAAAAAGGCGTTCAACCGTGCTTATGTCAACGATGACGGAACCATCAAAGGCAACACGCAGTGTGGTTACGTCCTGGCACTCAAGTTCGATTTGATGCAGGACTTTTTCCACGACAACGGCACCGATGTCGGCAAGCTCGTCAAGGACATTGCCGCCAAGGGCAACCACCTGTCCACGGGCTTCATCGGTGTCAGTTACCTGCTCCCGGTCCTCACGGATCATGGCCATCTCGACGTGGCTTACACGTTGCTCAATCAGGACACGTTTCCGTCGTGGTTGTTCTCGGTGAAACAAGGCGCGACGACGATCTGGGAGCGTTGGGACGGCTGGACACCGGAGAAAGGTTTTCAGGACGCCGGGATGAACTCGTTCAACCATTACTCGCTCGGTAGTTGCGGCGAATGGCTTTATACCACGGTCGCGGGCATCGACTGGGACCCGGACGCGCCCGGTTACAAGCACCTAGTCATCCATCCGCAGCCGGGCGGCGGGTTGACGGAGGTCAAGGCGGGTCTGCGCACGGTCCACGGCCAGGTCAACAGCGCTTGGAAGGTGGCGGACGGCAAGTTTACTTATGACCTGACGCTTCCCGCCAACACGACGGCCACGGTGACCCTGCCCACCAACGACCCCGATGGGGTCACCGCCGACGGCGAGCCGCTCGCGGAACTCAAGGACGCCAAGCTCGACCGCGAAAGCATCCGTGGCGTGACCTTCACGCTCGGCAGCGGCAGCTACCGGTTTGTCTGCCCGCTGAGGTAGAGGCACACCAATTGTCAGGTCGATTGCGCGGTCGGTCGTGCCAGCGCCAAGGTGGATGGCGACCTCCGGGCGCCATGGCAAAACAACGCAGCGAAGCGGCCTGTCTGTCTGGGATGGACGCGCCCAATCATCCAGGCAGCTGCGCCACCGGGTGACTCATGGCGTCCGGAGGTCGCCATCCACCTTGGCGCTGACTCGTCTTCCAACGCACCTCGGCGACTTGCCACGCTCGACAAGGTGCTCCCTCGCCGCGTCCCCGTTCCAAAATTGTACCTGGGAACACACTTGCTTGCGAAGTTGCGCCTTCGCAGTGAGTGCTTCCTCTCGCGTCTCTCCCGTTCCCAAGCTCCAGCTTGGGAACGCACTTGCCCGGAAAGCTCTGGCTTCCTCGCGCCCGAGCAACGACGACGAACAAAAAGTCCGCCTTTTGCACCTTGAACCTTGAACCTTGGATCTTCCTTGAAGCTTGGACCTTTCTCCCCTCACTCCCTCTCCCGGTGCCACCGGATCGCAAAATGCTGCAACTCCACGGCATTGCGAAAGTTCATCTTCTCCTTGATCCGCGCCCGGTAGGTATCAATCGTCGCCACGCCCAACTGCAGCGTGCTCGCCACCTCGCGGGTGGTCTGCCCCTTGCCGATCAACTCCAACACCTCCAACTCCCGGTCCGTCAACCGGTCAATCGGCTTGGGGATGTTCTTGATGCCCGTCCCCGGCAATGAACGCAGCACGCCCGCCGTCATCTTCTCGGACAGGTAGACCTCCCCGCCCAGCACGCGCCGGATGGCCGTCACGACCTCCTCCGCCGGTTGCCGCTTGGTGATGTACCCGTTCGCCCCGGCGCGAAACGCTCGCTCGGCGTACAGGTTTTCGTCGTGCATTGACAACACCAGGATCGGCGTCCTGTTGCCCAGCGCCCGGCATTGTTTGATCAACTCCAGCCCGCCTGAACCCGGCAGGCTGATGTCCACGATCACGAGGTCGGGAGTCGTGTGCTGGATCACTTCCAGCGCCTGCTGCACGCTCTCGGCCTCGCCGGAAACCGCCATGTCGAGTTCGTTGTTGATGATCTGCGCCAGACGGTCGCGAAACAGGGGATGGTCGTCGACGACGACCACGCGTTGCTTGGTGCTTACAGTGCTCATAAAGGGAAAGGCGAAAGTCAGAACTCGTTCGGCGTGACGGCAGCAAGCGGCTTGGCTGGCAACGGCTCGAAAGCAACCGGGAACTCCCCCCCGACGCTTCCCCCTTCTGCCTTCTGCCTTCTGCCTTCTGCCTTCTGCCTTTGCTGGACCGTACACGCCACCACCGTGCCCGTCGGCGCGTTGGGATAAATCTCCAGGCTGGCACCGATCACCCGCGCCCGGTAGCGCATGATGTTCAGCCCCATGCCCGCCTCCCGCTGGCCATGATGCTTCGGGTCGAACCCCATCCCGTCGTCGCTCACGCGCAGCGACCACTCCCCGTCGCCCGATTCCAGCACGACGATGATGTTGCGCGCCTCGCCGTGGCGCGTGGCGTTGCTGATGGCCTCCTGCGCGATGCGGAACAGGTGCCCGGCCAGGATGTTGTCCTCGATCTCCACCGGTTCATGACATAAAAACGTACAGTTTTTCCCCGTCAGCTGCGACGTGTTCAGCGCTAACTCGTCCAAGGCCAATTCCAGGCCACCCTCGTCCCGGTCCACCGGTGACAACCCCCGCGCCACCTCACGCACGCGCTCCACGGCGTCCTGCAACAACCGCGCGATCTCACCCGCCGTCTCCACCTTCACGTTGCCCTGCCGGGCGAGGTCCTGACGCAGCAGATCCGCCGTGAAACCGATGGCCGCGAGGTATTGGCACACGCCGTCGTGCAGGTCGCGTCCGATGCTCTGACGCTCGCGCTCGCTGATGGACACGATCTCATGCTCCAGTTTTTGCGAGCGTTCCAACAGTTCCACCCGCGCGCGGATGGCATCGCGCTGGTCCTTGGCTGCTGACCCGGCGAACATCACCAGGTAAAAGAACAGCCAGCGCGAGAGCAAATCCCACGCGCGCAGCCACGCGGTTGGATACTCGTGCCCCGACGCCACGTCCGCCCACCACCAGACTAGCCCGCTCAGGACCGTGAACGCCCACGCCGCCGACCTTCCCTCGCGGCGCCACACCACCAGCAGGATCGGCACGGCATAAAACGGGTATACCGGCACCTCATAACCCGTGAAATAGTCTACCAACCCGATGATGATGAGCAGCGGCAACGCCTGGGCGATGACCCGGCTTTGAGTTTGGCGGTCGACGAAACGGCTGATGGATTCAAAAAAACGCATCCGGGCAGCGGGCAGGCCGCGTTAAAATCGTGTTGGAACGCGCCGCCGTCCAATACTTTCGCTTGGCGGTTGCCGCCAAAAAACGCTCCCCGTCGCCGCTACATTTTTGTAGAGTGGAGCTTTGTGAACAGGTAGCGAAATTTGTGACAACGAATTGCGCAGTGGGTGTTGCGAATCGCGCAATCCGTTAATTCGACGGCAAGTGTGGCTGTCGCATTCCTGCGACTGGACGGGCATAACTCACCGTAAACGGCTGATTTCCACGCGTCGGCACGGTCCCTGCTAAGCCGCTGGCTCGGCCCTTAGCGTCCGCGCTCGGGGACCGGTGTCCGCCTCCCTGGGCTGGCGCAGCTGCCAACATTAACCGACTCCAAAAGTAACCATCGGATCAAACCAGATGACGAAAACCACCCTGACTTCCACCCTCGCGCTGTGCGCGGCGGCGCTGCTCTGCTGCGCCGGGTCCCTGCGCGCGCAGGACGCCCCCGCCGCCGCCGCGCCCGCTCCTGCCGCCGCTGCCGCTGCTCCCACGCCGACGCTCGAACAGCGCATCGCCGGGATCGAAGCGTACCTGACCAACAGCGACCCGAGCGCTCCGCTCAAGGGTGCCGACGGCACGGTGCCAACCGGCCTGACCACCGCCGCCGCCAGCACTCCTGGCCCCGGCCACAACGCCTGGATGATGACCAGCGCTGCCCTGGTGCTCTTCATGACCCTGCCCGGCCTGGCGCTGTTCTACGGCGGCCTCGTGCGCCGCAAGAATGTCCTTAGCGTCTGCGCTCAGTGCCTCGGTTGCGCGGGCCTCGTCACGATCCTCTGGTGGGCGGTCGGCTATAGCCTGGTGTTCGGCACGAACATCGCCACAGCGCATCCGACGCTCGGCAAGTTCATCGGCGGCACGGAGTTCTTCTTCCTCAAGGGTGTCGACAGCAACGTCAACACCAACCTCTGCTACTGGGTGTCGCAGAACGTGTTCGCCATGTACCAGTTGATGTTCGCCATCATCACTCCGGCGCTCATCGTCGGCGCGATTGCCGAGCGCATGAAGTTCACTTCCCTGATGTGGTTCATCGCCCTGTGGATGTTCCTGGTGTACTTCCCGCTGGCGCACATGGTCTGGGGTCCGACGGGCTTTATGAACGGCACGTTCAACAAGGACGCGGGCATCACGGCGCTGGACTTCGCGGGCGGCACGGTCGTCCACATGTCCTCGGGCTGGAGCGCGCTGATCCTCTGCCTGATCCTGGGCAAGCGCGTGGGCTTCGGCAAGACGCCGATGCCTCCGCATTCGATGGTGCTTTGCATGGTCGGCACCGGCATGCTCTGGGTCGGTTGGTACGGGTTCAACGCGGGCAGCGCGGTGGCCAGCGACGTGGTCGCCGCCAACGCCTTCATGACGACGACGCTCGCCACGGCGACCGCCGCCTTCGTCTGGCCGACGCTCGAATATTTCTTGCGTGGCAAGCCGAGCATCCTCGGCTACTGCTCGGGCGCGGTGGCCGGTCTGGTCGTGGTCACCCCGGCCTGCGGTTACATCGACGCCACCGGCGCGATCATCATCGGCGTGTGCGCCGCGCTGATCCCGTTCTTCTTCGTAGTCAAGGTCAAGGCGATGTTCGGTTACGACGACGCGCTCGACACGTTCGGCGTCCACGCGGTCGGCGGCACGCTGGGTGCGTTGCTGACGGGTTTCCTGGCCACGGGCAAAGTCAACGCCAACATCGCCACAGCCACCCCGGCCAACCCGGCGACGAGCAACGGCATGGCCGCGCTCATCGAGGGCCACAAGCTCTGGATCGCGCAGCTCGAGGCCATCGGCCTGACGCTGGTGCTCGCCATCGTGGCGACGACGGTGCTCGCGTACCTGCTCAAGGCGGTGATGGGCCTGCGTCCGACCGAAGAGGTTGAGGAAGCCGGTTTGGACATCTCCGAGCACGGCGAGGAAGGTTATCACGACGTGGCGGTGGGCGGCGGCTTCAGCCACGCGGCGGCGAAGCTAGACGCCCCGGCGGCAGTGCTCGCGCCGACGATGTCGGCGACGCTGGCCGATCCGGCGGCGTAGAGGCCACCGTTTCGCAAATAGTTTAGTCAAGGGTCGAGGCGGCCTGTTGCCAGCGATGGCGGCGGGTCGCCTCAAGGTTTTTTGGGGATGTTTCGCAAAGTGGGGAGGCCTCTCCACGACCATCCCTGACCCGCGCCGCAGGCGCACTCTGGAGAGGCGGATGGCGACCTCCGGGCACCATGGGTTATTCTGCGGCGCAGCCGCCTTGCTTTGTAGGGCGACGGACCCCGTTGCCGACACCGTTGCGTCGATTGCTCTTTGCACCCTCTCCCCCTTGACCATCTGGGAGGCGCGCGGGTTCTGTCGGTAACGGGGCCCGTTGCCCTACAAAGCAAGGCGGCTGCGCGGCAAAGGTTTGCCATGGCACCCGGAGGTCGCCATCCACCTTTCTTCCCCTTTGTGAACTTGGTGCGAGGTCACCCCTCTTGCCGGGAAGTCTCCTGCCACCCTAACCACAAAAAAGGAGGGGCGTCGCCGCCCCTCCCTTTTTTTCACGATACCAGTAACTATCACTACCACCGCTTACTTCGAACGATCCTTATAATCTTTGCCTTCCTTCTGCAGCAGGCGCGCTTCTTTTGGCCCGTAGCGGAACACCAGCGCGGCGCTGACGATGTTGATCTGCTCGTTGTACTTGCCGATCAGCGTGTGCTGAGCCGCATCGGTCGAGTTGATCGCCGGATCGTTCACGAACTCGTGCAGGTACGACACCTCGATATCGGTATCAACGTGCGCGGGCAGGAACGGACTATTGAACCCGAACGCGTGGTACTTCAGACCGGCGGACAACAGCCAGCGGTCGCCGTCCGGGATGCGCGTGTTGCGCACGCTCTGGTTCGGCACGGGCGACTCGTCATACCCGCCGCCGAGCCGGATCTCCAGGCCCTTGATCGGACGATACGCGATGGCACCGCTGTAGCGGAACGCATCCTCGAACGAGTTGTTGATGCCGGGGCGGTTCAACGCCGTATCGGTGACGAACGCCGTCTGCGAGAGCGGGTTCTCGAAGTTGATCGGGATGTTCTGCAACCGGCTCCAGCGGGTCCAAGTCAGGTCACCCATCACGGTGAACTTGTCGGCGATGTCCTGCGAGATGGCAAAGTTATAGATCTCCGGCAGCTTGAGTTCCGCGTTGCCGTCCTGGCCGTCGAACGTGTTGTTGCCCGCTCCGATCAGGCCGCCTGCCCCGCGCCGAAAAATACTGTTCGGCTGGTTGCCTTGCACCCCGCGGAACGTCACGCGCCCGGTGTAGTTCTGGGTGATGCCCGAGCGGTACGAAACGCCGATCTTGCCGCTGCCCAGACCCTTGACCTGACCGGGCTGGAGGTACTCGACCAACCCGCCGACGTTGAACCCGTAGCTCACATCCGAGCCTTCCAGGCGCACCACGGCGTCGCTGCGGCCCGGCAGGAACCCGGGGATGCCCCGCGCGAACCCGAGCAAGCCGAGGTCAATGGCCTGGGTCAGCACCGCGCTGGAATACTGCGCGTCGAAGCCCGCGCCCACGCTCAGGAACTTCCAGCGGTACGCCGCTGAGAACCCGTAGTCGATGGTCCGCAAGACGCTGGTCTGCGAACTGTAGCGTCCCACCCAATGCGGATCATAATCGACGACCTCGCCGAAGGGCACGGTCGCGCCGATGCCCAGTGCCAGGCGGCCGTATTTCTCGTGGTTGAAGACGGTCGCGGTCAGGTAGCTCTGCGTGATGGCCTCGCTGCGCGGGGCGCTGCCGCCGTCGCTGCCGCTGATAGGCTGACCAAAGGTGTAGCGGCTGCCTTTGTTGTCGAACTCGGCACGCGGGCTGATGTAAGCCCCTGAGCTTTCGGTCTGTACGCCGTCGAGGTAAGTCATGCCCGCCGGGTTGAAAAAGAGGGTGCCGGGGTCCTGGGGGTTCGCCATGTTGGAGAACGAGGTGCCGATGGCGCTGGCGCTCTGGTCACTCAGGGCGAAGGCACCGGCGCGGGCGGCTTGGGTACCGGCGGACAAAAACAACGCGCCGGCCAGGGCCGAGGCGCCGCAGGTCCGCAGGGAGGGTCGGGTGGGTTTCATGGGGGGGTTTGGTAGAGGGGTAAACGGCGCGCCGCCGGGGGGTTGAGGGGTTGGCGGCGCGGGGTTGGCGAAGATTGTAGGGAGTTGGCGGACGATGTTCAACCCGGCATTTGCGGAAAATTCGGCGAAAACGGGTCGGGACAAAACTTGATCTAAGCGACTCCATTCCAACAATTAATGTCAACGGTCAATTTTCGTCGAAAAAGGCGGATAAATTGACTTTTTATAACGCAGATAACGCAGATAACGCAGGCTCAGGATCTTTCGCGTTCCGCCAGCGCCTGCTCCCGCCGCCGCGCCGCGATGGCGTGCAGCCGCCGGTCCTCGTCCGTCTCCAGCACCAGCGGCGGCACGGGACAGGGCCGCCCCTGGTCGTCCAGCCGCACGAACGTCAGCCAGCACTCGTTGGTGTGCCGCCGCCGCCCGGTGGCGATCTCCTCGGCGTACACGTCCACCATGACCGACATGCTCGTGCGCCCGACGTGGACCACCCGCGAACGCATCTCCACCAGTTCACCCGTGCGGATCGGCTCCTTGAAGAGAATCCGGTCCACGGAGAGCGTCGTCGCTTGGCCGCCGCCGTAACGCACGGCGCTCAGAGCCGCGCACCGGTCTATCATGCTCATGATGACCCCGCCGAACACCGAGGCCGGGCGCAGGCCGTTGGCGTGGTGGGGCATCATGATGTCCGCGATGGCGGCTTCGGAGTGGCGGGGCGTCTTGGGTTCCATGGGTCAAGTCACTGCATAGAGGCTCTCCACCTCCCCGGCGAACTTCTTCAAAATCTCCCGCCGCTTGAGCTTCTGCGTCGGCGTCAGTTCCCCCGTGTCGCTGGTCCATTCGTGGGCGACCAGGCGGAAATCCTTTACCTGCGCGTACTGCGCGAAGTCCGCGTTGAGCCGCTTGACCTCATCCGCGAGGAGTACGCGCACCGCCGGTGCGCGCACCAGTTCCTCGTTGGTCGGCGGCAGTTCGCCATGCTCGCCGCCCAGGCGCGCCCGGACTGCCTCAAAATTGGGCACGATCAATGCACCGGGAAATTTCTGGTACTCGCCGACCACCATCGCCTGCGCGATGAACGGCGATTCCTTGAGCCGGTTTTCCAACGGCTGCGGCGCGATGTATTTCCCACCGCTCGTCTTGAAGATTTCCTTCTTGCGATCCGTGATGCGCCGGAATTTTACGCCGTCCGCGCCCTCGATGAATTCACCCACGTCGCCGGTGTGCAGGTAGCCGTCCGCGTCGATGGTCTCCGCCGTGAGGTCGGGCCGGTGGTAGTAGCCCAGCATCACGTTCGGGCCGCGATAGAGGATCTCGCCGTCCTCGGCGATCTTGACCTCGCCGCCTTCGATCACCTTGCCCACGGTGCCGATGCGGTGCGACCCGGCCTCCATCTGGTTGGTCGTGATGACGGGCGCGGCCTCGGTCGGGCCGTAGCCCTCGTAGACGCGCACGCCGACGTTCCAGAAAATGCGCGCCAGGCGGGGGTTAAGGGCCGCGCTGCCGCAGACGATGCCGTTGACGCGCCCACCGAGCGCCGCGCGCCACTTGGAGTAGACGAGCTGGTCGGCGGCGGCGAGGCGGACGTGGTCGGCCATGCTGACGGGTTGCTCGGGGTCGATGCGCTCGGCCAGTTCCAGCGCCCAGAAAAAAAGCTGTTTGCGGCGACCGACGAGCGCGTTGCCGCGCGCCATGATGCGCTCGAAAACTTTCTCCAGAATACGCGGCACGGCAGCGAAAAACCGGGGCCGGATCTCGCGCATGTTTTCGCCGATGCGCTCCAGGCTTTCGGCGTAATAGACCGGCATCCCGCTGTAGAGGTAGGCGTTGGTCAGCGTGCGCTCGAAAATGTGGCACAGCGGCAGAAAGGAAATCGTCCGCTCGCCGGGCGTGGCATGGATGAGCGGCACGATGGCCAGGCAGTTGCTCACCAGATTGGTGTGCGAGAGCATGACGCCCTTGGGTTGGCCCGTGGTGCCGCTGGTGTAGATGAGCGTGGCGAGATCCTCGGGCCGCACGGCGGCGGCGAGGCCGTCGAGCAGCGTGTTCGTCGCTCCGGGTTGTTCGCGCAGGAGTGTTTCGCCCGCGAGGTGCAGGCCGACCCAGCAGCACACGCCGGAGGCATCATCCTCAGCGGGGTCATATGTGTAGATAGATTCCAGCGCCGGGAGCCGGGCCTGCACGCCAACCACCTTGGCGCGCAACGCTTCGGTCGAGACGAAAACGAGTTTCGCGCCCGAATCTTCCAAGATGAAGTGGAATTCCTCGGCGGTCAGCGTCGGGTAGACCGGGACGTGAACCGCGCCGAGACTCAGCACGGCGAGGTCGATGAAATTCCACTCCGGACGGTTCGTCTCGGTGGAGTTGGCGATGCGGTCGCCAGGCCGGACCCCGATGGCGTGGAGTCCAGCGGCGAGGGAGCGCACGGTGTCGGCGATTTCCTGCGCGGAATACTTGCGCCACGCGCCGTCAATCTTGCGCGCGAGGGCGTCGGGCTGGGGATAGTGGGCGATTTGGTGGGTGAGGAGGTCGAAGACGCGCGTCGGCACAAGCGCAGCGGGCTGCTCCGGCGACGGCGCGGTGGGCGGCGTGGCAGGGAGGGGTTGGTCACGCGGGATAACAATGGGTTGCGTGGCGCGTTTGCCGGGCGACGGGAGCAGGTTGCGCGGGATGGGAAATTGGAGCTTCATCGTAGGGACGAGTGATGAAAATGTGATCGGTCAGTCCAGCGCAATCGGCGCGGCCAGGCACTCCGGCGGAATCCCGAACGCGTCCACCAACGCCACCGCATCGCGCCGCAGGTCGGCGCACAAAATATCCACCGCCGAACCTAATAACCGCGCCCGGCGCGGCGGCAGTACGCCGTGCTCCAGGAACCAGGCGCGACCCCGTTCAAGGTGGTGCAGCGCGAACAGGTTGCGCAGCTTGCCCAAAACCGGACGCAGCGCCGCGTCCGCGCAGTCGCGCACCCCGTCATGGAAACGTTCCAGCACGGTGCGCTCGACGTGCGCGTGCGCCAACGCCAGGAGTTCGTTTTGCATCGAGGTGAAGGCCGCGTGGCTCGTCATTTGCCCGTGCGCCGTGAGCGAGCGCAGCTTTTGGCCCGCCGCGACGAGGAGGCTTTCCTCGCGGAAACGGAACAGCGACAACTGCGCCTCGCCGCCTGCGATGTCGCCCGAGCGGAAGGCCGAGAACGGACTGCGCGACCGGATCGCCCGGAGCTTCTGCGCCACCACCCAACGGAGGACCTGCGTCTTGCTCTGGCCCTTGAAGCGCGCGGCGAAATCCGTCAGCAGGTTCTTGGCAACGAGCTGCATGAGCACGGTGTTGTCGCCCTCGAACGTCGTGAAAATATCGCTATCAGCCTTGAGCGCGGCGAGGCGGTTGATGGCCAGATAGCCTTCGCCGCCGCACGCCTCGCGGCCCGTCTGGAGCGTGTGCGTGGTGTTCCAAGTGGAAAACGCCTTCAGCCCGGCGGCCAGCGTCTCGACTTGGCGGAAGTTTTCGGGTCCGGTGGTGAGGATGAGGTTCGTCAGGTGCTTGAACGAGAAGTCCAGCGCGTAGGCGTTGGCGAGGAGCGGCAGCAGGCGGCGCTGGTGCGCGGGGTAGTCGAGCAGGATCGTCTCCGGCTGACCCTCGACGGGGCCGAACTGACGGCGGCGGGCGGCGTAGCGCACGGCGATAGCGAGGCCGCTCTTGGCGATGCTCAGGCCGCTGTGGCCGACCGATACCCGGCCACCAACTAACGTGCCTAACGTCGTGAAGAAACGCGCGGCGGGGTTGGCGATGTTAGATGCGTAACTACCATCGGTGTCGACCTGCGCTAACTTGTCCAACATCTCGGCGCGCGGGACGCGGACCTGGTCGAACCAGACCCGCCCGTTGTCCACGCCGTTGAGACCGAGTTTTTGCCCGTTGTCCTCCAGACGGATGCCCGGCAGCGGGTTGCCCTGCGCGTCGCGGATGGGCACGACGAACGCGTGGACGCCGTGGGATTCGCCATTGGTTTTAAGCTGCGCAAAAACGGTGGCAATGCGCCCGTGCGCGCCCGCGTTGCCAATGTAATTCTTGCCCGAGGTGAAGGTGGGCGAGTGCAGGACAAATTCCTGGGTGGCGGGGTCGTAGGTGGCTGTCGTTTCGAGGTCGCGCACGTTGGAGCCGTGGCCGATCTCGGTCATGGCGAAGCAGCCGAGCAGGTCGCACGTCGCGGTGTCGGGCAGGTATTTCCGGTGATGGTAGTCCGTGCCGAGGCGCAGCACGCTGCCGCCCCAGAGGCCGAACTGCACGCCGAACTTGATGACCAGCGAAATGTCGTGGAAGCCGAGCGTCTCGAACGCCGCCATGAAGGCTGCGAGGTCTTCCTTGCCGCCGACCGAACGGGGCAAGAACAGCCAACCGATGTCTTGCCGGGCCAGCTCGCGCGTCCAAGCCAGGACTTTTTCGCGCAAGCCTTCCTTGTCGGTGCCGTCGTAGTAGCGGAAGCCGGGTTGCGCAAGGATCGCGCGGACGCGGTTTTTGATCTCGGCCTGGTCGCCATCGAGGAGCCGCTGCATGGCGGCGGGGTCAAACGAGGGTTTTTCCTGGAGGATCGGCGGATAACCGCGCAGCCAGGGCTCGTCAATGGGTGCCTGACCCGCGCGCGGATCAGCGGCGGTGCCGGGCGCGGGGTCTCCGGTGGTAGCGGAGCGGGCGGGCAGTTCTTCGATGGCGGAAGGGGGCATCATAAATGGACTCAGCTGGCGGAAAAGGAAACGGTCAGAGTATGATGGGAGGTGCTCACTTTCTCTGTCATCCTGAGCAAGCGCGTCAGCGCGTCGAAGGACCTTCCGCCGCCGGAGGCAAACGTTAAATGACCCTGCGGCATCGCACTCGCTAGCGACGTTTCGCTGCCGCGAGCCGGAAGGTCCTTCGACTCCGTTCGTGCCTCACTTCGCTCAGGATGACAGAGGTTTTGGATAATTCCGCGATTACGGACGAATTTCATGGCAGTCGTATTTAGGCATTAAACGCCAGCCGGTTCGGCCTGCTCCTGGTAAACTTTGGCTTCGGCGTTCAGCGTGGAGTCAACGCTAGCCCTGGGCTTGGCCGAGGCGTAGAACGTCCCGCTGTTGGCGGCGAGTTCGCGCAGCCTGGCGCAAGGCTTGAAGTGCGCTCCGGCGGTCGCGGCGAGTTCGTCCAGACGGGCGACGATTTCCTTGAGGCCGCGCGTGTCCGCGTAGCGCAGCGGGCCGCCCCGGAACGGTGCCCAACCGGTGCCCATGATCATGCCGAAATCCACGTCTTCCGGCGCGGCGACGACGCCTTCCTCCAAGACGCGCGCGGCTTCGTTGACCATGACGAGCACCATGCGGTCGCGCAGCAGCGTGTCTTCCCTGGCGATGTAAACTTCGTCATGGCCGTGGGCCGTGCGGCGGGGATGCGCGGAGGCGAGTTCGGGGTTGAGCGGCGGCAGGGCTTCGTCCTTGCTGGCGGCGTCGTAAAGGTAAATGCCCCGGCCCGCCTTGCGGCCCAGCCAGCCGTTGGCGATCATGCTGCCCAGCATCGCGCCCGCGCCGCCGTCGGGTGGCATGGAGCCGGGCAGACGCTTGGTCAGGTCGCGCGCGACGTGGTTGCCCACGTCCACGCCTACCTCGTCCAGCAGGCGCAACGGACCCATCGGCATCCCGAAATCGAGCATCAGGCGGTCCAGACGCTCCGCGCCGTAGCCGTCCTCGAACGAGAGCCGGAGCGCTTCGCTCAGGTAGGGAAGGAGAACGCGATTGACCAGGAACCCGGGGCGGTCCTGGACGAGGACCGGCAGCTTGCCGATGCCTTTGACGTAGGCCAGGGCGGTGGACAGCGTGGTATCATTGGTGCGCGCCCCGCGGACGATCTCCACGAGTTGCATCTTGTGAACAGGGTTGAAAAAGTGGATGCCCACCACGCTGCCGGGGCGCTGGAGGCCGTCGGCGATGGCGTCGATGCTCAATGCGCTCGTGTTGGTCGCCAGGACCGTGCCGGGCGCGGCCTGGGATTCCAGCTTGGCGAAGATCTGTTTTTTGAGGTCGAGACGTTCGACGGCAGCCTCGATGACGAGGTCCACGTCGCGCAGCGGCACGTCGGAGGAGACGGGGGTGACGCGGTCGCAACCGGCCTGGGCGTCGGCCTGGGTGAAGACGCGGCGTTTGGCGGCCTCGGTGAAGACTTTGGAGATGGACTGCATCCCTTTGGCGAGGGCGGCGGCGTTGAGGTCTTTGAGTAGAACTCTCAGGCCACGTCCGGCGGACCACTGTGCGATGCCCGCGCCCATCAGGCCCGCGCCGACGACGGCGATTTTTTTGATCGGTTTCGCGGAGGCAGTGGTGGCAGGAAGTTTGGTTTTCTTGGCGCGCTCCTGGAGGAAGAAAATGCCCATCAGGTTGCGGGCGGCTTCGGTCTGGGCGAGTTCGACGAAAGCGTTGCGTTCCAACTGGAGGCCCCGGTCCTCACTGACGCCGAGGGCGGCGGTGGCAACCTCGATGGCGCGAGTCGCGGCGGGATAGTTGCCGCGCGTCTTGGCCAGCGCGTTCTTGCGGGCCACGGCGGCGACCACTTGGCGCGCACCGGGAAGATTCGCCGGGATGGTTTTGGCGGCGGGACGCTTGCCCTGCTTGACGAATTTTTCGGCGGTCGAGAGCATCCCTTCGGGATAGGCGATGTCGTCCACCAGGCCGCACTTCTTGGCCGGGACCCCCGCGAGTTGTTTGCCGGTGAGGATGATTTCCAGGGCCTTCGGCAGGCCGACCAAGCGCGGCAGGCGGACCGAACCGCCCCAGGCCGGGAGGATGCCGATCTGGACCTCGGGGAGGCCGAGCTTCGTGCTGGAATCGTTGCAGGCCACGCGCCAGTCGCAAGCGAGGGTCAGTTCCAGGCCGCCGCCGACGCAGACGCCTTGGATGGCCGCGACTGTGGGCACGGGGAGGCGGGCGATGCGCGCGAAAGTGCGGTGTCCGTTGTCGATGATGCCGCCGAGGCGCTCGTCGGTCATCGGGCCGCTCGTGAAACCGTGCAGGTCCGCTCCGGCGATGAAGATTTTGCCCTTGGCGCTGAGGAAAATGACGCCTTGGATCGGGCCGCGCGCGGTTTGGTCTTCGAGGAAGGCGAGGTGCTCGTTGAGTTCCTCGAAAGTGCGCGTGTCGAAGATGTTGGCCGTGCTCTGGGCGCGGTCGAAGGTCAGGACGCAAAGGCCGTCGGGGCGAACCTCGCGGCGGATGTTCTGGAAGTCGGAGGGCATGAGAAGAAGAGTTTTAACGCGGAGACGCAGAGAGTCGCGGAGAGCGCGGAGAAACTTAGACGGTTTCGACCCAGAGGGCACCGCCCTGGCCGCCGCCCACGCAGAGGCTGAGGAGGGCGCGCTTCAATTTTCGGCGGCGGAGTTCCTTGAGGGCCGTCAGGACCAGGCGAGAACCGGTGACGCCGACCGGGTGGCCCAGCGCGATGGCTCCGCCGTTGACGTTGAGGATTTCGTCCGGGATTTCGCCGAGGGCGGAGTCGCGGCCCAGCTTTTCGCGGCAGAATTTCGCATCCTTGGCCGCGCGCTGGCAGCCGATCACCTGCGCCGCAAAGGCCTCGTTAACCTCGATAAGGTCGGCGTCTTTGAGGCCGAGGCCGTAGCGTTGCTCGGCCTTGTGGATCGCGTAGACCGGGCCGAGGCCCATGCGCGTCGGGTCGCACCCGGCGTACTGGAAGCCGACCAGCTTGCCGAGCGGCGTGAGGCCGCTAGCTTTGAGCGCCTTTTCGTTCATCATCAGGAGGGCAACTGCGCCGTCCGTGATCTGCGAGGCGTTGCCCGCCGTGACGCTGCCGCTGATCCGCTCGAAAACAGGTTTGAGCTTGGCCAGGGCTTCGATGGTCTGGCCTTTGCGCGGGCCGTTGTCCTCGTCGAGGTAGGCCTGGCCGTTGCGGACCGTGGGCAGGTAGACGGGGGTGATTTCTTCCTTGAGCTTGTCCTTGGCGGCAACCGCCTTGAGGTGGGACTGGAGGGCGAACTGGTCTTGCTCCTCGCGGGTGATGTTGAAGTCGCGCGCGACGTTCTCGGCGGTCTGGCCCATGTTCAGGCCGCTGACCGGGTCGGACAGGCCCATTTGCAGGCCCACGCGCGGCTTGAAATCCTCCGGGCGGAAGGTCGAGAAAAGGGCGAGTTTTTCCTTGAAGGTCTTGGCGCGGGCGAGGGCCGTGAACTTCCTGGCGGCGGTCGCGCTGTAGAGCAAGGGGACGAGCGACATATTCTCCGTGCCGCCGACCATGAACGTGTCGCCGCGACCAACCAGCATCTTCTCGGCAGCCTGCGTAACGCTCTCGAAGCCGGAGGCGCAGTTGCGGTGGACCGTGACCGCCGAAACCGTATCCGGGATGCCCGCGCGCAGGGCGATGACACGCGCGATGTTGGCGGCGTCGGCAGGCTGAGCGACGCAGCCAATGATGGTTTCCTCAATGGTAGCGGGGTCCAGGCCGGTCTTGGCCAGGAGTTCGGCCACGGCGACGCGGCCCAGCTCGGCGGCGTCGGTTTCGCCGAAGGCAGTGCCCATTTTAGCAAAGGGCGTGCGGACGCCGTCCACGATGTAGATGGGTTCGGAAATGTTCATGGCAGAAGAGGGATTGACCTCGGAAGGCACCGAGGACACAAAAAGATTTATCTGCTGATTAAACGGTGTTTAAACCGGGATGGCAAGCAAAATTTGAACGGTGTTTAATTTTTATTGAACATTGTTCAAGAATGGTCATACTGAGGGTCTGATGCTGGAAACTCCTTCTCCTTCGTTAGCTGCCCTGGCCGTCAAGAAGGCCGGTCGCAAGCGGCACGTGCCGCCGAACGCCGACGCCGGGGGCGACCGCCGCGCGCACATCCTGGCGGCGGCGCAGCGGGTGTTCGAGCAAAAGGGGTTGGAGGGCGCGAACATGCGCGCCATCGCCAAGGAGGCAGGCTACACGCCAGGCGCGCTCTATTTTTATTACACCAGCCGGGAGGAGATCTACGCAGATTTGCTGACCATGAGTCTGTGGCGGTTGCGGGAGACGACGCAGGCGGCGGTCAGGGAGTTGAAGTTGCCGGAGGACCGGGCCGAGGCGGGCGCGCTGGCGTTCTATGATTACTACGCGGCGCGGCCCGACGAGATGAGCCTCGGATTTTACCTGTTTCGCGGGCTGGGGCCGCACGGGTTGACCGAGAAGCTGGACGAACGGCTTAACGCGCAGTTCTGGATGACGCTGACGGCGGTGCTCGACCCGCTGCTAGACATGGGACGGACGCAGGCCGGGGCGCTCCGCACACTGACGGCGATCTTTGCCCACGCGTCGGGGTTATTGCTGCTCACGCACACCGGGCGGATCCGGATGTTCCACCAGGACGGGCGGGAGTTGTTCCGGGAGTTCGTGAAGTCGGAAGTGGGAAAGCAGAACGCGAGAGTATAGACGACCAAGTAAGCGCGTGACCTGCAATTTCTCAATTCTGCGTTGTGCATTTTAGTTCTGACTTTTTCCTTTTATGGCCGAGTCACTTCGCACCCGCTGGCTGCGCTGGAAGTTCAACTGGTTTCCGTCCTATCGGGGGAGCGGGGCGCGAATCACTTACATTGACGAAACGCTGCGCGAGGTGCGCGTGCGGCTGCCGCTGAATTGGCGGACGCGGAACCTGAACGGGACCATCTACGGCGGGAGTATCTATGCGGCGGTCGATCCGATCCATGCCGTGATGCTGGCGAGCATTTTGGGACCCGAGGATTGCGTCGCGTGGACCAAGGAGGCGCAGGTGCGGTTCGTGCGGCAGGCACGGACGGCGCTGACGGCGCGGATCGTGTTAGAGGAGGGTGAGGTTGCGGCGGTGCGGGAGGAATTGCGGCGCGAGGGGAAGGTCGAGCGGCGGTATCCGGTGGCGTTGCGGGACGCGGAGGAGCGCGTGTGCGCGACGTGCGAGATTCTGGTGCATTTGCACCGGAGGCGGCGGGAAGAGGAGGCGGCAGTGCCGGAGACGGCGGGAGTGGGTGGTAGCAGCGGTGAGCGGAGTGCGCCTGCGGCTCGAGTCGGGGAAGGGCTCGGAGAGCCCTCCCTACCTTGATTTATGAAGGACGAATTTGCTGGCAGGACCATTTTTATCACCGGCGCGAGCCGGGGGATCGGCAAGGCCATGGCCGTGAGGTTGGCGCAGGGCGGGGCGAACGTTGTCGTCGCCGCCAAGAGCGCCGCGCCGCATCCCAAGCTGCCAGGGACTATTCAGGAAACGGCGCGCGCCGTGGAGGAAGCTGGTGGGCAGGCGTTGGCGTGCAAACTCGACGTGCGCGACGAGGCGGCGGTCGAACGAGCCATGGCGGAAGCGGCGGGACGCTTCGGCGGGTTGGACGCGGTCGTGAACAACGCCGGGGCGATCTCGCTGACGAGCGTTGAGGCGACTGACCCGAAACAGTATGACCTGATGATGGACATCAACGCGCGGGCCGTGTTCGTATGCGCGCGGGCGGCGCTGCCGTGGTTGAAGAAGTCAAAATCTGCCCATGTGTTGAGCCTTTGCCCGCCGCTCAGCTTCGCGGGCGATTGGCTGGGAAAATATGCGCCTTATACGCTGAGCAAGTTCGGGATGACGATGCTTTCGCTGGGCATGGCGGAGGAGTTCCGCGCGGCGGGCGTGGCCGTGAATTGCCTGTGGCCGAAGACGCTGGTGGCCACGAGCGCCATTGAGTTTGCCGTGCCGGGCGGCGCTGCACTATTCGCACGGAGCCGCCGACCGGAGATCGTAGCGGACGCCGTGGCGGAAGTGTTGCGCACGCCGCCGGGGGAGCTGACGGGGCGGTGTCTGCTGGACGAGGATTTCTTGCGCGAGCGGGGCATGACGGACTTTGCGGGGTATGCGTGCGAGCCGGGGAACGCGGAAAGGTTATTGCCAGATCTGTTCTTGTGAGGCCGGGATTTTAACGCGGGGACGCGGAGACTCGCAGAGAGCAGAGAGTAGAGGTATAAGTCGCCATGCGTCCCGTTTTCGTTATCGCGTTCTGTTGGTTCGTCGGGTTGCTTGGAGCCGGTGCTCAGGAAGCGTCACCCGTGACCTTGAACGTGCTGACGTTTGATTCGCGGTACAACAATCCCGGCGACGGGATCAACGCTTGGCCCAACCGCCAGGGTGCTGACGCACCAGCGCGTGGATTTTGCGGGGATATTCATGGGTCGGACCACTGGCTGGTGGTGAGCCGGTTGGTCGTGCCGTGAGGAGGAAGGAGGAAGGATGGCCGAGAGAGGACAGCTTCATCATGGTTGCGGAGACCTGGGGGCTTGGAAGGCGTGAACCATGATCATCTGCGCGCTGCAACACGGCCTGGGCAACCAGCTTTTTCAGTACGCCACCGCGCGCGCCCTGGCCGAGCGAACGGGTGCGCCGCTCTGGCTCGATGCCACACACTTTGACCATGTCCACAACCGCGCATTGGAGATCGGGAAGCTCCGGGTTGAGGCGCGGTTTTTGCCGTCGGCGCTGGCGCGGCTGTGGACGCCGAATCCGGGGGCGGGCACGCTCAAGCGGGCGGTGAAATCGCTGGCGGGCCGGGTGGTGCGCACCTTGCGCGACGAGGAGCGCGGGTTTGACCCGCGCGTGGGGCGGGCTGGCTGGTGCACACGGCTGGATGGGATGTGGCAAAGCGCGCGCTATTTCGCGCACCTGCGGCCCCGGTTGCTGGCAGAGTTCGAGCCCCGCGCGCCGCTACCGCCCGCAGTGGCGGCGTGGGTGCGGCGGGTGGCGGACGAGCCGTCGGTCGCGGTGCACGTGCGGCGCGGAGACCTCGTGGCGAACCCGGAGTACGCGCGGAGTTTCGGGACGCTCGGGCCGGGGTATTACCGCGAGGCGCTGGCGCGAGTGGAGGCGAGGGTGCCGGGGGCACGCGTGTATGTTTTCAGCGATGATCCGGCGTGGTGCGAGCGGCATTTGCCGGGGGTCTTGCCGACCGAGATCGTCAGCGGGCGCATGACGCGCAACGCCGTGGAAGACCTCGCGGCAATGAAGGCGTGCCGCCATTTCGTCGTTGCCAACAGCACGTTCAGTTGGTGGGGCGCGTGGCTGGGCACGCACGCGGAAAAAATGGTCATCGCGCCCGCGCGGTTTCACCGGGAAACGCGGCCCTGGCAGGTTGACCTCGTGCCGGAGTCGTGGGAAACGCTGGAGCCGGATTATTTGCCGCTGCCGGGCTGGGCGCCAAGCGTACCCGTCGTCATGCCTGCCGCCGTTGTCATCCTCATCTGCACGCGCAACCGCGCGGAGAGCCTGCGCGCCACGCTGGCGGCCATCGGCGAGTGCGCCGTGCCGCCCGGCGTGACGGCGGAGTTGATCGTGGTGGACAACGGCTCGACCGACGACACGGCGGACACCGTGCGCGCGGCGCGGTTGCCGGGGTTGACGGTGCGCTACGTGCCGGAGCCGCAGCCGGGCCTGAGCCGCGCGCGCAACGCCGGGCTGCGCGCCACGCTGGCGGATGTGATGATCTTCACGGACGACGATGTCCGACCTCCGGCAGGATGGATCGGGGGAATGTGCCGCCCGATCCTGACGGGGCAGGCCGACGCCGTGGCGGGCCGGGTCGGCTTCCCACCAACTCACGAAGCGTGGCTGGCGCGGGAGCCTTTTCGCTCCAGGCGCGGGTGGTTTGCCGCGACGGACGACTTTAGCGACCCGCCCCGGCGGCTCGTCGGTGCCAACATGGCGTTGAGCCGCCGGGTGGTGGAAGCGGTCGGCGAGTTCGATGTCGAGGTCGGCGCGGGAGCAACGGGTTTTCACGACGAATCCCTCTGGAGCCTGCGCTTGCTGGCGGCGGGGTTTCGCATCGCCGCCGCCGGACCGGAAAGCACGGTCGCGCATCACTTCGACCGGACGAGGCTGACGCGCGGGGCGCTGTTGAGCCTGGCCGAACGGATGGGGCGCTCCAACGCATGGGTAGATCACCACTGGTACCAGCATGAATCGCCACCGAAAGCGACCAAGCGCTGGCGGGCGCGGGGGATGTTGTGGATCTCGCGGGCGCTGACGCCGTGGCGGGGGTGGCAAGGGGCGGCACCAAGGTGGGAGTTGCAGCGCGTGGAGACTTTGGCGTATTTGGAGGGGCTGACAGAGTACGCCGGGCAGGAGAGAAAGTACGGGGGGAGGTAAGGTTCAAGAATTCAAGAATCTAAACAAGGTTCAAGGTCCAAGATTCACCGCGAGGCAGCCAACGCGTTCGCCTGCCAGAGTAATCAGGCAGCTTCGCTGCGTTGGCTCTCATCTCTCATGGTGCTCAAAGGTTGCCATCTACCTTTCGCCGACCCGTCCGGAGGCCGCCATTTTTCTAGCTTGGAATCTTGAACCTTGTTTGGATTCTTGAATTCTTAGATCTTTCTTTCCCGTGGCTTCCGTTCTTTCCGCCGTTGCCGCCCCGGGCGAGCCCGTGTCGCCCGCGCAGGCCGTTGATCTCGTCGCGCGGACCTGTCCCGCCGATGACTACCGTGGGCGGCGCGTCTTGCTCATCGTGCCCGATGGTACCCGCACCGCCCCGGTGGACGTGTTCTTTCGCGCGCTGCACGCGCAACTCGGGCCAGTGGCCGCGCAGTTGGACGTGATGATCGCCCTTGGCACCCATCAACCCATGAGCGAGGCCGCCATCTGCGAGCGGTTGGGCATCTCGCTCGACGAGCGAGCGGGGCAATTTCGGCAGGTCGATTTCCTCAACCATGAGTGGCAAAACCCCGACGCCTTGCGCTCGCTCGGGACCATCCCCGCCGCCGAGATCGCCGCGCTCTCAGGCGAGCGGTTTGCGATGGACGTGCCCGTGAGCATCAACCGGCGTGTGTTCGACTATGATCAGCTTATCATCGTCGGGCCGGTGTTCCCGCACGAGGTCGTCGGGTTCTCGGGCGGCAACAAATACCTGTTCCCGGGCGTGAGTGGGCCGGAGATTCTCAATTTCTTTCATTGGCTGGGCGCGGTCGTAACCAATCCGATGATCATCGGCAACCAGTGGACGCCCGTGCGCCGTGTCGTGGACCGCGCCGCCGCGCTCGTGACCGTGCCCAAACTGTGCTTCTGCCTCGTGGTGAAGGGCGCGTACCTCGCCGGGGCGTTCGCAGGCAGCCCAGAGGGCGCGTGGGAGCAAGCCAGCGAACTATCCCGGCAACTGCACATCGTCTACAAGGACAAGCCGTTTCAGACCATTCTTTCGTGCGCGCCGACGATGTATGACGAACTGTGGACCGGTGGCAAATGTATGTACAAACTCGAACCTGTGTTAGCGGACGACGGAGAGTTGATCATTTACGCGCCGCACATCACCGAAGTGTCCGCCACGCACGGCGCGCTGATCGAGGAAGTGGGGTACCACTGCCGCGATTATTTCCTCAAACAGTGGGACCGTTTCAAAGATTACCCCTGGGGGACACTGGCGCATTCGACGCACGTGCGTGGCAGCGGGGAATACGTGGACGGTGTCGAGCGTTGCCGGGCGCAGGTGACGCTGGCGACGGGTATCCCGCCAGAGACGTGCGCACGGATCAACCTCGGCTACCGCGACCCGGCGAGCATCGACGTGGAAAGCTTTGCCGGACGGGAGGAGGAAGGCGTGCTGTTGGTGCGCAAGGCAGGCGAGTTGTTGTATCAGTTGCGGGAACCGGCGGCGTGGGCGCGGGGGGAAGGATGAGGGCGGAAGGGGGATGTGGGTTGCAGGAGTGGAAGCTCACCCCATCCCACCTTGTAGAGCCCACATCTCACAGCCGACGTCTTACGTCTGCTCGCCTTTCACGTTTCGTCCAACCCGCTGCATTTCAGCCAGTTTTCGGCGTAAAAAGGGGCATTTTTCGCCAGACGATTCCGCTTGCATCGTATTTACAAACCCGTTCTATTGTGACGGCATTGTCACAGCAATCGACATTGCCTCCTCCCGTGACGTCGATAGGGTCTGCTTCGGTTGGTCGTCGCCATGTCCGGATTTTTTGTTCATCTGAAGAAAGGTCATTTAAATCACGCCCCGTCCGCCGCGTTTACGCTGGTGGAAATGTTGGCCGTGATGGGCATCCTCGTCGTCCTCTTGGCCGTGACGGTGCCCACGTTCAAGGGGCTTAATCAAGGCGGCGCGCGCAAGGCCGCCGTGAGCAATTTGATGGGCGCCCTAGACCGCGCGCGGACGATGGCCGTCAGCGAGGGCAAGGCCGCCTACGTCGTATTTTACGCCGCGCGCAACCCGCCCATCGGGGCGCTGACGGACCCGGGCAGCACGCCCTGGGGCAGCGCCTACGCCATTTATCAAGATCTCGACAACGTCAATTTTGCCCCCGTCCAGCGCACGCCTTGGATTCCCCTGCCGTCGGGCGTGTCTTTCAAGGTGGATACGTCCAACCAGATGACCTCCATCACCAATGTGCTCGACCTGTTCAACGCGCAGGGCGACCCCGACGTGGCCAGCACCGACAACAGCGCCCCGCCAGCTTTTCCCGTCAGCAAAGCGGCCTCCCGCGACAAGGCGCACCTGTTTCTGCCGTTCTTGAAGTTCGACGCCACCGGGGCGTTGGACGAAAAGCTCATTAACCAACCTGCGAACTACCTGCGCATCCTGATGTTCCCCGGCTACCTCAAGGCTGACGGAACGGAGATCGCCACCCAGTCCGGCGGCGCGAGCAACCCGGGTACCCTGGAGGAGATCGACGTGAACCCCGTCACCGGACGGGCCAAGTACGTCGTCAACTCGGCGGACAATCTTTCGACCTCTTCCCCCACGAGCAGCAGCAATCCACAATCATGAAATCATCCGTTTCCCGATTAAGGACCACGCGTCGCCCGGCCCAGGCAGGTTTTTCGCTGGTGGAAGTGACGCTCGCCGTCGGCATCATGGCATTTTCGCTGGTGGGCATCCTCGGGGTGCTGCCGCTGGCGCTGGACAGCGGACGCCAGGGCTTCAACCAGGCGCGCGCATCCGCCGTGGCCAACACGTTGTTCACCAGCCTGCGCAGCCAGCCTTTCAACGACGTGCATTATCTCGACGAACAGTTCGACAGCACCGGCGCGCCGATTACCGGAGCACCCGGTACGCTGGACCTCAACAACCTGGGCGTGATGGCGGTGACGCCCGGCGCCACGGCCAACGCCACGCCGTCGGGCACCGTCAAGTTTTACGCCAAATTCCTCGACGTACCGACCGATCTGGGCTTACAAGAGGACACGCTGGGCAGCCAGCGGCGCCTGTGCCTGACCCGCGACCAACCGATGGTCGGCGCGGATTATCTCGTGACGATGTATTTCAACAACCAACCCGAGGGCACCATCGTGCCGTCCGCCGCCGCCGGGCGCGTCGGCCAGGCCAACCGCGTCACGCTGGTGGTCACCACCGCCTCGCGCGACACCGGTGCCCCGGCGCGCGATCCGTTCCGGTTCGTCACCACCGTGGCCAACCGGCTGAACTGACCCGTCTTTCCCGTTCAACCTGCGGCATTTTCTCTGCCCGTTTTGCCTTTGTTTATTCCGTCCGACGCTGACCTTCCTTTCGCGCGCGCGTGCGACGACCGCCGCGCCTTCACGTCGGCGAACCACGGAGGGCTGGGACAGCCGTTCCTACCTGGGTTTGGGCGAGGGCGGCGCGCGTTCACGCTGGTGGAGCTGATGGTGGCGATGGTCGTCAGCCTGCTGGTGGTGTTCGTGCTGCTGCGGGTGTTCACCACGGCGACGACGAGCTGGCAGCGCGGCGAGGCGCAGGTGGACGCCTACCGCGAGGCGCGCGGGGCGCTGTTGTTCATGGCGCGCGACCTGAGTACGGTTGTCCATCCGGTCGTCACGAAGGTAGACGGCGGGTCGACCTACCCCCAGCCGCCGTCGACCTATCCCCCGCCGCCGTTGTCGACCTATCCCCAGCCGCTGTTGCCGACGCTGGCGCTGGCGCACTACGCCAGTTACCTGGCCGCCGAGCCGCCGCACGGTTCGGACGAGGACCTCGTGAACGAGGAGGTGTACTGCCTGACAAACATCGTCAACAGCACGACTCCGGCCACGCCCGGCGCGGCCCCCTCGCCCGGAGCCAACCCGACGCCCGCGCCCATGCCCAGCGAGACGTGCGCGGTGGGCTATTTTTGCCAGTGGATGCCCGCCCTCGCCAACCCGAACGACCCGAACGCGCAGAAGCGTGCCCCGCACGCGTTCTCGTTAATGCGCCAGTTCCTCAACAGCGACGGCGTGTTCCAGCGCATGAAGGCGCTGCCGAGCAACGGCGCACCGCTGACCTTCGGGCAGCTTTTCACGCGCAATTCGCTCATGCCCGGCGCCGCGCCCACCACGAACCCGTCCGCCGCTACCAGCACGCCGCTGGCGGCCTACATCTGGGACCTGAAATTTCGGCTCGACACGAATCTGGCCGACAAGACGGACGGCACCCCCACGCACGCGCCCACCGACCACGGAGATCCCAACGGGAACGCCGCCGACCCGACCAAGAAACAGCGGGTCTACGACGGCGCGACGCTACCCTACCCCGGCGTCCTGCCGCCCTACGTAGAAATCCGCTTCAAGGCGCTGAGCACCGGCGCGGGCCGCCGCCTGGAGGGCAACACCAACATCCAGCCGAGCGACTGGCGCGAAACTTCCTCCGCCACGTACCGGACGCTGATTTTGCCCAATGCGCGGCAGTTCGTGCTGCGCGTGCCGTTGCTCAACTCCAACCCGCTGCCCAACCCATGAGTCACTCGTTCGCGCCCCACCGTGCCGGTGGGTTTTCCCTGGTCGTCACGCTCATCATCGTGAGCATGTTGGCGGTCGTGGCCATCGGTTTTCTGGCGAGCATGAGCAACGAGCGCGCGACGGCGGACGCCTACGGCAACAAGACGCGCGCCGAACAGGCCGCGCAGGCCGGGGCGGACTCGGCGATAGCCATCCTGCGGCAGGCGTTTAAGGATTTCCCGGATTCGGCAACCGTGTGGGAAACGCACAGCGTCAACAAGGACGGCGCGCCGGTCGTGGACAGCGACCATCCCGTCGCGCTGGCCAACGAGGGCACGACGCTCTATGTGCGGGCGATGCCGGATGGCAGCAGCCCGACCGATCCCCTGCCCGACCCGACCGCCGACAACAGCCCCGGCCACACCGTCAGCGCGACCGATGCGTCCGACGCACGCTCGGTGTTCGTGCTACCGTTGATTTCCGGCGCTAGATACCAGCAGAAAAACCAGTTTTCCGCCTGGACCAACCCCGCCAACAAACCCAAACTCGATCCCACGACGAACAAGAGTTTCGCCGACCAGTACGTCGATCTCAACGTGCGGCGCGCCAAGGACGACAGCCAGGGCTGGCTCGGGTCGCCGCTGCGCCCGCCGCCCGCCAACGCCAAGCCGCTGCCGCCCCGGACGGTGCGCGTGCCGTGGGTGAACGTCACGCAGGCGGACGCCGCCGCCGGGACAATCGCGCCTGTGGTGGCGCGCTACGCGTTCTGGGTGGAGGACGAGAGCTTCCGCGCCAACGTCAACTACGCCGGGACGGGCGACGCCCCCCTCTCCTCGACGCGCGTGCGCCAGGACAACAGCAGCGGATCGTGGGACGTGAAGCTTCCTTTGAACGCGAAAGTTGTCGATCTTTTCGGGCCGCTGCGGGCGCTGTTCGACGCCTCGGTCGCCGCGCCACTGGCACAGTCGTTGTCGGAGGCGCGCAAGGTGTACCCCGACGGCTTTTTTAGCGAGGGCTTGGGCTACACCCACGCGGCAGGCCTGAGCGTGGCGCAGGCGGACGCGCTGCGGTTCTTGACGACGACCACCTCCGGCGGGCTGAATTTGTCGCGGCACGGGACGCAGCGCGTTAACCTCAACCAGCTCATCTATCCCAAACCCGATGCCAGCGGGACTGCCACAACCTACAGCGCCCAGGAGCAGATCGTCGACATCGTCAAAACGATCCAGTTCCACGCGCCGAACTTCGGGCAGCGGTTTTATCGCAACGTACCGAACGCGAAGGCGGCCGGGGCCGTGGATCCTGCGGTGCTCAACGACATGTTCGTGCCGGACGATAACCGGAGCCACCGGTTGATGTACCTCTACAAGATCGCCACGAACATTAAGGATTACATAGACAAGGACTCGGTCCCCACGTTCGTAGACGGGGTCAAGGATGACGCGACGGGTAAATATACCGGCAGCGTGCACACAGGCCCTTACATGTCCAATACAACACCGCCCGCCATCATCTACCCTAACCCCGGTGCTGGCGACGGAAACCTGATCTGGGCGCAAGGGAAAGATTCGGGGCCGTACATGGACGAGTGCGCGGTGCGTTTCAGCGGCGGGATCACCACCAACGGCTCCCCCAATAAGTACAGCCTGCGCACGGATTATTACGTCGAGGTCTGGAATCCGACCAACAAGGATGTGTCGGCGTTGTATCTGCCAGGATTGAAAGTCCACATCGCCAACCAGACGCCCTGGCAGGCCGCGAACACTACCACACCCATCACTTACACTGATCTGCCGGTAGACGGCAACATCCCCACGCCGAGCGGCGACCCCCGGGCGCGGGATCTTGACATGCTGGTGCCTGAAGGAGCGGTGTTCAAGGCAGGCAAGGCCACGGTGCTGACCACGGACCCACACTTTAACACTCCGCCCGACACCAGTCCGATGCCGTTGAACTTTGCCACCATGGAAGGCCTCAAAAATTTCGTTTATTGCCAGGTGGCGGGGACAATCGCTTATTCCGGCACAATGCCGAGCGGCAAGACGCGCATCGTGTTCAAAGGCCGCCAGACAGGCGGTTTTACTTCGGACTACGACACGGAAGTCACCCTTTACTGCACCAACGGATTGGTGGACTGCGCGCCGGGACCAATGCCTATCTACAGCGGCAGTTCGAGCACGCCGATCTTTATCGGCAACGGCAGTTCGACCTCCAATCCCGACCACACCGGTTACAAAGCCTACGGCGGGAGTCTGCGGGCCAACGGCGGGGTGACCAACAGCACACCGGAGCCAACCGTCACGGGCGACCCACGCAGCAACAACGAGCAACTTACTAACAACCCAAAGTACCAGAGCGGCACCACCATCAACCAGGGGCGCTATTACAACTTTGGCGCGAATCCGTACGTTGACGCCAATCCCAATAATCCCATTTATCCCGGCACGCTGGGCCTGCCCAACTCGGATTTTACCCAACCGGACAACGGTGGCGGAACCTTCACGCCTTGGCCGGATTATTACAAGTTCCCGGCGGGCGCGCAGCCGGTGATGAACGCCTCTAACGCGTTGATGAACGTGGCCAACGCCGAGATCACTTCCATCGGGCAGCTCGGCGACGTGTACGATCCGGCGCGGGCCATCGGAACCGATCTTTCCAAGGCGCGCGGCGGCGGGCGGACGCTCAAAATCGGCCAACCCGACGACCTGTGGGACGGGAATTATCGCAGCGCGAGCCGGTCGTGGGCCGCGTGGCGGCTGGCGGACTTTTTCGGCGTCAACGACGCGATGGTGCAACCGGGACTCATCAACATCAACGGCGTGGCGCGCGACAATGGGGCGGCGCTGCGCGCGGCGCTGACGGGGTTCAAATACCAAGAGAATCTACCTAGCGACACGCTGGTGCACTCCGAGAAACTGCCTTTGGTGGCCGAGACAAGCACTCTGGTACCACCCACGCAGGGCTTGGATACATTGGTGTACCAGATCAAGAAACGTCTCGCGCCCGACCCGGGCAGCATCACCACCGGGACCGTCGGCACGCCCGGCGGCGGCGACAGCACTAAGCCCGATTATGCGCCTTACAACACCGGCCAGGGTCCATTCTGGGAGCGCGGCGAGTTCTCTGAATTGCCCGCGTTCGGGCGTACCAATGTCGCGGCCAGCAATCCCGCCGCGTCGTACACCGGCGCGGATCTCGTCAGCGGGGCCGTCACGAACCAGACGTTCGACCGGGGCCGCGAGGAGGTCTTCCGGCGGCTGGCCGAGATGATCACCACGCGCGGCAACGTGTTTACCGTGTACGCGATAGGGCAGACCATCTCTCCCAAAGTCCCGACCAACGGCCAGACCTTGGCCGTGACCTCCACCCAGCGGTTGAAAGTAACGTTCCGGCTGATTCCGAAAACTGGCACGTCGGCGGGAGGCACCGGCGGGACGACCGCCAGCACCGCCGCTACCAACGTAGATTTTCACCCCGCCACGTTGACAGGTGTGGGCGGGGTGCAGTACCCGGTCCGGTTCACGCCCGACACCGCCACCGCGACGGGGCGGTTTGCCAAACCTCACCATTATGACATCGAAATTCTCTCCGCCAGCAAGGGCGGCGGTTAGCGCCGCAGGCTTGCTGTTGCTCCTGGCCGGGAGCAGCGCGTCGTTATGCGCCCAGGCTCCCGCGCCCGCCGCGCCAGTCGCGCCAAAGTCGTCGCCCGCCGCGTCGGCCACCCCGTCGCCCACGCCGCGCAAACCCGCCGGTTGGGTGCGGTTCTGGAACATGACGCCGCCGGGCGGGGCAAAACTGGAACTCGTCGCCGCCGCCGATCCGAACAAGGTGATCGCCGGGGCCGGGAATATGAACGTGTCGGCGGATTACAACGAAATGCCGCCCGGCAGGTACGCGTTGCAGGTGTTCCGGTCCGGCGACCGGCAGACGGCGCTCAAAAATCTCGACGTGCCGCTGCGCGACGGCAGCTACGTGACCATCTTGGCGCACGAGCCTGCGACGGCGGCGGCGGACAAGGGCGCGCCCTCACCCTCGCCTGCCGCGACGGCCACGCCCGCCGCCACGGCGACACCCGCCGCCGCTCCGACCGCCTCGCCCACCGCCGAGGCCGCCATCGTGATCGAACTGATCGACGACACGCCGACCGACTTGGCCAAGGCGGACAACCGGCTGACGATCCGGCAGTTCATTCCCGGGGAACGCGTGGTCGTCGCCACGGCCACCAAGCAGACCACCGACGCGCTCAACTACGGCGGCGCGCAGACGCTCAACGGTTTCCCGAACGGGATCACCCCGCTGGTCGCGCGCGCCTCGAACAAAACCGGCGGCAACGTCTGGAACACCGAGGCAGAGTTCACCTACAACTGGCGGGCAACCTTGCTGCTCATCAACGACAGTTATGGCCGTTTCCGTCCCCGGCTCACGAACGACGGTCCGCCCAAGCCGACCCCGACGCCCAAGCCGTAGCGGGAGGGCAGAAAGCAGTAGGCAGAACCGGAGCGATCACCCTTTTTCTCATTCAGCCATGATGAAGCGCTTTTCTTCCACCGTGCTCTGCGGAGTTCTCGTGTTGGCGAACTGGCCTTTGGCGCTGTTGGCGAAACCGAGAAAACTGGTGACCACGCCCACGCCGCCCGTGGTGACGGCGGCCACGCCCGCCGCGACCCCGGAGGTTGCCGGGTCGGCGCACCTGCGGCTGTGGAAAGCCTGCGACAGTAAGGACAACGCCGCGCTGCAAATTCGTTGGTTACCCTCAAAAGGGTCGTTTGGCAAAGGCGTGGACGTGGCGACCAACGCGGACCGCTACCAGTTCACCAGCTACGAGGACGTGCCCGCGGGCGCCGGGGTCCTTCAAATCGCGTCGGCTGGACAGCCTGCCGTGCAACTGGGGGCCAACCTGGCGAAAGATCAGAACTGCACCTTGCTCGTGCGCGTTTACAAGGGTGTGCCGAGCGCCGAGTTGCTCGACGACACGCCGCCGAGCGGGAGCGCCGCCCCGGCGTTCAGCGTGTTCAACCTGTTGTTCGGCGGCAAGGGCGAGGTAGTCGTCGCCGTGGGCGATGCGCTGACTGCCCATCTCAATGCCGCTGGCGGGACTTTGCAGGCGCAGGGCATCAAGCCCGCTTTTTACCAGATCACGGTGAACGGCACCGACAACGACGGTCAGGCGTTGCGTTGGAACACGGAGACCGACCTGCGCAAGGTCCACCGGGCCACGCTGATCATTTGTCCTGACGCTTATGGACGGATCCGGCCCCGGTTGATCGAAGATGGGGCGGCAGGCGAGACGAAGTCGGGGGGCAATGAGTAACCGCGCGAAAACCTTGTTAGCGCGCAGATCACGCGGATGCCGCAGGTGACGCGACCGGTGCGGGTGTTTTGCTTGCCGGACGGACCATCGGGAATTAGCGTGTCGTGACCGTTTCCGCTTTTCCCAACCGTCGCCATGTTGCCCATCGCTTCCCTTCTCCTCGCCGCTGCTCTGTTCCATGCCGCTGACGCCGGGTCGCCCGCCGCGATGCAGGCTCCGGCGGCGGCCACGACGCCCGCCGCGACCGCTCCGCCCACGTCTCCGGCGGCGGCCGAGGAACCGGTGCCGACCTTCAGCGCCAGCGACCTGGATGCCCTGCGGCCCAACGTCGGCAAGACCGTGGAGATCACCGGCACGCCCACCGGGTCGGGCCACAGCAAGACGGGCAGCGTGCTTTACCTGAACTTCGCCGGGGCGCACAAGGGCGTCGCGCTTGTGTTCTTCGTGAGCGGCGGCGCGGACGCCGGGGCCAAGAAGGCGCAGAGCGAGGAAGATATCAAGCCTTTCGTGGGTAAGAACATCAGCGTCAAAGGCAAGCTGGGTGATTACAAGGGCGACTTGCAGATGGTCATCAACACGCTCGACCAGATCAAGGTGAAGGAATAGGCCCGCCGGGGCGGGAAGGTGCAAGCCTCAAGCGCCAAGCTTTCAAGAAGGTTCAAGTGCAAGATTAGAGGCGGGTGCTAACTTTTGATGAACGTAATCAAGCTCAAGAACCTGCGGCAATACGTCGCCAATTACGCGGCGTTGGCCCAGGTGCTGGGGTCGGCGCGGACGCAGCCCGCCGAGGACGAACTGGCCCTGCTGACCGCCACCGCCGAGGGACGGAGCTACCACCACGGCGCGCTGAGTACCAAGGACATGTTCTTCATGACCGCCGTGCTCAGCATTCTCCAACCCCGGCAGGCGTTGGAAATCGGCACGGCGTCGGGCACCAGCGCCGCGTTGATCAGCCGGGGCATCGCCCGAGGCTACGCCGAGCGGGGCGAGGCGCTGCCCGAGACGATCTTGCACACGATTGACCGCAAGGACCGGTGTCTTTTCGACGAAACCAAACCCATTGGTTTCCAGATCGCCGAGATCGCGCCGGAACTAGTCGGAAGGATTAAAATTCACACGCTCGCCGACTCGTCGTTGGCCCCTTCGCTGGTTGCGCCGGGCACGCTGGGATTTGCGTTCATCGACGGCAACCACCAGCATCCTTGGCCGTTGATTGATCTGCTCCGTTTGCTGCCGTTGATGGAACCGCGCGCGTGGATCGTGTTGGACGACATCAATCTGCCGGACGTGTACGGCGGGCCGGACGTACGGTTTGGGCCGCGTTATCTATTCGAGGCGTGGCCGGAGGTGGGGCGGTTGCCCGGGTGGAACGTCGGCGCGGTGCAGGTGCCGGAGGACCATGCAACCCTGCGTCCAATAGTGGAGGCGCTGTTGGAAAAGCCGTTCGAGGTGAGTCAGAGCGGTTGGAAGCGTTACCGGCAGCAGTTGGACGGATTGGTGGGGGAATTGTGGGGGGAGAAGGGCGGGTAAGGAGGCAGAGCTTGGGAACGAGGGAAGGCAAAGGTGGATGGCGACCTCCGGGCGCCATGGGTTCCACCGCAGCGAAGCTGCCTGACCATTTGGGACACGTCCTTCCAGACAATCAGGCAGCTTCGCTGCTTTGATTTGCCATCGCGCCCGGAGGTCACGATCCACCTCAGCTTTCGGGTAATACTTCCTTGACCAGGCGCTCCACCGCCTCGCTCGCGTAGGTGCTCGCTGGGTAGATGTGCTGGGCTTTCAGATACCACGCCAGACTGCTGCCGTATTGTTGTTTGCTTTCCAAGCTCTCGGCGGTGCGGAGCGTACGCACAAAATCGGCGGCTTCCGTCGTCAGCGAGGCGCGGACCTGATTGAGCTTGTTGTCGTCCGGGAATTGCTTGAACACCGTTTCGACCGTTTCCCAGGCTCCGGCGCTGTCGCCGCGCTTGGCGACCTCCTGTGCGCGCAGGATCGCGGTTTCGATGCTCGTCATGTCGTCCAACACCTTCTTGAGCGATTCCTGACGATCCGGCGACATCGCCACCGCCGCGATGTAACGCATCTTGTCGTCGAAAATCTGGCGGTAGTTGTGTTGGGAAAGCAATTGATCGAAATCCGTGAGCGCTTTTTGCTGCACGTCGGCCTGGCTGAAGATCGCCGTGCTCAGTTCGCTCAACGCCGGGTTGCGCGGCCAGATTTCCGTCGCCTGCCGGAGTTCGACCTCCAGGGTGACGCGGTCGTTGGCGACGGCGGCGTTCTTGGCCTTGGCGAGGTGCATCGCCGCCACGGTGCGCGCGGTTTCGATGGCCGCCATCGGCTTGCTGTTGTCGAAGTCCTTGGCCGTTTGCTCTAGGCCGTGCACGATCCTGGCCGCGAGGGTGTAGTCCTTCACGTCGAGCGCGCTGACGAGCTGATTGCTCTTCTGGGTGAAATCGAGCGCCTGCCGCTTGCCGTCGCGCGAGAGGGTGCGCAGTTCGGGCAAATATTCGCCGACCGCGAAAGCCTCCGCGAGGCGCTTGGTGGCGCTTTCGAGTTCGTTCTTGCCGAGGAGAAATTTGTAGGCTTCGACGCCCTCGCGGGAGTCGCGCATCGCCTCCTTGGCCAGCGAATCGAGTACGCTGACGGTGGGCGGCATACCGGTAGTCTGCGAGAAGAGTTTCTTGGCCTCGTCGCCGATCTTGAGCGAGGTGTCGCCCTCGCCGAAGACCGCGCGGTAAAACTGGGTGGCCATCAGGACGTGCTGGAAACGGCGTTGGAGGAAGAACTGCACGATGAGCGCCTGAAACTCGACCTTGGACTGGAGCTGGCTGAACTCGCGCGAGGCCTGGTGGGCGGCCGTGAGGCCTTTGATCTCGGCCATCCGAGTGACGTAGGGCGCCATTTGCAGGTCGCGCTTCTGGTTCTGATTTTTGACCCATTCCTCCTGCTCGGCCTTGGAGGCGTTGGAGTTCGGAGGTTGGTCGCCGCCGAAGTTCGCGCTGGTCATCTTGGCGTTCCACTCGACCTTGCGGCGCTCCTCGTCCATCGCCTGATCGGCGCGGGCGATGCGGTCGTTCTCGCGGCGTGATTGCCAGACGCTGTAGATGCTGGAAGCCAGCGCGTCGCTCAGGCTCGCGTCGATCTCGAAGCTGGAGGCCTGGGGCAAGAGCTTGTAGGCCTCGTCGAGCGCGGCGGGCGAGAGGTGATAAGGCGAAAGCTTGGTGAGAATCGTCTGGATGATTTGACGGTACTTGGCGGCGTCGGCACTCGTTTCGGCGTCGGCATTGAGGTATTTTTCAAAGCGCGCTCCGAAGATGCGGTTGTTGTTGACGTTCCAGTGTTTGCCGTCCCAGGAAAGCATTTCGCCGCCGGGATCGAGAAAGGGCACGTCCTTGCTGAGCAGACTGGTGGCGGCGGCGATGGCCGAAGGGTCGGTGCCGGGCGGGACGTTGGGGGCAGCGGGAGCGCCGGGCGCAGCGGGGACAACAGGCGGGGCGGCGTCGGGGACCTGGGCGCGGAGGGGGGCGAGGGCGGCAAAGAAGAGGATGGCCGTGGCGGTGGCAGCGGCGGCGCGGAGAAAGCGGTTCATGGGGAAGCGAAGCAAGCAGGCGCGAGCCGGAAGGTACTCCGGGCGGGCGAGTGTTCAAGACGGCGAGATGCTTGAGCGCGAAGTTCGCTGAGGGATAGGCAGGGAGAAAAAGGCAGATGCTCACGCAAAGCCGCAAAGCCGCAAAGGGAGAAAGGCAGGAAAGCTGGAACCTCCGAGACAAGTGCGTTCCCAAGCCGGAGCTTGGGAGCGAGGGCGTGGGAGGTGTCGGCGGTAGGGGGCGCGTAGAAAGATACAGATGCGCCTGCGGCACGAATCAGGGAGGGCCTCGGAGAGTCCTCCCAACCTCAAGACGAGGTTTTCTGCATGTCCTGCGCCTTGAGGATGCCGCCGTCGCCAACCTCCAGGCGGAAGATGTAGCGCTGGCCCTTCTGGAGGTTCAGGTAGCTCAGGTTCAGCGGGACGAGGATCGGCACCACGTCGCCCGTCGATTTTTCGCCGGGACGGCTGCCGGTGACCTCGACCGAAAAAAGGCGTCCCTTGCCGCGCGAGTAGCCAAGCGACTGCGTAATCTGGCCGCGCACTTTGTAGACGTTGCCCTGGAGGCTGTTCGCGTTGTTGAGGTATTCCGTTAGGTCCAGTTCCGGCACCGTGCGGTAGGGTTCGCCGCCAGTGTTCTGGACGATCATTCCGACCGTGATGGCGACCACCAGCGCGCCAACGGCCAGCGCAATCCAGAGGGGACGAATTTTGGAGTTCGCGCGACGAGACATTTGGGAAAGCTTCGAGATTTAAGCCTCAAGCTTCAAGGAAGATTCAAGAAACAAGATTTAGCTGAAGGATTGTACACGCCTTGGTGGCACGCTCTAACTTTTCTTGAGCTTTGAAGCTTGGACCTGCGTTGAGGCCTGAAGCTTAAATCTTGGAGCTTCCGCCCGCGGGGCGGTCAGTCCCACTGGCTGCGGCGGCTGCCGAGGTAGGCCACGCCCACGCCGAGCACGACGTGAGCGAGCAGGACCCAGAAACACGTCGGCAGCGCCGAGAGGTCGGTTTTGGTCGTCGTGAGGATCAGGTCGTAAAAACGAGTTTCGCGCAGGGTCTGGAGCGTGCCCGCCCAGGCCCAGTAGGACGCGATGAAGGGGCGGGTCAGGTGGGCAATCCAGCCCGGCAACGCCAGCACCGCGCCGGACAGCGGCAGTTGGAAGCCGACGAAATAGATGGAAACCAGGGAAGCCTGCGAGGGCGTGCGCGCCAGGCTCGAAAACGCGAGACAGACCGCCGTCAGCGCTGCGTCGGCCAGCCAGAGCAGCGCCATTTGCCCAAAGATGTCGCCCGGGAAGCCGCAGATCACATGGACGAACAGGACCATCCAAACCGCCTGCGCCGTGACGAGCAGCGCCAGGAACGCGCACTTCGCGGCGACGTAGCTCGCGCTGGACAGCCCGGCGAGCTTCTCGCTCTCCAACGCACCACGTTCCCCGGCGATTTCCAGCGCGGAATTGTTGGAGCCCATCAGCGCGAGCAGGATGATCTGAAACAGCAGCAAGCCGCTGACGAGGCCGCCGACCTCGAAGGATTGCGCAAGGTAGGTCGCGCTCTCGCGCAGTTGGTCCACGATGGAAACGTCGCGTGCCAACGACAGGTTGCGGATGGCGGGCAAGCCTTCCAACGCGAAGATAACCACCAGGCAGGGGAAACCCAGGATCAGGGCAATTTGCAGGCCGAGTTGCGCGCGGTCGCGCAGGAAGAGGAGCAGGCGCCGCTCCAGAACGACCCGGAACTGGGTGAAGTCGGACGGGGTGACCTCGGCGGCGGCCTCGTCGGCGTCTGGATCGGGGCCGAGGTCGGGAGGAGCGTCCGGCGGAGTGTCGGCTTCGGTAGGTACATCACCTGCGGCGGGTTCGCCGCCCTCGGTGGGTTCATCCAGCAGGGGAGCGGCATCGTCGTCGCTGGCGGCGGATGATGGTTCGTCGCGGCGACGCTTGGCGGCGGCCTCGTCGGCGGCGTTGGCCGCGAGGAGGTCCGCAAAGGGGCCGGGGGGCAGGGCGTCGTGATTTTCCGATTCCTTCGCGTCGGCGTCGGAGGCGAGGGCGAGGTTCACGTCGGTCAAGGTTGGACCGGTGTCCGGCGCGGTGGGGGCGGCTTCCGCCTCGGCGTCGAGGCCCGCGAGGGACGCGAAGTGCGAGCCGTGCTTCCGCCAAGAGGCGCGCCACTGGTCGGCGCTGCGGGTGCCGAGGCGGGAAAACACCTCGTCGGGTTGGTCGAGGCGGAAATAATGTGCAAGGTAGTCCGGCGGCCCGTGAAAAACGACCACGCCCTCGAACAGGACGAGGATGAGGTCGTAGAGGTGCAGATCCGCCAAACTGTGCGTGACGTTGACGACCACGCGGCGCCCCCCACCGTCGGCGCGGGAGAGATCGTAAAGGAGGGTCAGGATGTCGTGGGCGCTGCCGGGGTCGAGGCCGCTGGTGACCTCGTCGCACAACAGCAGCGAGGGCGAACTGACCATCTCGACCGCCAGGGAAAGACGGCGGCGCTGGCCGCCGCTGAGCAGCCGGGCCTGGCGGTCGGCGAGGGCTTCGAGGCCGGTGGTGGCGAGCAGCGCGTCCACGCGGGCGGCACGCGCGGCGGGGTCGGCGTCGGCCACGCGCAGGCGGGCGGCGTAGTCCACGCACTCGCGCACGGTGAGCAGACCGTGGAAGTTGGAAAATTGCGGGACGTAGCCGAGTTCGTGCGGGGGGAGATCACCCTCGGTGGCGAGGTCGCGCCCGTCCCAGCGGACGGTGCCGCCGGTGGGTTCGCTCAGCCCGGCGATGAGCTTGAGGAGCGTCGATTTGCCGCAACCCGACGGGCCGATGACGCCGACGAGTTGACCACGGCGCATCCGCAGCGACACATCGTCGAGCAGGGGCCGGGGTGGGTCGGAGTCGGCGGCTTCGAGGGTGATGGATTCCAGGGAGAGCACGGTAGGGAAAGGATGAAGGATGAAGACCGGCGGATGAAGGAAAAAATGCGCGGGCTCATGGGATGCGCTAAAATGCCGTCGTGGCCGTTGCTCACTCTCCCGTTGCTTCCCGTGCGCGCCTGTGGTGGCTCTTTGGTCCGTTGGCGGCGCTGTTGTTGGTCGTCGCGGGGTTATTCGTGGCGCGGTTGGCCGTTTATGGGTATCTGCGCGGGGATGGGTTCCGGCGCATGGTGGACCAGCAGGCTTCCGCCGCGCTGCACGCCGATGGAAAATTTGGCCCGCTGCAATGGCAGGGCACCGAGGTTTACAGCGAGTTGTTCGATGCCGTTGGTCACGCCGACAGCCCCCTGGCGCGGCTGACCGCCGAACAGGTGCGCGCCCGGCTGGAGCTGGGCGCGCTGTGGAGGCGCGCGTGGCGCGTCGAGTCCGTCAGCGCGCAACGGCTCGGGGTGACGCTGGCTGCCGAGCACACCACGCCTGTAGAAACACCGCCGCTGACGGAGCGCGCGCCAGCATCGCCGGGGTTGGCGTCACGGCACCAAGAGCCGGGATTTTTCGACGGCTGGATGCCTGACCGGGTGGAGATCGGCGAGGTGCGGATCGACGATTTTTCGGTGGCCTGGAACGCCGACCGGCCCGACTCCACCGGCAAGCTGGCGGGCGCGCGGCTGACCGCCAAACCGCTCGATGCCGATAACCGCACCTGGCAGGTCCACGGCACCGAAGGACGGCTCACGCAGACGCATTTTCCGGCGGTGCGGATCGAGAGTTTCGCGTTGCGCTCGGCTCCGCACGAGTTGTTCATCACGCGCGTGGAGGGTCAGGTGGAAGAAGGCGGAAAAATCGTGCTCACCGGCAAGCAAGGGCTGGACGGCGAGCGCAAGCTGGACGTCATCGCGGACTTCGACGGACTGCCAACCGCCGCCTATCTGCCGAAAGATTGGCGGGGGCGGCTGAAGGGAGTCACCTCCGGGACCGTGCACGTCATGGGCAACGGTGCGGGTGACCGGCGCGCCAACGGGCACGTCGAGATGCGCGACGGGCGGCTGACGGCGCTGCCGATGCTGGACCAGTTGGCGGCGTTTGCCGCATCAGAGCGTTACCGACAAGCGCCGTTGCAGAAGGCGCGCGCGGATTTTGCGTGGGCGAACGGGGATCTGACCGTCACAAATCTGCTCGTGGAGAGCGAGGGGCTGCTGCGGTTGGAGGGCGGCCTTACGGTGCGCAGCGGACAGATGGACGGGACGCTCCAGGTGGGTGTGGCGCGGGCGTCGATGCGTTGGCTGGCGGCGGTGGGCACGCAGGTGTTCGACCAACCCGAACGCGACGGGTACTTGTGGACCACGGTGAAGCTGAGCGGGCCGGTGAACCATCCGGCGGAGGATTTGTCGCCGAGGTTGATCGCGGCGGTGCAGGACGCGGCGGTCAAGAAAGCTAAACAAGGGTTAAACGCAGTGCAGGATACCGCGCGGAGTTTGCTGGATTTATTGCATTGAACCTCAACCGGAGGTTTGACGCGCGCCTCTAACAGCGTTTAGGCTGACGGCCATGACCTGGGAGGAAATGTGCGACGATCCGCTCCTGCGCGGTTTGCCCTACAAGATTGAGACAAACCGTCTGGGCCAAATCATCACGAGCCCCGCGCGTAGCCGCCACGGCGAATATCAAATGGAAATTGGGATTCTGTTGTCGCGGCTGCTGCCGAAGGGACGAGTGATCGCGGAATGTGCGGTGCAAACAGTCGATGGGGTGCGTGTGCCGGACGTGGCTTGGGCCAGTTCCGAACGGCGACAGCCGGTCATCTACACGCTCGCCCCCGAAATCTGCGTGGAGGTCATTTCCCCTTACAATAACCAGCGGGAAATGCTCGAAAAACGCGCGCTGTATTTCCAAGCGGGCGCGCTGGAATGCTGGGAGTGTGCCGAGGATGGTAAGATGAGTTTCTACGGGCCGCAGGGCGAACTGCGCGGTGGATCGGGGTTTTGCCCGGAGTTTCCGGCTCAAGTATCTATCTGACCCGTGTCAGAACGTCCGCAGATTGTCCGGCAGCAACGGCGTTGCGCCGGACTGGCTGGCCACGAACGCCGCGATGCGGTTGGCGCGGTCGGCGATCTCGTCCACGCGGCGACCGGCGAGCAGGCCCGTGACGAGCGTGGCCGCGAAGGAGTCGCCCGCGCCCACGGCGTCACAAAACTCAACCGGCGGCGCGGCGGTGCGGATCGGCTCGCTGCCCGGCACGTAGAGCGCGCTGCCGCGCTCGCCGAGAGTGACGGCCACCAGCTTGAGCTGGGGATAGAGCGCCAAGAGTTCCGGCACGGGGTCGGCGGAGGAGAGTTTGCAGACGGCGGTGACCTCGCGCACCTCTCCCTCGTTGAGCTTGAGCACGTTGGCCAGCGCGAGGCCAGAGGCGATGGTTTCCGGCGTGTAGAAAGGCGCGCGCAGGTTGATGTCGAACAGGCGGAGCGCGTGTGGCGAGCAGGCGGCAACAAATTCGAGGATCGTCTCGCGCGTGCCGGGACGACGCTGGGCCAACGTGCCGAAACACACGGCATCGGCGCGGGTGGCAAGCTGGCGGAGCTCCTCGGTCAGAACGAGAAAATCCCACGCCGCCGGGTCGGCGATGGTGTAGGCAGGTTCGCCGTCGTCGAGCACGACGTGAACCACGCCGGTGGGGTACTCGTAATCGTGCTGCAGGTAATCCGTGCGTCCGCTCAGGCGGCGGGTGATGGCGTCGCCGTCGGGGTCATCGCCCACGCGCGAGACGACGTAGGATTCCGCGCCGAGCTGGGCGGCATGGTAGGCAAAGTTGGCCGGCGCGCCGCCGAGGCGGTCACCTGTGGGGAAGCGGTCCCACAAGATTTCACCGATGCCGACGACGACCTTGGGGGGAGAAATGGCGTCCATCTGGTGAGGGAGTTTCCAGGAAGGGACGGGGCGATGCAAGATGCAAGATTCCAGAGAAAGCCAGGGCGCGACTTTCCTTTCGCTGAAGTCTCCGCGATGGTCGGGCTGGTATGCGCACGTTTGTTCCCTTCCGCCCTATCTTCGCAGCAGTGATTGCGTCGGCGGCCCTAGCTTGGGTTGGAAATGCCCAGGAAGCCTCCCCCAGCCCATCACCCACCGGGACCACCTCAACCGGCTCCGCCGGATTCTGGCGGTGCGAGACTCCGGGCGGCGTTTACCTCGTAGCATTGCGGAATTTGCAGTCGGTCAGCACGCACGAGTACGTCGTGGACGGCGCGGCGCGCGTCACGGAGGTTACGGTGGCCACGGCCAGCAGCGTCGAGGCGCGGTTTTATTACCTCGAACCTGTGACCGTGAAGGCTCCCAGCGCGCCGGGCGCGCCATCCGCCCCGGCGTCGCTCGAAACGTTGCAGAAGCGCGTGGTGGATATTGCCAAGGAGCGCGCGCCGGGCGGCGGCAGCAACGGGGTCTGGGAAAAAGTGGTCAAGAATTATCCGACGACCACCCACGCGCACACCGTCGAGTACCGCATCGGCACGAAGGCAAACCTGACGCAGATTTATCAGAGCCTGGAGCAGGCTTGGACGACGAATAAAGGGGCCTATTTGAAGACGGAGTAGGTGTGCCCGTTCACGCCTGGGTTTTCCCGGCCCACAGGTAGATGCCAGAAAAAAAGTCGCGCTCGTAACGGTCCTTCCATTCGTGGGACACCAGCGTGACAGCGTACTTGCGGAGAAAGTCTTCCTCCGTGGCGCGTCCGGTCAAAGCGCGCAACTGGCGGTCGGTTGGCGCATGAGCGAGCAGCAGGATGGCGCGAGTTACCGTGCTGTCGCGTCGGTGTCCATAACGATCAGGGCCATCAAGTTTAGGCACGAGTTTTTCCAAGTCCCATTCCGGCTCGGTTTTAGTTTTGTGATGGTGGGTGTCGAGGCGGTGCGACGAACCGAAGCGACGGACTTTCGTTGAAGCGTGGTCCAGCGCTTGCAGCCTGACTTCGTGGTCGGGGTCGATCAGGAACGTCAGTTCGTTCTGGCGGGCGCGCGAGCCGATGTCCACGAAGCCGAATTGCGTGAAGAAATTGTTTTTCTTGGGGAAGAGGAGAATTTCCGCGAATGTCGGCCACCTTTCGGCATCTCCCGCGCGAGCATGGCGGATGCCGTACAGGCCGTGCGGCGCTTCGGCCGCATCCAAGGCGAGCAAGGCGTCCACGAAGGAGATTTGCCAGGAAGGAGGCATTTAAGGAGGATAAAGTGTATTAGCGGAAGAGCCGACGAATATCTCATGCAAAGGCGCAAAGGAAGAGAAGAAAGGCAGGGAAGCTGGAACTGGGAAACGAGGGCAATTGTAAGGCAGGCGGAGCACCTGCCCTACAATTGGAAGGCTCAATACCCCGCCGCTTGTCCGTCTTTGCGGCTTTCGCTGGCCCCGGCGTACACGCGCTGACCGTCGTGGTCCTGTACCTGGATCGCTTGGTAGCCGCCGTAGCCGCCCACGTCGAAACGGATGTCGTGGCCCTTTAACTTCAGCCCGCGCGCGACCTCGTAGGGCACGCCGCTCTCCAGATCGACGAAGCCCGTCGCGTTCGGGTTGCCCGCCGCGCCGCCTTCGGTCAGGACGCTGCCGGTCGGCTCGTTGGTGCCTTCGTGCTGCCAGCGCGGGGCGTCGCCCGCCTCCTGCACGCCGAGGCCGAAGTCGATCATGTTCGTGAGGATCTGCACGTGCCCCTGCGGCTGCATCCCGCCGCCCATCACGCCGAACGCCAGCCACGGCTTGCCATCGTGTATCGCAAAGCCGGGGATGATCGTCTGAAAAGGCCGCTTGCCCGGCGCATAAACGTTGGCCTGATCTTTTTCCAACGTGAAAAGCTGGCCGCGATCCTGGAACATGAAGCCCAGTCCCGGCACGCTGATGCCGCTGCCCATGCCCCGGTAGTTGCTCTGGATGAGCGACACCATGTTGCCTTCGTCGTCGGCGGTACACATGTAGATCGTGTCACCCTGTTCTAGGTTCGGGTTACCCGCGTCCACGGTGGGCAGGGCGCGGTCGGGCTGGATGAGCTTGCGGCGTTCGTCGGCGTATTTTTTCGAGATCAGCCACTTGAGCGGCACTTTGTAGAAATCGGGGTCGGCGTAGAACTTCGCGCGGTCGGCCCAGGCGAGCTTTTTGGCCTCGATGA
Organism: uncultured Chthoniobacterales bacterium; assembly: GCA_964242205.1. Lineage (GTDB taxonomy): Bacteria > Verrucomicrobiota > Verrucomicrobiia > Chthoniobacterales > SZAS-18 > CAHJWO01. Next base: position 72,401 of record CAXTBX010000004.1, read on the forward strand.
GCGTGTGAAACGTCTGCGTGGATTGAAAGCCCATCGCCTTGAGGTCGAAGCCCTCGACGATGTTCAGGATTTGCAGCGCGGCGACGCCCTGGCTATTGGGCGGCAATTCGTACACGTCGTAGCCGCGATAGTTCGTGCCGGCGGGTTCCACCCATTCGGAATGGTGTTTCTCCAGGTCGCTCTTGCGCAGGTAGCCGCCGTTGGCACGCATGAAGGTGTCGATCTGGTCGGCGATCTCGCCTTTGTAAAAAGCGTCACGTCCCCCCTCCCCGATCAGGCGCAGCGTGTGGGCCAATGCGGGGTTCTTGAACACGTCGCCGTAGGCGGGTGCGCGTCCGCTGCCGTTGACCGTGTACGTTTCCTTCCACGCGCCGGGCAAATCCTTAAAGATCGCCAAATTGCGGCCCCAGTAGTAGGCGATGGTTTCCGTGACTGGGAAGCCTTCCTCTGCGTACCGAATCGCGCCCGAGAGGTCGTCCGCGAGCGTGAGTTTGCCAAACTTGTCGTGCAGCGTGGCCCAAGCATCGACCGCGCCCGGCACATTGATGGGCAACATCCCAATAGGCGGCAGGAAATTGCGGTGCAACTTGGCGACCTGCTCGCGTGCCTCGTCGTAAGACAAGCCTTCCGGCGAGCGGCCCGAGCCGTTGAGGCCGTAGAGCTTGTTTTCCTTCGCACTATAAACGATGGCGAAGAGGTCGCCGCCGACGCCGTTGGACACCGGCTCCATCAGCCCGAGCGTGGCGTTGGCGGCGATGGCGGCGTCCACCGCGCTGCCGCCGCGCTTGAGCACGTCGAGGCCGACCTGGCTCGCCGCCGGGACGCTCGTGCAGACCATCCCGTGCCGCCCGAGGACCGCCGAGCGCGTGGCGAACGGCCTGCCCACGGGCCGATCCACCTGCGCCTGGAGAAAGGATGAAAGATGAAGGATGAAAGACGAAAGCAGCAGGAGGCAACGGAGGCGCGAGGCGTGGGTGATCATCACAAAGAGCAATTCGTGGCGGACCCACGCGAAATATGTATCACTCCGCGCCTTTTGCGGCTACAGTGCTAGCCCATGCACCGTCGTGACTTTCTTCGTCGCTCCATGGCCGCCACGGCGGGCTACGTCAGCCTGTCGGCGTTCCCCCACCACCTTTTCGCCGCCGACCAGGCCAAGCTCCCGAGCGACTGCGTCGCCCTCGGCAAGACGGGCCTGACCGTCACGCGGCTGGCGCTGGGCACCGGGACGAATGGCTCCTCGGGGTCATCAGACCAGACGCGCGGCTTGGGCGTGTCGGGCCTGGCCGTCATGCTGCGCCAAGGCTTCGACCACGGTGTTACCTTTTGGGACAGCGCCGACCAGTACGGCAGCCATCCGCATCTGAAGGCCGCGCTGCAGGACGGCGTGCCGCGCGACAAGGTGACCATCCTCACCAAGACCCACGCCAAGACCGAGGCGGAGATGCGCGCCGACCTGGACCGGTTCCGGCGCGAACTCGGCACCGATTACCTCGACATCTGCCTGCTCCATTGCATGATCAATCCCAAGTGGAACGAGGAGTGCAAGGGCGCGATGGCCGTGCTCAGCGAGGCCAAAGAGAAGGGCATCGTCAAGGCCAACGGCGTGAGCTGCCACAGTTTCGGCGCGCTCAAGACGGCGGCGGCGGAAGACTGGGTGGACGTGGACCTCGCGCGAGTCAACCCGGCGGGCGCGGTGATGGACGCCAGCCCGGGAGAGGTCGTCGCGGTGCTCAAAGAGATGAAGGCTAAGGGCAAAGGCATCATCGGCATGAAAATCCTCGGCGCGGGCCAACTCAAGGGCAAGGCCGACGAGTGCTTCCAGTGGGCGCTGGCGCAGGATTGCGTCGATTGCTTCACGCTCGGGATGCAGAACCCGGCGCAGCTGGAGAGCACGCTCAAGCAGATTCCGGCGGCAAGCGTACGGGGTTGAAACAGCGAACAACAAGCCTTCCCAGAATATCTTACCAACCAAACGTCAGTGCTCTCCCGCCGGTTGCCCTTGTGTTTTAAGCGCCACGTTGTAGGCAGCAACGTGAGCATTGAAAACATGGACGGCAGTCAAATCTTTCGTGTTTAGCTGTTGCCGTTCGGTCAGCAGTTGCTCGTACCACATAATAATCGTTCCCTGAAATTGACGATATTCAGGCGGCGGAGCTATCGGCGCGTTATTCGACAGAATGGCATTGTTTGATGAGGTGGATTTGGACCGGCTAACCGTCGCCACAAAATTTCCCGATGGTGTCGCCATTTGATGGTTTTGCGGTGGATTCGATGCACGGTTGAGCCACACGAAAATAAGGAAGATTAATGGCAATACGAAGAACACGACAGCGATTACGTTGTTCTCGCGTTCACCAGACTTTAGCTGGCGTTGAACTTCATCTGCGGCCGGCGGTTGAGCGTCAGCTTTTTCAGTCAACGCTAGATAAAACATCCGCCCATAAAAGTACACAGGCAGTCCGATGGTTGGCAGTAACAACAGCATCCAAGCTCCGATATTGATAACAAGGAACGCTCGTAGAAGCGCAAATGCGAAGAACACTCCAAATAGGAGTATCAAACCTCTATCAGATCCTTCTTTTGACATGGTTACTTTGCTAAAGCTCCAGAAACTTTGACTTTTACCAGATACAGCGAACTCCGTGCCGTCAGGTAGAGGTCAGTTTTGCCCGATTCATCCACACCGCCGAAACATAGGTTAGCCGGACTCTCCGGGCACAAAATCCGCCCCAACCGCTCGCCTGCCGGGTTGAAAACCTGCACGCCGTCGCCCGCCGATGACCACACGTTGCCCGCCGTATCACAGCGGATGCCGTCCGGCACGCCGCGGTCGATCTTGCAAAATACCGCGCCGCCGCTGAGTTGGTTGTCGGCGCTCACGTCAAAAACCCGGATGTGCCGCGCGCGGCCATCGCTGTCCGCGACGTAGAGCCGCCGCTCGTCCGGCGAGAAGCACAGGCCGTTCGGCCCCGGGAAATCCGTCGCCACGGCACGCAACTCCTTGGTCGCCGGGTTGTAGCAATACACATTGTCGGTCGGCTGCTCGCGGTGGCGTTGGCCGAGGCCGTAGGGCGGATCGGTGAACCAAATCGTGCTGTCACTCTTGACCGCGATGTCGTTGGGCGACGAGAGCGGCTTGTCCTCGAAAATATCGGGCAACGTTTCTCGCGTGCCGTCGGCATGCGTGACGCTGACACGGTGCGGGTCCTGTTCGCAGGAGAAAAATTCGCCCCGGGCATTGAACAGGTTGCCGTTGGTCATGCCGGTCGGGTGCCGCCAGAGCACGGCGGTCTTCGTGGCCGGGTCCCAGCGGTAGATGCGGTCGTCCCGGATGTCGCCGAAGACGAAAATCTTTTCCACCGGGTTCCACGCCGGGCCTTCCGTGAACTTGAAGCCGCCCGCGAGCTTTTCGACCGTGGCGTCCTCGGGGACGAGTTGGCGGAACTCGGGTTTTTCGAAGACGACCGTTTGGGCGGAAGCGATCCGGCAGAACGACAGTAAGAGCAGTAGGCAAAAGAAGCGCATGGGAAACAGGTTTGTCCGCAGATTACGCAGATTTTCGCAGATTGAGGGACAAAGAAGAAAAATCTGCGAAAATCTGTGGACAACTTCATGGCCCAAGCCTCCCCACCCAGCGCCGTCCTAAGCGCCATCGACATCTCCGCACGCTACGGCGCGCAGACGATTCTCAACCACGCCTCGCTCGCCATCAACGAGGGCGACCGCATCGGCCTCGTCGGGCGCAACGGCACGGGCAAATCCACTTTTCTGCGCATCGTCGCTGGGGTATCCGAACCCGACGAAGGCCAGGTCGTCCGCCGCCGCGAACTCGTCACCGGCTACCTGCCGCAGGACTTTCAGCTCGACGATGCGCGCACCGTGCGCGCCAACATCCTCGACGGCGCGCGGGCCGTGCTCGACCTCATCGCCGCTTACGAAACCGAGCCCGCCGATTCGACGCGCTCCGGCGAATTGCTCGATCACATCAACCACCTCGACGGCTGGGACGTGGAACACCGGGTCAACGCGCTGGTCAACCACCTCGACGCGCCCGACGCCGACCGCCTCGCCGGGGGCCTCTCCGGCGGGGAAAAACGCCGCGTGGCGCTCGCCCGCGCGCTGCTGGCCCGACCCGATTTGCTCATCCTCGACGAGCCGACCAATCATCTCGACACGTTTTCCATCGAATGGCTGGAAGGCTTCCTGAAAAATTATCCGGGGACGTGCCTGTTCGTCACGCACGACCGTTATTTTCTCGACCGCGTGGCCAACCGCATCGTCGAACTCGCCGGGGGCGATTTCCATTCGCACCAAGGCAATTACACAGACTTTCTGGAGAACAAGGCGACCCGGATGGCCACGGCGGAAGCGGCGGAAGCGGGACGACAGAAGTTTCTCAAGCGCGAACTCGAATGGGTGCGCCGGGGCGCGCCTGCTCGGACTACAAAATCACGCGACCGGATGGACCGCTATCACGACCTGGCCGCACAGGCGGGGCCGGAGCAGGAACTCAACGTGGACCTGATCATCCCGCCCGCGCCGAAGCTGGCGAACCGCGTCATCGAACTACGCGAGGCCGGGTTTACGCTGCCCGACGGACGCGCATTGTTCAAGGGCCTGAACCTTAACCTCGAAGCCGGGCAAAAACTCGGCATCGTCGGGCGCAACGGGATGGGCAAGACGACCTTGCTCAAGGTGATGCTCGCGCAGACTCCGCCCACCAGCGGCGAGGCCCTGACCGGCACGCGCACGCAGGTCAACTACGTCGATCAGGGCCGCCTATTGCTCGACGAGGAAAAGACCGTCTGGGACGAGGTCGGCGAGGGCAGCGAGTGGGTCAAGCTTGGCGAGGAGCAGGTGAGCATCCGGGGTTACCTATCGCGCTTCCTCTTCACAGGCGAGCAGGTGAACTCGAAGATCCGGCTGCTCTCCGGCGGCGAGCGCAGCCGTGTCATCCTGGCAAAAATCCTGAAACGGGGCGGCAACGTGATCGTGCTCGACGAGCCGACGAACGACCTGGACCTGGCGACGCTGCGCGTGCTGGAAGAGGCGCTGATCGGCTTTGGCGGCGCGGTCGTCGCCGTCAGCCACGACCGTTATTTCCTCAACCGTGTTTGCACGAGCATCCTGGCGTTCGAGGGCAACGCGCAGCTCTATTACGACGTGGGCAACTACGACGATTACGTGGCCAAGCGCGCCGCCCACGCCGCCGAGGCCGCGCGCTGGCAGGCCGAGGCCGCCAGCGTCAAATCTTCCGGCGCCGCTGCCGCCGCCGGCCCCGCCGGTGGCCGCACGCGCAAACTCTCGTTCAAGGAAGCGAAAGAACTGGAAACCATCGAGGCGCGCATCCTCGGCTCCGAGGAAAACGTCGCACGACTGGAGGGCGTCCTCGCTGCGCCGGACTTCTACGCGCAGTACGGCGGAAAATGGGAGCAGGTCGAAAACGAACTGGCCGCCGCCCGCAAGGAAACCGCACGGCTCTACGCGCGTTGGGAGGAGTTGGAGCGCATCGGCAAAGGCGCGTGAGGCGACAAGATCAGGTCCAAAATTTTCACGTCGCCAAAACCGCGTGACTACGTTACAACCTCCCCGCTAACACCGGCACGCATGGAGCGTCACCGGTGATTGCTTCGTCGAAAAGGGATTCTACGCCGCCATGCCAACGAAATCAGCGCCAGCGCCTGCTGTTCAACCGAAGTCCTGGCGGCGTTTTTTCGGCAGCCGAAAATTTCTTTTCATCAGCATCGCGCTGCATGTCGTCCTTGCGCTCCTGGCGACGATCTGGATCGTCCAGGTCACGTTTCTCAACAAAAAGCAGAAGTTCGCGGGCGCTCCCACCAAGGGGCAGAAAGCCGCCACGCACGCCCTGGAGCACCAGGTCAAAATGGCGCAGAAAAAGAGCACCATGAGCGCGCCGCCTGCGCTCAAGCGCGTGATGACCAAGAGCAACGCCAAGCTGGCGCTCCCGGCGGTACCCACGCTGGCCGCCGCTCAACCTATTGTGCCGCTGGCGATGGCGGGGATGGGCGCGAAGGCGGCCCCGGGGTTCGGCTTCGGCACGGGGTCTGGCGGCGGTGGTGGTGGCGGCGGCAACGGCGGCGCGCTGACCAGCTTCATCGGCGGGATGCGCGTGACGGCGCTCAGGCTCGGCGTGGCGCTGGACATCTCGGGCAGCGTCGCCGCGTACCAGCAGGAGATGCACGACTACGTGGGCAAGGTGTTCAAGAATAGCGAGGTGTCGGAGTTCAGCGCGGCAGGTTTCTTTTCCGTGAAAAGCTCGCGCGGTTCGATGGGCATGAGCGTGCTCGAATTTCTCAACAGCCCGAAGAAGTTCGATGCCATCTACATCTTCTCCGATTTCGGAGAAACCTACGAAAAAGCGCGCCGCGAGGGGCAGGACGATCTCTGGCCGCAGGTGCAAAAACTCGTGCGCGAGAAGAAGGTTCGCCTCTACCTCCATGTTTTGCCCCTGCCGAGCGGCAGGATTCAGGACAGCCCGGAGTTGACCAACATCATGCAGTTGGCCAAGAGCAGTGGCGGGGCGGTCAAGACGGGCGACATGCCCCACGCCAGCCTGAAACCCGGCAACGCCGCCAGCGATGCTTCAAAGTTATAACTACCGGCGTTTTAAGCAAGCGCCTCCGCCTGACCGGCCAAGAGCAAAAAGAACCCATGTACGCGTGTAGGCATTCGTGGACAATGGTCCCTGGGCCAACAGCGCAGGGTGATCCTGGTTAGCGATACCGTCCACGACAGCGCGGTCCATTCCAACTGATTACAAAAAACATAATTTGTAACTTGTAATTAATCGTGCGTTGATTAATTTGTCGATATGCAAACCACAGGAAACACCATTCTCATCACCGGCGGCGGCTCTGGCATCGGGCGCGGCTTGGCAGAGGCTTTTCACAAACTCGGCAACGAGGTCATCATTTCCGGACGACGCCAGCAGGCGCTCGACGAGACGACCGCCGCAAATCCTGGCCTGAAGTCGCTGACGGTCGACATGACCGACGCGGCCAGCATCCGGGACTTTGCCACCCGGCTGACGACGAATTTTCCGAAGCTGAACGTCGTCATCAATAACGCGGGGATCATGAAGATCGAGGACGTATCGACGCAGGACCCGGGCGTAGCGGACGCGGAAGCCGTCATCACCACCAACCTGCTCGGGCCGATCCGGCTGACGGCGGCGCTGCTGCCGCACCTCCAGCAGCAGGCGCGTGCTTCCGTGATGATGGTTTCCAGCGGCCTAGCGTTCGTGCCGCTGGCATCGACGCCGACCTATTGCGCGACCAAGGCGGCCATCCATTCGTACACGGAGTCGCTACGCTACCAGTTGAAGGGAAGTCCGGTCGAGGTGCTCGAATTGGTGCCGCCCTACGTCCAAACCAAGCTGATGGGGGCGCAGCAGGAAAGCGACAAACGCGCCATGCCGCTCGACGAATTCATCACGGAGGTGATGGACATTCTCCAGCATCAGCCCGGCGAGACGGAGATCTGCGTGGGAAAGGTCCGGCCACTACGTGCCGCCGCCGATGGCGGGCGAGAAAAGTACGAGCAATTTTTCCAGAGTTTTAACGCTGCGATGGCTTTGCATTGAAAACGAAGCGGCAGGTTCAGCCGGAGCCAAACCTGCCGCCGTCGATCTGCTTCGGCTTCCGGTGGCCCGGAAGCGCCGTGGCCGCTACTTCCGCAGATCGCTTTCCTCGGTGACGGTCTTGCCGTCGCGGAGCACCTCCACGTCTTCCTTGCGGATCGTTTCGCTGACGTTCTGCTGCTCGCCCGTCGAGGTCTTGTGCACGCGCACCGCGCCGGTGACGTGGGCGTCCTTTTGGACGACCACTTCCTCGCGCGTCAGCGGCACGTCGATGACCTGTTCCTCGAAGTTCGAGGTCGCTGTGCCCTCGCGGACTTCGCCCGCCGAGATGCGCTCGATCACCACGTCCTCGCGGCGCACCTCGACCGGCTGGTTAACGATCTCCGTGCGGACGATCTTGCGCAGACGCACCTGGCCGGCGTCCACCGTGCGCTTGCCGACGCGAAGCTGCTCTTCGGTCAGCGGCACCTCGATGGTATCCTTGTCCGTGACGGTGCTGCTGGTCCGGCGGGTTTCGGCGGTGCCTGCCAAGCCGCTGCTGGCGGCAACGTCGGTGGCTGTGGCAGTTGCGTGGCCCTGCGTCTGGTAGTAGCGGTAGATCTCCGCTTCCTGCTCGTCGCTGATTTCGGAATCGGCGTCGATGCTCAGTGCCCCTTTCACAAACTCTGCGGTGTAAGGAATGCGGGCGGTGCGGGTGGCGTCGTCGATTTCGACACGCTCGATGGGGATGACGTGGTTCTGGCCAAAGAGCCAGCCGGTTTTCACCCCGAGGAATTGCAGCGCGCCGGTCTGCGGGTCGGCCCAAAGGGCGTGGATCGAGCCAACTTCATCGCCGGTTTGATCGACAACCTGATAGTCGAGGAGATCGTGGGCTTGGTCGGCGGTTTTCGAGTTGAGGAGTGGCATAAACGGTCAATCGGTTGCGGCCATCGCGCGACGAGGGTGCGATGGTTCTATCTGTTTCCTGAACGAAGCGTGCGAGGTGCGCCATGAGGACGCTCCTAGCCGGCAACAGCGCCGGTCAACACGAATACAGACTGATTGATCGCTTCACACTAGATAACGCATGGATCCGAGGCGCTGGTTGCCTTAAAACGGAATGGGTGATTACCCGAATGTTCACGGGACTTCCGGTCGGAGTCGGTTCCTCGGCACAAATTGTCAGGCAAGCGGCCCGCTTGCCGGGGTGGACGAGCTGGTGACAAAGCCCGTTGCCCTACAAGTTGCACATTGGTCGAAAGCTTACGGAAAAGTCCGCAGACGACGCAGATTTCGCCACCTCACGGTGCGGCTTTGACCTGCAAATCCGTGTCATACACCGTCACCGGCCCCAGCTTCTCCAACGCCGGTTTGACCTCCTTCGCCTCGCCCACCACGATGACGGTCAGACCGTCCGGGTGCACGTACTTGGCCGCTAGTTCCTTGACCTTGTCCGCGCTGACCTTGGACACCCGGCTCGCGTAGTTTTTGAAGTAATCCACCGGCAGTTTGTACAAGTCGATCTCCTGCACGCGCGCCGCCGTCGTGCCGGGGTTTTCCAGGCTCAGGAGGTAGTTGCCCGCGAGGTACTGGCGCTGCATGTCCAGTTCGGGATCGGGCACCGGCTCGGCGTCGATGCGGCGGATCTCGTTGAAAATCTCCTCGATGGCCGGGACGGTGACGGCGTTGCGCACCTCGGCGCTGGCGCTGAAGATGCCCGTGACCTTGTTCATGGCGAAGCCGCTGCTCGATCCGTAGGTGTAGCCGTGCTTTTCGCGCAGGTTCTGGAACAGGCGGCCCGAGAACCCACCACCCAGGATGGAATTGAGCACGCCGACCTCCGGCACGTCGGGATTGTTGCGCGGGATGCCCCGGCCACAAACCAGGATGTTCGACTGCACGCTGCCGGGCCGGTCCACGAGGTTGATCGTGAGCTGGTCGGCGGGCTTCGGCGGGTCAGGGAAGGTCGGCGTGCGCGCGGTGTCGCTCTGGGCGACCTGCCAGCCGGTGAATACTTTCTCCACGAGCGGCAAGACCTCCGCCGTCTTGAAATCACCGACCACGGCCAGCGTGGCGTTGTCCGGCGAGAAATACTGCCCGTGGTAGCGCGCGAGGTCGGCGCATTTCATCGCGCCGAGCGATTCCTCGGTCGCGTAGGCACCGTAGGGATGGCCGCTGCCGTAGAGCAGTTTGCCGCGCAGCTTGGCCGCCAGGGTGGACGGCACCTGCTTGGATTGTTCCAACGCACTGATCGCCTGGCGCTGCTGCTTGGCCAGTTCGTCTTCGGGAAAGGTCGGGTGGAGAGTGGCGTCGGCGAAGAGGTCTAACACCTTAGGCAAATCTTTCATCAGACCCTCGGCGCTGACTGTGAGGGCATCCGGGCCGGAACCGGCCTCGACGCTCGCGCCGAGGAAATCCGTTTCCTTAGCGAACTCCTCGGCGTTGCGCTTTTGCGTGCCTCGGTTGAGCAGCGAGGCCACGGTGTCGGCGAGGCCTGGCTGGGTGCCGTCGGCGGAGTCGCCGCCCTTGACCAGCAGACGCAGGGTCACCGTGGGCTGGCGGTGGTCCTCGACGACGAAGATCTTCAGGCCGTTGGGCAGCGTATCTTCCTTGAAATCAGGGAACGGAGCCTTGGGCGCAGGGCCGGGCTTGGGAGCCTGGGTGCGGTCGAGGTCAGCAAGGATGAAGGATGAAGGATGAAGGATGAAGGCCAGAGCCAGAGCCGGAAGGAGGCGTTTCATGGGGAGAGAAAAGTTAGCGGGCGGCAGTCGGTTTGCTGGCAGAGGCGGCGGGAGCACCGGGCACCGGGTAATGCAGCGTGTTCAAACCCTTGTCGGTGAAGTACTTGTTTGCCACGTTCTTGAGGTCGTCGCGCTTGACCTTGAGATATTCGTCTAGTTCGGTGTTTACCTTGTTCGTGTCGCCGTAGAAGACGTGGAAATCGCCCAGCGCGCGCGCCCGGGCGAGCATCGTGCCGTAGCTGCTAGCAATCTCGGACTGTTTGCTGTTGAGGGACTTCTGAAACTCTTCCTCGGTCACGCCGTCCTTTTTCACGGCGGCGACTTCCTCGTTGATGAGGCCGTCCAACTTGTCGAGCGTCACACCCCGGTTGCCCACCGCAAATACCCCCACCATGCCCGCGTTTTCCAGCAGGAAGGGAAACGCTTGCGCCTGCACGGCAGCCTGCTCCTGATCGACCAGCCGCCGGTAGAGACGCGACGAGCGGCCTGTCGCCAGGATGTTCGTCAGCAGATCGACCGCGTAGGCGTCGGGGTCGGTTTCTTTCGGGGCAAGCCAAGCGTGGAGCGAGGCGGGCAGAGGTGTGTTCTGGCGTTCGACGTTGAGCGTGCGGGCTTCTTTCTGTTCGACTACTTTCACCTCGGGCCTGGGGAGGTCGCCTTTGCCATGCGGGATGGGCCCGAAGTAACTCTCTACGAGTTGCTTGGCGTGGTCGGGATCGAAGTCGCCAGCCAAGACGTAGGTGGCGTTGTTAGGGACGTAATATTCGTGGTAGAAGCTGCGGAACTCGTCCAACGTGGCTTGGTCAATGTATTGGACGCTGCCGATGGGCACCCAGGCGTAGGGCGAGCCGTCGAAGACGAGCTTCGCAAGTTCCTCCAGCAGACCGCCGTACGGCTGGTTGTCGTAGCGCATCCGGCGCTCCTCCTTGACCACCTGGCGTTGGGTATCGACGCCGATTTGCTCGACCTTACCGTGCATGAGACGCTCGCTTTCGATCCAGAGCGCAAGTTCTAACTGGTTGGACGGCACGTTGATATAATAATCCGTGCGGTCGAAGCTGGTGGAGGCGTTGAGGTTGCCGCCCGCGCCGCTGACGAGCTTGTCGATGCGTCCGCGCGGGATGTTGTCGCTGCCCTCGAACATGAGGTGCTCGAAGAAGTGCGCGAAGCCCGTGCGGTCGGGACGCTCGTTCTTGCTGCCGACGTGGTAAAGCATGTAGGAAGCAACCACCGGGGCGCTGTGCTCGGGCGCGAGGATGACGTGCGAGCCGGTGGATAAGTCGTACTCGGAGCACTCGATACGCCCGGCGTGGGCGGGCGCGGCGGCGACCAGACACAGGGCGACGGCCAGCGCGGCGGGGAGGCGGAGGGTCATCCTTAACAAAAGCAGCGGGAGGGGAAGATTCAAGATCCAAGAGTCAAGAATCCACGGAGGGTTCAAGGTTCAACGAAAACCGAAATCAGCGGGTTCTCCTTGGAAAGATAATGCGCGAAAAGGCGGTTTTATTCGCTCATGATAACGCAGATAACGCAGATAACGCAGGTGCCGTGGACGCATAAGGCCAACCGATGGCCATCAACGAATTTATGATGGAACTGATCGCCATGAAATCGCCGACCCGACCATTTGGCCGCTGGTGGCTGGCTTTGCTGCCGGGCATCTTGCTCGCGTCGTTTTGCCTGCCGGTCGCGCGGGGGGATGAATTGACGCGGCAGGTGCAGGAAGAACTGCGCCGCCGCAACCTGTACTTCGGCGACGTGGACGGGCGCTACACCACCCAGATCGCCGCCGCCCTGCGCCGCTACCAACAGCGCAAGGGGTTCGCCGCCACCGGCGAGGTGGACGAAACGACGTTGCGCTCGCTCAGCCTGCTGGCCCCCGTAGCCGCTGGGGCAACGCCCGCCGCTACCGTGGCGGCAGCGGCCTCGGCGGCGGCGGCGAACACGACGACCATGCTGCCGCCCGTGCCCTGGCCCGACCTGCCTGTGCTCCACAGCGACCAGGGCCGCGTGCAACCGCTGCCGGAGGGTGACGCGGAACCGATCACAGACCCGACGCCCAAACCTCCGCCGCTGGCCGTGGCGCAACGGCAGGTGGACGACACGGGGGTGCGCGCTTTCGTGTCGGAGTACCTGCGCAGCGGCCAGTCCAACCAGCCCGGGACCCAGGACAATTTTTACGCCAAACGGGTCGATTATTTCAACGAGGGGATGGTGGATGGCGCGTTCATCGGCAAGGACACCGCACGCTACAACAAGCGCTGGCCGACCCGGCATTTTATCTTGGTCGATCCCGTGACGGTGGCGGCGTCGCCGGACGGAGATCCGCAGCGCCTGACGGCGGAGTTTCGCTGCCAGTTCGTGGTCCGCTCGGGGACAGAGGAGCATGACGAAGGCAAGACCGTGCGCGGCGAGACAAAAAATACTTACGTCCTCGAACGCGTCGGGCCGGGGCCGGATGATTTGAAGATCGTGGCGATCAAGGAAGAGCGGGTCAGGGTGAAGTGAAGGGAAGGCAGAAAGCAGAAGGCAGAGGGGGGAACACGGAAGGGGAGGCAGGATGTGGGTGGGCGGGTTAAAGGCCTCGCACAAAGTTCACGGACTTCACAAAGGGGGTGAAAGACGGGAAGGAGATTTTGGGGATATGTGCGATGGAAGATTTTGCTCTGCAAAGCTTTGGGAAGACGATACGCTCACAGACATTTTTCCCGCCGAATACCCTTACTGACCCCGCGCCGACCCTGACCGCCGCCGACTCCCCCCATGAAGGTCCAGACCAAAATTTTGCTGCTGCTGCTCGTCATCGGCGCGCTGTTCGGCGGCGGTCTGGCCGCCATGCGCACCCGCGACCGCATGAGGTTCAAACGCATCTCGACCGAACGGGCGCTGGACCGCCAAAAGTATTTCGACGACTTCCTGGCACGCCGCAACGACTCGCTCCAGACCTTAGCCAAGGATTATTCCCAGTGGAACGACATGGTCAGCGCCATCGATAGCAAGGACACCGAGCAGGCCAAGAAACTCACCAGCGACAACAACTGGAACTCCTACAACGCCGACGCCGTCTGGATCTATTACCCCGACCAGAGCCGGTTCTACTCCGAAGAACGGCTCGACGGCGGCGACGACCTGAAGTTTATCCCCCTGCCCTCCGCCGCGTTCGCCGCGCTCGAACAGCAGCACCTGATGCACTTTTTCCTGCTGGTCGGGGACCGCATCATGGAGATCAGCGCGGCCACGGTGCATCCCTCCAACGACAATCTGCGAAAGACTCCGTTGCAGGGTTATTTCTTCGCCGGGCGCCAGTGGAGCAAGGAGACCGTCGAACTGCTCTCGCGCGACACCGACAACGAGATCAGCCTGCGGCCCACGACGGTTGCCGCCACCCCCACCAGCACGGACGACGACGCGGAGTGCGGCATCGTCAATTTTTCGCGGACATTGTCGGGTTGGGATGGGCAGCCGGTGGCGCGGCTGACCGTGCGCAACGACTCGAAGATCATCAACGAGCTGAACAATTCCAACGGACAGTTGCTCCGGCTGATGATCGGGTTCGCGGTGCTGACGTTCGTGCTGTTGACGGTGTCGCTGGTGCGCTGGGTGAGCCGCCCGCTGCGCCTGATTTCGCGCACGCTGGAAACCGAGCATTTGACGCCCGTGGACACGCTGCGCGCCGACGGGACGGAGTTCGGCGGGATCGCACGGATGATCCGCGAGTTCTTTGGCCAGCGCGAGAAGCTGCTGGCGGAAATCAACGAGCGCAAGAGCACGCAGGAGGCCCTCCGGCAGAGCGGCGAACAGCTCCGGCAGGCGCAGAAGATGGAGGCTGTCGGGCGGCTGGCGGGCGGCGTGGCGCACGACTTCAATAATCTGCTCACGGCGATTTTGGGCTACGCGGAACTGTTGGCGGTGCGGCGCGACCTGGACCCCGGCGCGCTGCAATACGTCGAGACGATCCAGAAGGCCGGGCGGCAGGCGGCGGCGGTGACGCACCAGCTCCTGGCGTTCAGCCGCAAGCAGATGCTCCAGCCGCGCGTGCTGGACCTAGGGGCGCTCGTCCACGACTTCGAGAAGATTTTGCGCCGAGTGATCGGCGAGCACATCGAACTGGTGGTCGAAGCCGAGGAGGGCGCGCGGGTGAAGGCCGATCCGAACCAGTTGGAGCAGGTGATCTTGAACCTGGGCGTCAACGGGCGCGACGCGATGCCCAAGGGCGGGCGGCTGCGCATCCGCACCGGCGAGGTGAAACTCGACGAGGCAGCGGCGCGGCAACACGCGCCGGACCTCGGGCCGGGGCGGTACGTGCTGCTGGAGGTCAGCGACACCGGGCACGGGATGGACGAGGAAACGAAGGCGCGGATTTTCGAGCCGTTCTTCACTACGAAAAACGCGGGCAAGGGCACGGGGCTGGGATTGGCGACGGTGTACGGCGTGGTCAAGCAGAGCGGCGGGACGGTGAGCGTCGACTCCACGCCGGGCGCGGGTTGCACGTTCCGCGTGCTGCTGCCGCGCGAGGAGGGCGAACCGGAGAGCGCGCGGCCCAAGACCGTCACGCCGACGCAGACGCCCGCCTCGCGCGCGGACACCGTGCTGGTGGTGGAGGACGAGGAGATCGTGCGCGAGCTGGTGTGCTCGGCGTTGAAGGAGCGCGGCTACCACGTGCTGTGCGCGGCGAACGGGGCGGAGGCACTGAAGCTGAGCGGAGAGTATAGGGGCAACATCACGCTGATGATCACGGACGTGGTGATGCCGCAGATGGGCGGGCTGGAGTTGAGCCGACGCATCGCGGAGACGCGCCCGGAGACGCGCGTCATGTACGTTTCCGGGTACTCGGAGAGCGACATGAACGACCAGGGCATCCTCGCGCCGGAGGCCGATTTTATGGAAAAACCGTTCACGCCGCAGGCGCTCGCGCGCAAGGTGCGCGAGGTGCTCAGCCCGACGCTCGTGGCAAAGCCGGAGACGACGGCGCGGGACGGGCAGTTTGCGTTCCGGGATGGCCACGACGGCCACGACGGCCACGACGGCCACGACGGGAGAGATGGCAGGGATGGGCACAAGGTGGTTCTGTCACCGCCCCGGATATGAAGAGTCGATTCGCAACGTGGTGGGCGGTAGCCGTGGCGCTGGCGGGCCTGGGCGTTTCAGGGTGTCATCGCCCGGCCCCGCCAACCACGCAATCCCACGGGGAGCAAGCTAGCCAGACGGCCGCGCCGGAGTTCGCCGACGCACCGGTGGAAACGCGGGAAGGCAAGGCGTTGTGGTATGACGTGCCCGATGATTCCCTCGCCGCGCGCCGGGCCGCGCCGGGCGAATTGACTGCCGCCAGCGATAAACTGCCGCAGCAGGCCTACGTGCGGGTGATGCGGTTGGAACCGGACAAGGGTACTAATCCGAAGCCGGTCGTGGTGCGGATCACCGACAAAGGCCTGGGGCGGCGCGACGCGTTGGTGGAAGTGGACCGAGAGGCAGCGAAAGCGCTCGGGATGGTCAAAGATGGAGAGGTGCGCGTGCGCGTGGAGGTTCTAGCGTCGAAGGGGAAGAGCCCGGGGAAATGAGGACGCGTTGTCCAAGGAAGCGACCCAACAACGCGCCGCAGGCGGGTAGCACGATGGTAAGTCTCCAGCCGCGCAGCGGGCTCTAACTCACCGGATCGGATGAGCAAACTTTGCCGACTCTCTCGGGTTTTGCTCGCCTGTCTGTTGGCGACGCCGCTCTGGGCCGAGGACAAGCCAGCGCCGCCGTACAAGATCAGTTCCAAAGTCCTGGAAGAACTCGCAGCCGAGTACCAGGAACTCGGCTTGCCGTTGCCGCCGCCGGACGCGCGGCCCCTCCTCCTGCCCACCGGCTCGCGGTACGCCGACGACAACAAAACGCTTGAGTTATCCTACTCGATTGGCTTCCGGATCAAGCCGGGCGACGGCCAGGACAATCCGGGGACATTCCTCGTCGGGACGGAACGGTGGGACGCCGGGAGTTACCCAAAGATGAGGGAAACACCGCTTCCCGTCGATCCCGACGCGCCGTTGACCGCGAAACTCGACCGAGGCGCAGCGTACTTCGGCGCGTTTCACACCGACGCATGGTTGAGCGCGGTCATTCAATGCCAGTTGCGTGGTTACGGGAAGCTCGCCGCGCAAATTTTGGAGCGGAATCCGTTGCAGTTGTCTGATTGGCTCGTGAGCGAACGGTTCAATCCGCCGGACGACGCTGACCTCGCGGCGAACCGGCTTTGGTATCGCGCGACCAACGGCGGCGACCCGCGCAAGGCCCTGGCCGCCGCCGCGTGGAACCACTGGCTCAACACCCTGCCGGCCATGGGCACAGATCGGCGCGAGGCGCTGGCGCGGATGGAGAAACTGTACAAGGACCATGTCGAGTTCAGAGGCAAGGCGCGGGAGGGGTTGCTGGCGTCACTGCGGCTGACGATACAACCAAATGAAGGGTTACCAGGCAGCGCGGAAGAGTTGATCGACCAGTTGACCGAGGACAACGTGGAAACCACAGGGAGGCCGATTGCCCCAGAGGGTCTGCCGAATCCGCATCTCAATAAGCTGCTGGAAATGGGATTCGCGGCCATGCCCACGTTGTTGGCGCACCTGGACGACCGACGGTTGATGCGCGGCACGGAGTCAGTGGTCGACGGGCCGACCTATCTGGTGACCGTCGGCGGCGTGGTGAAAGGGTTGGTGGAAAAGGCTGCGGGCGCGCAACTGTATCCACCCGGCACAAAGCCGGACCTGGGTGAGTTCGACGAAGCCAAACTGGCCCACGCATGGTGGGAAAATGCGTCGAAATTCGGCGAGGAGGAATACGCGCGTGACCATGTGCTGCCGCTGGAAAAACGCAATGATGAATCCCAATGGATCAACCTGTATTGCCTATGGACCGTGGCGCATAAATATCCGCAATTTCTGGGTGGCATCTACGAGCGACTGTTGCGCGAGCGGCCGGACCTGGACAGCGACGACGTGGCCCGATTCGTCGGCGCGTGCGCGGGGCTGGACCGGGAAGAAAAAATGCGGCTGTTGCGCGGCGGCGCGGCGCAGCGCGACCTGTGGCATCGCAACAGCGCCATCCGGGCGATGCTCGCGGTGGACCCGGCGGACGCACAAGCGCGGTTGCGGCAAGAACTCGCGCGGCTGCCGGCCAAGGCTTCGCCAGCGAGGTCCGGCATGAGCGCCGAGGAGGAAGTCGTGTGGACGGTGCGGTTGTGCAATGCGCCGGAAGTTTGGCAGGCGCTGGCGGAGGCCGCCCGGCGCGCCGAACCCGAGTTGCGGGCCGCATTGATCCAGCGGGTTGGCGGGTCAAGTTGGACGCGGGAGTTTCCGGCGGCGCGGCGGGAACGCGTCGAGTTTCTGAGCGCGTTTTTTGACGATCCGGCGACGTGGAGAGAAGTGGACAAACGCGGCGAGCCGCCGGAGGCGACGGGCGCGCACGAAGATCTGACGCACGTCATCAGCAACCGGACGGCGACGGTGCTGGGGGAGATCCTAGAGATCGAGAGTTACCCGAACGAGTATTGGGATGCGCAGGAGTGGCGGGATTACCGCGCCGCCGTGCGGGCGGCGATGGAAAAGATGGCGGCGCGATGACAGTTGGAGCGCGGACGGCTCGGCAGGCCGTCCCTGCCTTAAAACGGCGCGGCGTCGGGGTCGGATTCGGTCGCGCCGGGGAAAACAATGTCGGGCATCGCCAGCGCGGTGGATTCCTTGGATTTTGACTTAGCGGGTTTGACGCCGACGCTCGCGACGAAGTCACCGGCAGAAGCGCCCGGGTTGAGCAGTCGCAAGGCGTGGAGTGTTTCGGGCGATTTGTAATGGCGCTTGAGGCCCACTTCCAGCAACGCGGCGGAAGGGACGTTGGCGATGAAGTCCGCGAATGTTTTCTCGCCGCCCTTGCGTTGGAACGTCTGCCCGGCCTTGGAAGCCCAGAATTCGTCCTCGATGTGCGCGAGCGCACGGCCTGCCTCGTCGGGGCCGAGGTCCTCGCGGCGCGCCAACACCCAGACGAGTTCCGTGTCCTGCGGCAACGCCACCGGGAATGGCACGAAAGGGGCCTTGGGCGCGCCGTCGCCCTCGTCCATGCCGCCGCCCGCGCCGACCTTGATCTCGCTGGTGATCGTGCGGTCGGGCAGGACGATTTCCACGCCGAGCGCGCCGAAGGGATCGGCGTCGTTATCCTTCGGTTCGGGGGCAGTGATTTCGACCTTGGCGTCGCTGCCGAAGGTCGCCGCGAGCTGGTCCTGGAGTACGGCCACGGTTTCGGCTTTGAAGTCGGGCACGCTGCCCTTTTCGCAGAACTGGTTGAAGGCGGCCACGTCGCGCGCGAGGCGGATTTCCTTGGCCACGGCGTCCTGCACCTTGGCGCGCAGTTGCAGGTCGGACAAGTATTTGACAAGCACCTTGTCGAGAAAAGAGAGAAATTGGGCTTCGGACAGCGGTTTGGGTTTCATCGGGGTTGTTTTTCTCCGCTTGCCCGGCCAAAACTGCAACGGAAAAGATGCGGTGGCATGGGTGACGGCTGCACGCCAGAGAGAAGCACGCGAAGTTTTCGCGCCATGCGATTCCGTGGGCACCATGAATCATTATCTGATCACCGGGGCCAACCGCGGCCTGGGCCTGGAATTCGTCCGCCAACTGCTCGCACGCGGGGACGCCGTCACCGCCTGTTGCCGCGAGCCGGACCGGGCCGATGAGTTGAAAAAACTGGGCGCAGGGGCCGGGGAGCGTTTCACGACGCTGGCGCTGGACGTGACGGACACCGGAGCGGTGGCGGCGCTGCCGGAGAAGGTCCGGGGCGTGAACGTGGTCATCAACAACGCGGGCGTGGCCGCGCCGGACGAGGCGTTCGGGAGTTTCGACGCCGCGACGATGGAGCGGGTGCTGCGGATCAATTCCGTCGCGCCGATGCTGGTGGCGCAGGCGGTCGCGCCGGAGCTGGAGAAGACCGGTGGACAACCCAAAATTGTGTGCATTACGTCGGGCCTAGGGTCCATCGCCAACGCGGACGGATTGTCGTTCGGGTTGAGCTACGGGATGAGCAAGGCGGCGCTGAACATGGGCGTCAAGAAGCTCTCGCCTGAAATGAAGCGGCGCGGCGTGGCGATCATCGCGCTGCACCCCGGCTGGGTGCAGACCGACATGGGCGGACGCAACGCGACGTTGAAGCCCGAAGAGTCGATCCGGGGGATGTTGAAGGTGATCGACGGGCTGACGACCAAGGACAACGGGCGGTTCTTGACCTACGCGGGCGAGGAGTTGCCGTGGTGAGGCTCAGCTTAACGAACCGATGAATTCCGCCGCAAGCTGCGCAGTCGGCTGCGGGGTGCTGTAAACGACGGCGTGTGGCGCGCGCGGGAGCGTGCGGATTTGCGCCGGGCCAGGCAAGAGACGGCGGACGTGCTCCAGCCACGGCGCGCGGGCGATCACGTCGCGCTCGCCCCGGATGAGCAGCGTCGGATGCGGCAAGCGAGGCAGCTTGTCCTCAATGCGGTCGGCCAGACACGCGCGATAAATCCCCCAGACGCGCGGAATGCCCGTTTCGATGAAATCATAGAGCGTCGGCAAAATCAGGCGCGGCTCGAAACAAGCATCCAGCAGCAAACGCCACGCGGGCTGCCAGAGGTTGCGGATCGCTGGATCGAGCGCCGGGCCGGTCAGGATCAGGCTGCGCACGCGCGCGGGCTGTTGCACGGCGGCCTCGGCGATGACCTGGCAGCCGAACGAGTTGCCGAGCAAATGCGCGTCAGGCAGCTCGGCGGCGTCCATCCACGCAAGGAGCGCGGCGGCGAGTTGCGGCACGGTGGACGGGCGCGTCGGGTTGTCGCTCGGGCCGAAGCCGGGCAGGTCGAGGCAGTACACGCTAAAGCGGTCTTGCAGGTGTTCGGCGGTCGGGCCGACGTTGCGGCTCGTCACCACCAGGCCCGGCACGAGGATCACCGCCGGTTTGCCGCCGCCGTTGGCGCGGCCCACGCGGGAGTGGATGCGCAGCGCGCGCCCGGGGTCGCCAACGGGCTCGCCGGGAATCACGTTCCACTGGCGGGGCAGCTTGGGCGGGCGAAGTGGCTGGGCGGACATGGGTGCGCGTTGATTCGCGGCGACGCACGCAGTTGGCTGGCCGACGGGCGCAAAAGGAGCTGGATTGATGACGCGCAGTGGACAAACATGCTCCTCCCCATGCACCGCTCCTCGTTCGACCGATTTGTCCGCTTTCTCCGCGAGTTCCACCCGTTCACACTGTTCGGCGCGGGCGTTGCCGCCGGGAGCGCCGGGACGATGTTCGCGCGCAACTTTTTCCCGTACGAGCGCAAGATCAAACACGAGATCCACATCGACTACGGCCCGGCGGACCCGCGTTTCGAGCGGTCGCTGGGCCAACTCTTGGGTCCTGCGTTCATCGGCGGCAACCGCGTGACCGCCCTACACAACGGCGACCAGATTTTCCCGCCCATGCTCGACGCCATCGACGGGGCGCGCTTCAGCATCACGCTGGAGAGTTTTATCTATTGGAAGGGTGACATCGCGGAGAACTTTAGCCGCCATCTCTCGGCGCGGGCACGCGCGGGGATCAAGGTGCACGTTTCGCTGGACGGCGCGGGGTGCGACTGCATCGACAGCCCGCTCGTCCACGAGATGCGCGACGCGGGCTGCCAGGTGGAGATTTATAACATTCTGGAGCCGACCGACCTCGACCGGCTCAACAACCGCACGCACCGCAAGTTGCTCGTCGTGGACGGCAAGGTGGGTTTCATCGGCGGGGTGGGCATCGCGGACGTGTGGGGCGGCAACGCCCAGTCGCCCGCGCACTGGCGGGATTCGCACTACCAGGTGGAAGGTCCGGTGGTAGGTCAGATGCAGAGCGCGTTCACCGACAACTGGATGGAGATGGCCGCGACGGTGCTGCACGGCGACGACTATTTTCCCGCCCTGGAGCGCGCGGGCGACCACGTCTGCCAGGTATTCAAGAGTTCGCCCAACGAGGGGAGCGATTCCGCACGGCTGATGTTTTTGTTTTCCATCGCCTCGGCGCGCCAGACCATCCACCTCGCTAACTCGTACTTCATCCCTGACGACCTTACCCAACACACGCTGGTCGAGGCGTGCGAGCGCGGCGTGGACGTGCAGATCATGGTGCCGGGGCCGCACATCGACAAACAATTCGTGCGCGATGCGTCGCGCACGCGCTGGGGTCCACTGCTGCGGGCGGGGGCGCGGTTTTTTGAGTATGAGCCGACGATGTTCCACTGCAAGTTGTTGGTCATTGACGGCGTCTGGGTCAGCGTGGGGTCATGCAACTTCGACAACCGCTCGTTTCGGCTCAACGACGAGGCGAACATCAACGTGCTGGACGCCGGGTTCGGGGCGGAGCAGGTGGACGTGTTCAACCGGGATCTGGAGGTGTGCCGCGAGATTACACTGGAGGATTGGGAGAACCGGTCGCCGGTGCAGAAACTGGTGGACGCAACGTTCGCGCTGGCACGCTCGCAGATGTAAGGCAACGTCCTATGGACAAGCGGCGGTTGATCGAAGAAATCGTGGCCAAGCTCGACGCGGAAATCGCGCGCTATGCGAGCGCCGCGCGGGTTTCTGCCGCTGACGCGACCGACGAGCAAAACCGCGCCGAAAACAAGTATGACACGCGTGGGTTGGAGGCGTCTTACCTCGCGGCGGGCCAGGGACGGCAGGCGCTGGAAACCGTGCAGGCGCGGGAGGCATTCACGTCGATGAACGTGCGCGATTTCGCACCGGGGGAAGCGGTTGCGCCGGGGGCATTGGTCGAATTAGAGGACGGGGACGAAAGACTGTGGTATCTGCTGGGACCGAGCGCGGGCGGCACCGAGGTGGCGCAGGAAGGCAAGGAGGTGCTAGTCGTCACGGGGCAGTCGCCGTTAGGTCGCCAGTTGATCGGCAAGCGTGCGGGCGAAACGCTGCCGGGCGGATTACGCCTCGTCAACGTGAGTTAGGGAGAAACGGATGAAGCTGATTTCCTGGAACGTCAACGGGGTCCGCGCGGCCCTGCGCTACGGCTTGTCGGATTACCTCAAGGCCGAGGCGGCAGACGTGGTTTGTTTGCAGGAAACCCGCGCGCCGGTCGAGGCGCTCGCGCCGTTGGTGGCGCTGGGATACCACGCATTCGTGAACCCGGCGGAGAAGAAGGGATATTCCGGCGTCGCCATCCTGACGCGGATCGTGCCGCGCGCGGTGTTCTTCGGTTTCGGGATTTCTGAATTGGACCAAGAGGGCCGCGTGATCACCGCCGAGTTCGACGGGTTCTACTTGGTCAGTGCCTACGTGCCCAACGCGCAACCGATGCTCGCGCGGCTGGACTACCGGCTGCGCTGGGACGCCGCTTTCCTGGCGTATCTGCGTTCGCTGGACGCCACGAAACCCGTCGTGTTCTGTGGCGACCTGAACGTGGCGCATCAAGAGATCGACCTCGCGCGGCCCAAGCAGAACGTCGGCAATCCCGGGTTCTCCGACGAGGAACGCGCGGCGTTCATGGACTTCCTGGCGGCGGAATTTTTAGACACGTTCCGCGAATTCGAGCCGGGAGCGGGTCACTATACGTGGTGGAGCGTGGCGACCGGCGCGCGGGCGCGGAACATCGGTTGGCGGATCGACTATTTTCTGATGTCGCGGCGACTGCGTCCGGCGCTGCGGGGTGCGTTCATTCGTCCGCAAGTGACCGGGTCGGATCACTGTCCGGTCGGGATCGAGTTGGAAAATTAGCACGTTTCAAGTGTTGCTGTAGCCACGGCGCTCTGTCGCCGTGTCAGGTCGAAACACGGCAACAAAGCGCCGTGGCTACAGCGGGAGAGAACCCGTACTACCCACCCAGCCGCCGCGCTTCCCAAATTTGCTCGAACGTGATGCCCGCCTCGCGGTTGAGGAAACGCGTTCCCGTCGCCGCGATTTTATGCAGCAGCGCGAGGCGTTCGTGGTCGTCCAGGTTTTGCCAGACGGGTTTTTCGCGCAGTTCCAGGCGGTCGGCGCGACGCACGAGCAGGCCCCAGCCGAGCGGGATCTCGTGCGGCTCGAAGATACCGTCCTCCGCCACGACGTAAAACAGGTTGCCGCAACGGTAGCGCACCAGCGTGTCGAATTTCGTCTGGTGGAACAGCCGCTTTTGCAGCAGCGCGATGCGAGCCAATACTTTTTTGTATGACTCGTGTTCCAGGTCGTTGAAGTCGTGGCTCTGGTAATCCTGGAAGAGGGAATCGCTAACGCGCAAGGATGGGTAGTGCACGCGCAGGGTGCGCTCCAGTTCCACGCGCCGCGCGTAGAGGTCACGCAACTCGGAGAGAGTTTCGCGGCTGTTGCGCGAATCCTTGAGAAAATCCGAGCGCGCCTGCTTGCACTCGAAAATCGCCGTGCTGCCGAGCGTGTGGCAGACCATCACACGGTGGGTCATGGCGGGCAGCGCGGGATCATGCGCGCGGACCTTGATGCGCCCCTTGCTCGGCATGTAGGCGGCCATGTCGGCGCGGTAACGGCAGTTGGGCAGGCTGACCTCGAACGCGCACGAATGGTAGCCCTGCTTTTGTGCCCAGAAGAGGGACAGGCGTTTCAACAACAAATGCGCGGCGGTTTCGCCCCGGCGCGGGGGCGGCGGGGGCGGCAGCTTGTCCGACTCGTTGAGGGCGCTGCACTCGGCGGTGAGCGCCTCTTCCGCCGCGTCCTCGATGCGGTCGTTTCCGAAGGGGGTCGCGTCGCGCTTTTTCTTTTTGTCGGCCATCGTCTCGCTGAAAAGTTGCTTCCCCTGCCCTCACGCTTCCGCCAGCCAACCGGCGATCTCGCGCGCCCAGTAGGTAATGATCAAATCCGCGCCCGCGCGTTTGAAACTCGTCATCATTTCCATGACTGCCGTGCGTTCGTCGAGCCAGCCCTTTTCGGCGGCAGCCTTGATCATCGCGTACTCGCCGCTGACGTTGTACACCGCCGTGGGCAGGCCGAATTGTTCCTTCACGCGCCAGAGGATGTCCAGGTAAGGCAGCCCCGGCTTGACGATGAGCATGTCGGCGGACTCCTCCACGTCGGCGGCGGCCTCGCGCAGGGCCTCGCGGGCGTTGCCGCTGTCCATCTGGTAGGTGCGCCGGTCGCCGAACTGCGGCGCGCCTTCCGCCGCCTCGCGGAACGGGCCGTAGAAGCCGCTGGCAAACTTCGACGCGTAGGACATGATCGGCGTGTTCGTGAACCCGCGCGCGTCCAGCGCCGCACGGATCGCGCGCACGCGGCCATCCATCATGTCGCTGGGCGCGACGATGTCCGCCCCGGCGGCGGCATGGGAGACCGCCACGCGCGCGAGTAGCTCAACGCTGACGTCGTTGTGGACGTGAAAGTCGTTGCCGCCACGATTCTCGACGACGCCGCAGTGCCCGTGGCTCGTGTATTCACACAGGCAAACGTCCGTGATGACCACGAGGTCCGGCGCGGCCGCCTTTAGCGCGCGGACGGCCTGCTGGACCACGCCGTCGTCGGCGTACGCGCCGCTGCCGCGTTCGTCTTTTTCGACGGGGATGCCGAACAACAAAACCGCGCGCAAGCCCGCCCGCCGGGCGGCGACCCCTTCGCGGGCAATCTCGTCCACGGTCAGTTGCTCCACGCCGGGCATGGACCCGACCGGACGGCGCGACGTGATCCGTTCGCTGACGAACAGCGGCAGGATCAAGTCCGTCGCGTGCACGCTGGTTTCGCGCACCAGTTCGCGCAGGGCCGCCGTGGCGCGCAGACGGCGCGGACGGCGCGCGAGGGCGAGGTCAAAGGGAGGGGGCATCGGGGAGCGGGAAGGATACGCTTTTTCCGGTACGTCCCGCAAGGGGGGATGGATTGAGGCACGGAGGAAGATGGTGAGAGGCTGGAGGCTCAATGCCCGATGCCCGATGCGGATTGTTGGGGTAGATGCACTGCGTTAATAAAATTTTGTCATCCTGATTTTGTTCAAGAAGCCGCCTCCGGCCTCTCCCCGCTTGCGCCCGACGCTCCAACGCAGGTAGCCTGCAACTCGTAGATGACAACCACCGCCGAGTTCCTGCTGATCGACGTGGGCAACACGACGACCAAGCTGCGACTGGCGACCCACACACGGTTGCTCGGCAAAACCCGGCGGCTCCTCACGACGGATTTAACAAGGACCACCGCCAGCGCATCTGCCTCGCTGCGCACTATGCTCGCCGAATGGGAACCCGCGCGCGTAGTCGTCTCTTCGGTGGTGCCCGACGCAATGCGGGCGATCCTCAGAATGTTCCCCCGCACCGTGCCCGTCACCGCCGATCTCGACGCCGGCGTGGACCTGCGCGGCTACTCCGGCACGGCCACGCTCGGCGCGGACCGCATCGCCAACGTCGTGGGTGCGTTGGCGCGACACGGCCCGGGGCCGCTGATCGTGGTGGACTTCGGCACGGCGGCCACGTTCAACGCGCTCGACGCGCGCGGACGCTTCCTGGGTGGAATCATCGCGCCGGGCCGGTCGGCGGTGGCGAATTACCTACCCGCCCACACGGCCCAACTCCCGCCGATCCGCCTCGCGGGGCAGGTTCCCCGCGCTATCGGACGGAATACACGCGAGGCCATGCGCGCCGGGGCAATCATCGGCTACCGGGGCCTAGTCCGCGAACTTGTCGATGCGCTCCGAGCCGAACTTGCGCCCGGAGCGGGGGAAACCGTGCGCATCATCGCCACCGGCGGTGACGCGGCCTGGGTCGCGCGCATTCTCCCGGGAACATTCGCCGCCACGGAACCGGACCTGACGCTCCACGGCCTGAGACTGATCGCCGCGCGCGTTTTCCCTCCAACTGGCGAGTTGTCCCACCGGTCAACCGCGACCGGCTGATTTTCACCCTTTCCAAACGAACGTCACTTCGGCTGGCGGCGGCGGAAGGCGACCCACGCCGCCCCACCCCCAGCCACGAGCACCAACGCCGCCGTGCCCGGCTCGGGCACCGCCGTGGCGAGGCCCGAAACCTGATTGCCGTTTTGCGCGGCGATGAACGAAGGAAAATTGCCGCCCGCAGGCGGCGCGCCGGTGAAATTCGCCGTGGTCGTCAGCGTGCCCGACAAGAGCCGGATCGTGGTGCCCGCCGTCACGCCCGGCAACGCGGCCGAAAACAGGTAGGCGTCGTCGGCGGTCACGTCGTTGGCGGCCCGGCCCGAGCCGAGCCGGTTGATCGTCTGGGCGGCACCGCCGTTGATGGAATAAGTGATGGTGCCGCTGACAGTGATGCCCGCCGGGACGAAGCTGTCGCCCAAGCCGTCGAAAACGAAAAACGGCGCGTTGGCCGCCGTGGTGGTCACCGAATAGTTCGCCGGACTACCCAGCGTCATTGACAACGGCGTGCCGTTGCCGCCCGTAAAGCTGACCTGCACCGCCGCACAGGTTGAGAGGCCGCCCAACAGCGGCGCGAGGAAAAAAAAGAGTTTTTTCATGATCGGATGTTGCCCTGCCAGCCCTGCCGACCCACGTCGAAAACCCTTGGATCGCCGTCTGCGCGCACAGACTGCTAGGAAAGCGGAAACGCGGTCAAGCAAAAATGTGCCCGGTTTTGCCTGATCTTGTCGGACGCGAAAATTGGCGGTGCGCGCGCGGTGTTTACCCTTTCGGTTTTCGGCGGGTGCCGCTACCATGCGCGGAAATGCCTTCGGCCCGGTCCTACGCCAAACCTCACACGCCCGCTACTGCCTGGAGCGACATCCCCGCTCTGCTCATGCTCGGCGCGGGCGCATTGCTTTACCTCGCGCTGATTTCCTACGTCCCGAGCGACCTGCCGAGCTGGGTACCCTTCAGCCCCTCGGCCTCGACCGACGTGCCCCGGCAGAATTTCATCGGTCCCGTGGGCGCCATCATCGCCGGGACGCACTTCTTTTTCTTCGGCGCGGCGAGCTTCCTCGTGGCCGCGCTGCTGCTGGGCTTCGGTGCGGTGAAACTGTTCGTCCCCGGCGTGCGGGTGCAACGGCGGATCGGTTGGATGATCGTGTTCGTGCTCTGCGGGGCGGGCCTGGCGCAACTCCAGCCGTGGTTTTTGCATTGGAACGCGGATTTCAACGCGCATGGCCCCGGCGGGTTGTTCGGCCAGTGGCTGGTGGGCACATCGCGTCGGGCGGGCCTGTTCCGCACGCTGGTCGGCCCGGCGGGCGCAGGCATCCTGCTCGGCACCGCCTACCTCTGCACGTTGATCCTCCTGACCGGCCTGCACCCCATCGACCAGCTCGCCCACGCCATCCACGCCTCGCGCGCGGGCCTCGCCGCTTGGCGCGAACGCCGCGCCGTCGCGCTGCTCGCCCGCGCCACCACCCAGGAACGGCTAGAGATGGACCGCCAGCGGCTCGTCAAGGAACAGCGGAGGCTCGAAAAGGAACTGCGCAAACAGGGTATCGCCACCCCCGCTGCCAGCGGCAGCGGACGGCCCGCGCCCGCCGCCGCCGACGACGACGACGCGGACGACCCCTTCCCCATGCCGCGCCGCGACAGCGCCGCCGCGTCGCTCGCGCCGGAGCCCGACGAGTTCGCCCACTTGCCGCCGCCGACCATCACGGATAACACCGTGCTCAACGCCGCCCCCGTCGCGCCCAAGAAGAAGCCCAGCCTGACGGAACTCTTTGCCAACCGCCAACTGCGCAAGCGGGCCGACGCCGACTATGCCCCGGACGCCGCCACCGGCGACGAGGACGACGGCGGCGACGTGCGTTTCGCCAATTATCAACTGCCCGATTTCGACCTGCTCGACACCGCCGACGTGGCCAGCCGCCAGGCCGCCGACCCCGCCGAGATGCTGCGCGTGCAGGATCAGATCATCGACACGCTGGAGCAGTTCGGCATCAAGGTCAGCAAGGGCGACATCACCAAGGGCCCGACCATCACCCGCTACGAACTCTACCCCGCCAAGGGCGTCCGCGTGGACAAGATCGTCTCGCTGGAGCGCGACATCGCCCGCGCCACCCGCGCCGAACGCATCAACATCCTCGCGCCCATCCCCGGCAAGGACACCGTCGGCATCGAGATCGCCAACAGCAAGAAGGTCAAGGTAACCCTGCGCGAACTCCTCGAAGGCGACGACTGGGCCACCACCGACGCGAAGATTCCCATCGCGCTAGGTAAGGACGTGTACGGCAAGACGATCATCGCCGACCTGGCCAAGATGCCCCACTGCCTCGTCGCGGGCGCGACCGGCTCGGGCAAGAGCGTCTGCATCAATTCCATCATTTCGAGCATCCTCTACAAGTTCACGCCCGAGCAACTGCGCTTCGTGATGATCGACCCCAAAGTCGTCGAAATGCAGATCTACAACACACTGCCCCATCTGGTCGTTCCGGTGGTCACGGACCCGAAGAAGGTGCTCCTTGCCCTGCGCTGGGTCATCGACGAGATGGAAAAACGCTACAAAATGTTCGCCAAGACCGGTGTGCGCAACATCACGGGCTTCAACGCCCGGCCCAAGCCCAAGACCCAGGCCGAACTCGACGCCGAGGCCGAGGCGAAGGGCCTGCCCGTCCTGCGCAAGTCCCCCGCCCCGGAGACGGTCGGCGTCGGGGCGACCGCCGAGCCGGGCACGTTCAAGATGAACTCGCTCCTCGACGACGCCGAGGAAAACACCCCGGACGACGAACCCGTCTATACCCACGCCCGTCCCGCGCCGAAGAACATCCGCGACCACGACCTCGTCATCCCTGACCAGCTCCCCTACATCGTCGTCATCGTGGACGAGTTGGCCGACCTCATGCAGACCGCCCCCGCCGACGTGGAAAGCGCCATCGCGCGCATCACCCAGATGGCGCGCGCGGCGGGCATCCACATGATCGTCGCCACCCAGACGCCCCGCGCCGACGTGATCACCGGCGTCATCAAGGCCAACATCCCCTCGCGCATCGCCTTCCAGGTCGCCAGCAAGCTCGACAGCCGCGTCATCCTCGACGAGAACGGCGCGGACCGCCTCCTGGGCCAGGGCGACATGCTCTACCTGCCGCCGGGCACCTCGCGGCTCGTCCGTGCGCAGGGCGTCCTCGTCACCGACGAGGAAATTGGCCGCCTCGTCGAGTACGCGGGCAGCCAGGCCGCGCCGACCTTCGAGAGCGCCATCGCCGACAAACTCTCGGGCGAGGGCGGCGGGGGCGACGAGGAAGAAGTGTCCGACGAGGACGAGGAACTGGTCGAAAAGTGCCTGGAGATCATGCGCCAAGAAAAGAAAGCGAGCACCAGCATGTTGCAGCGGCGCCTTAAGCTGGGCTACACCCGGGCGGCGCGGATCGTGGACATCCTTGAGAATCGCGGCGTTCTCGGACCTGAGAACGGGGCCAAGGGCCGCGAAATTCTCGTGGATTTGGACGCCATGTGAATAACTACCCGAAAAATGTGAAGAAAACCGCATTTTCCTCTGGTACCCGGCCTCTTTTTAGCTACAACGTACGCCCAGCACGATTCTCGTCTCCTCATGGTTGAAACGGCAGGCAATAAACTCCGTCGCGCGCGTCAATTGCGACATTTGAGTCTAGAAGACGCGGCCCGCACTACCAAGATTCGTGAGCACCAGCTCGCAGATTTGGAAGGGGACGACTATTCAAATTTCGCCAACCTCGCCTACGCGCGCAGCTATCTGGTCAACTACGGCAAGTACCTGCGGGTGGACGTGCGGCCCTATCTGGAGGCGTTTTCCGACGCCAGCACCTTCGGGCTGGACGATTACCAGTACCTCAGCGAGACCCCGGTGGGCATGTACCGCATCCCGTACCGCCGCCGCACGCGGGCGCGCCGGGTGCAGCGGGGCCAACTGATCGGCGGGGCGGTGGCCCTGGCGCTGTTGACGATGGCGATTTTCGGCTGGTTCGTGGCGGTGAACATCCAGCGTCTCGGCGATCCGAACAAACTGGCTGCCCGCCTGGAAGCCCGCGAACGAGCCGCCCGCGAAGGTACCACGGAGGGCATCACCGCCAACCCGGCGGCGACCGCCAACACAGCCCCGGCGGCGGTTCCCGCTCCGGCGGATAACCCGGCCGCGAACGGTCAAGCGGCGAAGGTCGCCGCGCCGGGCAACGAGTTGGTCCCGGTGGCTGCGCCCGCGTCCGCGCCGACCGCCGACACGCCCGCGCCGAGCCTCACGCCGGTGCCGGTGCCGGTGGACGCTCCGACGCAGAACACGATCCCGGCCCTGGCCGCGACGACCGAGCCTGCCGCCGTCGAGCGTCCTTCTTTGCCGCTGCCCGGCGACGGCCACGCGGTGCGTGAGATGCTGACCGCGCACAACAACGCACAGCCCCACCCGCAGAAGGTCGCCAACGACCGCCCGCGCGGACAGTAGGATTGCGCGCATCTGGGTTTGCGATTCAAACTCGGCTGCGCACGGTTATTTGTATTAGACGAATAATGCTCGCCTTTGTCGACGATTTTCGTCCGTCCAATACCTGTTAGGCCTGGAAATCACGCTCGATCTGTTGGCTCTTTTTTGACATGTTTTGCGTGTTTTGCCCTAATACGCTGTCTTTCCGTGCTAGACGAAGCAACTTCGCCTTTTCTTACGACATTAGTTCGTCTACTTCACGTTAGGCCCATGACCACAACAAACATGTACAAGTCCATTCTATTCCTTCTCTGCTTGGCGTTCGGCCTTCAGCACGCATCGGCACGCACCCGCTCTGTGGCTGGCGGATTGTCGCCGGACAAGACCGTCGAGATCGTGGTTTCTTGTCCCACTGCCCCGCCAGCCCCAGACGATTTTCCGGAGGATCACCATTACAGCATTACGTTGCGGCGATCAGACACCGGTAAGGTGCTCTTCGAGAGCTTGGATCACTGGCAGGCCTCGTTCTTTTCAGACCGCCTGCACGCGCTCTGGAGCGCCGATGGCCGTTTTGTGGCGCTGGCTTTTGAGGGGGCCAATCACACCCAATTGCTCCGCCTGTTCGCCATCGGAGAAGGGCAGACTGCTTCAGAGGTGTCATTGCCCGACTATGCTCACCCGGTCTTCGTCGCTTTGGGAGTGGAGAGCGTCAAGAGCTTGGTGGCAGAGCCTGTCCGATGGACAGGCCATACTTTGGAGTTGTCGCTGGGCGGCACCACCGCAGAGCCACGTCAGAACGGGAGCTATGACTTCGACTTTGCGGCCACCCTCAAGGTGCAAGCCCGCGATCATACCACCAAAGCCGAGCTTTCCGACCTCCGCGACAAACCCGTCGCCCCACCGGCCTAACAACGCGCTCCAGCGAACAGAGGCTGGCGGTGGCGTCTTTTCTGTACTCCGGCTTTTGCCTCGCCCGCCTCTGTCGCTGAGCTTGGGTTCGTTAGGCCACCAGATGCATCCTTTCCGCTTGACCCAACGCCCGCCACCACCACACCATCACCCACCATGAAACTACACATCACCATCCTGCTGTCCGCCATCATTGTTGCCGTGGGCCTCGTCTTGTCCTCGCGTCCGCCTGTGCACGACCGCTACTTCGCAGACGATTTGCTGCCAGCAAAGAAGACCGTCTCTCGCGCCGAGGTCATCGATGCCGCTAACAAACAGATCGATCACACCAAGCTGTTTGCCGGGCTAGAGGCCGCTGGCTACCACGCCAAAGACTTCCGTGTCGTCGACGCCAAGGCGTCGCTCGACCAGAAAGCACTCATGCTCTACGGGGATGTCACCTTGCAGGACGGAACACACTCGCCCCTGAACTTTGGCTGCGGACGCGACGAGTTCGGCGCGTGGACCGGGCAAGTTTACGGCCAGTCATACACCCTGTCGCTGTGACGCCCACGGCCTAACCATGCGCTCCAGCGAACAGAGGCTGGCGGCAGGCTTTTCTTGCATTCTACGCCTCTTTTCGCCAGCCTCTGTCGCTGAGCTTGGATTCGTTAGGCACAGAGGCACTCTTATGGCATACGCGACCAATAAACACGGTTTCCG
>CAXTBX010000005.1:0-85561 GCA_964242205.1 uncultured Chthoniobacterales bacterium
TGGAACCCAACGTGTCGCCCGTTTTCGCAGCCCTGCGGCAATATTACCTGCTCCTGCCCGAAACGGAACGCGCGGCATTTTCCGCGACCTACCTCGAACGGATGCGCGCGCGTGGCGAGAAGATTCACGCGGCTCTCGCGGGGACTATGCTGCACGGCCTGGCAGGCGAAGCGGCGGCGGCCCGAAGCGACCTGGACACCCTGCTGGCCACACGCATCATGGCGAGCGAATCCAACGCGCCCTCGGCGGATGCCCGGCAATGGGTCTACGTTCTCGCCAATGGCATCCAGCTCCAGAACTGGGGGCTGGATGCCCAGGCGGTTTACCTCTGGCGGCAGTCCCTCAAGAACGCAACGGCGTTCGACGAGCACTTCGGCGACGGCGAGGGTGCCGTGGCGGAGATCCGCCGCCGGTTGTTGTGCGCCGAAGTCGCGCTGGCGCCGGACCCAGAAGAAGCCCGCGAATACGTGGAGGATTATCTGCGCACGTCGCCACCGACCAGCCCGGCGGCCAACCTGGCCGGGGAGTTTGTGAATTACTCGCGCCTGTCGGCGGCGATGCAGATCAACGAATACCTTTGCCGCGTGGAACCCGGCAACGCGGAGCATTGGCGAAGCCTGTTCGCTGTTTACGAGCGGAGGGGAGACTATGACCGGTGGGAGCAGACCCTGGAAAGCTTGTTGGGAGGTGGGCGACCGCTTCCCGACGGCTTGTCCCGCCCCGACCTGGTGTGCCGCTGGGCCACCGTGCGCGAGCACAACGGCTTTCTCGACGGTGCCTGCCAAGTATTGGAAGCCGAGCGCGCGGGCGGTTCGGCGACGATGCCCGTCCTCGCCCAGTTGGCGCACACGTACGAACAAGCAGGGCACGGCGAGCAAGCGGTGGCCGTCTGGCGCGAGATGCTTCCGCTCAGCAACAGCCCGGTGGCCTACCTCGGCCTAGCCGACACGCTCGAACGGCTTGGCCGCCGCGACGAGGCGGTCCGGCTCCTGCAAGGAGCAGCACCTTTGTCGGCGGAGAGCGGGCAAAGCGAGATCGCCATGCGCTTGCTGACGCTGCTTGTCGCGGCGGGAAGGATAGAGGAAGTCCGGACCTTCGCAAAGGGTTTCGTGCAGCGGGATAAAACCGAGTTTTTGCCGCTGGTCGCAGCCAGTTTGGCAGACGCAGGGCGGGCGGACATCGCCCGCGAGATTTTGTCGGCGGCGTACTGGCGCACGCATGACACCAGCACACGCTTCCGGCTGCAGCAGGCCTTGGTTTCGCTGCCGTCGGCGTCGAGCGAAACACAGCGGGGCTTCTTGCGGAACCTAGCCCGTTTGGAGACTGCCGCCCGCGAAACTCCAGCCTTGCGAGGCAGTTGGGAAAGCATCCGCTACAAGGTCGCGCGACGGGCCGGGGCGGACGACTGGCTGGAGAAGGAACTGCGGCGGCGGTGGAAGGCGGGGAAGGGGGACTACCTCGCGGGCGAGCGGTTGGCTGCTTTCTACCTCGAAACGCATCAGGCCGAGCGCCTGCGCGACACGGTGGCCGAGTTTGACCGGCGGCCGCTGTTACCTGACCAACTCCTCTTTGGGTTAGAGACCTCGCTGTTGCGCGCCGGGCAGGCCGCGTTGGCGCTGCCAATTTCAGAGCGACTGTGTCGACGCTTTCCACAAAATGCGGACTTCGCCTTCGGACGCGCGGCGGTGCTTTGGAGAGCAGATCACCGCGACGAGGCGAACCAGTTGCTCGACGGCTTGG
The DNA here is from genome assembly GCA_964242205.1 of uncultured Chthoniobacterales bacterium. Lineage (GTDB taxonomy): Bacteria > Verrucomicrobiota > Verrucomicrobiia > Chthoniobacterales > SZAS-18 > CAHJWO01. Next base: position 1,741 of record CAXTBX010000005.1, read on the forward strand.
AAGCCCAATCGATTTTGCGCGATGACATGACCGAACGCATCGCGCTGCTGTACCTTACCCTGGGCGACGAGGATCGCGCGGCGCGTTATTTCGAGCGTGCGGTCGGGCGCGACCCACTGGCAGTCCGTTCGCCGGGAAACTTTCTGCAACTTGCGCGGCTCTACGTAGACGCCGGACAAAATGAGCGAGCCGAAGCACTGCTGCGGACCGCCTACCGCCAGACCGCCTGCGACGATTTCCGTCCGCTCGTGGAGTTCCTGGCCGCGAGTGGGCAGCTGGAAAACGAAAAACTCCCGGAAATGCCCGCGGCAGATTTCCCACTTTCCTTCGGACGCCGTGCCGCGCTGCTCGCGGCGGCAGCCGATTATCTGCGGGAAAAGAAGCGGGACGCAGACGCCTGGAAGCTGTGGACACAACACGCCGGTTTTCTCGCCGGAGCGGCTGCTTCCGCCGTCGAACTGGTCCGCCGCGCGACGCCGGCACAGCTACCCGAGTTGCGCGCGTGTCTACGCACGGCGATCAACGACTCCGCCGCGCCGGTCCCAAGGTTAAAACGTGCGCTCGACGAACTCGAAGCGCGGCTGCAAACGGCAAGCCAGGCCTTGGCCAACCCTCCTCCACGCGACGTCGGCGCTTCAAATCGCGAGTAGCCGCACGGCGAAACGGGCGGCGTCCGCCGCGCCGTCCTCGCCATCCCGGAACGTGGCGACGGGCACGCCCCCCGGCATCTGCACGATGGAAAGCAGCGAGTCCAGCCCGGCCAGCGCCCGCGAACGCACCGGTACGCCGAGCACCGGCAAATGCGTCAAAGCTGCGGCCATCCCCGGCAGGTGCGCGGCACCGCCAGCGCCCGCGATGAGGCAACGCAGGCCTCGCCCCTCCGCACTGCGGGCGTAGTCGTAGAGCAAACCGGGGGTGCGGTGCGCGCTGACAACCCGCGTCTCGAACGGCACGCCGAGACCTTGCAAAATGCGGGCGGCGGCCTGCATGGTGGGCCAGTCGGAACTGCTGCCCATGATAATTCCCACCACCGGCGAGGGCGGTGTCAACGGCGTTGGCGATGAGTGGTCCATTGTCTAGGGAACGGTGGGTACAGTGACTGACGGGCCATCACATTCACTTCGGATCAGCGCCTCTTAGCGAGGCTAACAACGGTTGGAAACAACGGAATGGACGGTGCATCTTCGACCCGCTTAAAATGCCCGCACATTACCCGTCATTCGGGCCTCATCAATCGCCATCCTGCCACATGAATCCGTTGACCGCCACTGTCCACTCGCAACTTTTCCTCGCCGCTTTTCACCGGCACAGTTTTTCCCTCCATTTCTCTTGGTCGGTACAGGCGATCCTCGCGCTGGCGGCGGGAGTACTGATTCTGGTCCGGCCCAAGTTCCTAACCATGGTCGTGGCGGTTTATCTGATCGTTGTCGGTCTGCTTGGTATCATCCATTGGAACTGAGCGCTTGGTCATCGTTGCAATGACTCCCCAAATAAGAAACCCCGTTTCGCTGCATGCGAAACGGGGTTTCTCAGGGTTGGGAGGAAATGTTAAGGCAGATTTTACAGACCGCTTTTAAGTTCTTTGCCAATGGCTAGTTTGACGGTCCGCGAGCGTTGGATGTTCAAAGGCTCCCGGGTCTTGGGATTGGTGCCCAGCCGCGCCTTGCGTTCCACGACTTTGAAGGTGCCAAAGCCCACCAGTTGCACCGCCTTATCGCGCTGTAGACCCTCTTTGATGCCGTCGATTACGAGCGAAACGGCGCGGTCCGCCGCGACGCGGCTGGCGTCCTTGCCCAGCCCCTTTTGGACGTATTCGATGAGAGAAGCCCGGTTCATGCGTCGATGCAGGACGATCACTTTGCCCAAATACTTGCAAACCGTCAACGTTTTCGTTGGCGGCCAGGATGAAATCTGCTGCCCGGGTGTGCGAGCGTGAAAATTACCGCGCCGAAAGAAAACGGTTGCCGAATCCTCGTTTCCCGGCAATGTTTGACGCCCTTCCACAGTGCCTCGTGGTGTAATGGTAGCACAAGTGACTCTGAATCACTTTGTCAAGGTTCGAGTCCTTGCGAGGCAGCCATCTTCCAGCGCCCCGCGCTGTGATTGGCCCGCCATTCGCCTCAGGCGTTGAATAGCGTCGTCCCGGCGCTGCCTTGTGGGACTTTCGCCGACTGTGCATCGCGGAAAGCGACCAAGAGTTCGCGCAGCTTGACCGGCCCGTGTACCCGTTTCACGCCCGTCACCGCGAGGCGGGCCAGTTCGTCGCAACGTTCGTTGTGTTCGTTTCCGGCGTGACCTTTCACCCATTTCCAGACGATTTGGTGGCGGCCGACGAGAGCGTCCAACTCGCGCCAGAGATCGGCGTTTTTCACGGCCTGTTTGTCGCGCGTGCGCCAGCCGTTGCGTTTCCAGCCGCTGATCCAGCGGTCGATGCCGTCGCGCAAATACTGGGAGTCCGTATAGACTTCCACCGCGCAACGCTCCTTCAACGCGCCGAGCGCGCCAATGGCCGCGCGGAGTTCCATGCGATTGTTCGTGGTGGCCGCCTCGCCGCCGCTGACTTCCTTGCGGTGCGCACCGCTCAACAGGACAGCGGCCCAGCCGCCGGGTCCCGGGTTGCCCTTGCAGCCACCGTCCGTGTAGATCGTAACCTGTTTCAAGACTTTTTGTTTTTGCCCGGACGCCGCGCCACGCCGTGGTGAATCTGCTCGCGCCGAAAGCAGCCGGGTTCGTGATCGTTGACCATGCCCACCGCCTGCATCAGCGCGTAGCAAATGGTGGTGCCGACGAATTTGAAACCGCGCCGCTGCAAATCTTTGCTCAACGCGTCGGACGCCGGGGTCCGGGTGAGCCGCTCGTGGCCGGACGCCGGATCGTGCACCGGCGCGCCGCCCACGAAACCCCAGAGATAACGGTCAAAACTGCCGAACTCCGCTTGCACGCGCAGGAAAGCCTGCGCGTTGAGGATCGCCGACTGGATTTTGAGCCGGTTGCGGATGATCCCGGCGTCCAGCAGCAACGCCGCGACTTTTTCGGGCGAGTATCCAGCCACCGCCGCCGGGTCGAAGTGATCGAAGGCCCGCCGGTAATTGTCGCGCTTTTTCAGCACCGTTTCCCAGCTCAGACCGGCCTGCGCTCCTTCGAGGATCAGGAATTCGAACAGCGTCCGATCTTCGTGTTGAGGCACGCCCCATTCCCGGTCGTGGTAAGCGGTCAACAATTCGGAACTGGCCCAGGCGCAGCGTTGCGTGGTCGGCGGGGTCATCGTTCAACGCCGCTCCACCCGGACTTCGATCTGCACGGGGTCGCCGGTGGGACTCGCGTTTTGCGCCTCGCCGAGGCGGACGGGTAACAGTGCGCCCTGGTCGCGCTTCGTGAGCCTAAGCTTGCCTTTTTTCGTACGCACCAGTTCGCGGATCGACGTTTTCGTGATCAACTGGACCATCCCCGGCGTCCGGGTCAGCGAAACCGTCGCCGCGAAGTTCGGCAGCGCGGGCAAGTCCTCGGCGGCGACCGTGGAGGCGGTGCGGACCTGCGCGGTCTGACCAAGGAAAGCGGGGGTCGAGCCGGCGACAAGGACGGTGTGATCCTTCAGCCGCGTCGCGCTGAAATAGACCCGGTAGCCAGCAGGCGCGCCCGCCGGTGTCGGCGAGCGCCCCGCACACCCCGCCGCCCCGAGGCAAGCCAACGCCAGCGCCGCGTACCTGCCGATGGTCGCGCGGACGTTGGAACTATGCGGTATATCTTCCATGAACTCCGTCCATCTTGGCGGCAACGCGGGCGGGATTCAACCATCGCGTTGCTTTTGACAAGGAAGCCGGTCGAGGCGAGCGGTAGTCCACCATGAAATTTTGCCGGTTCCCCGCCGTTTTTGGACTTGCCCTGGCTTCGCTTGTCTTGACGGCAACGGACGTTCGGGCAGACGAGGGCATGTGGCTTTTCAACGCACCCCCCACCAAGCAGTTCAAAGAAAAATACGGTTTCGAGCCCGGAGCGCAATGGCTGGATCATCTCCAGAAAGCCAGCGTGCGGTTTAATAGCGGCGGCAGCGGCTCCTTCGTGTCCGGCGACGGATTGATCATCACCAATCACCATGTCGGCTCCGACGCGCTGCAAAAGTTCAGCGACGCCCAACACAATTATTTGCGGGACGGCTTCTACGCCGCCAACCGGGCCGACGAGAAGCCATGCCTGGACTTGGAACTCAACGTGCTCGTCAACATTGAGGACGTGACTGGGCGTGTGAATGCTGCCGTCGCCGCGCAGCATTCAAAAAACCCGAACACCGCCGCGGCCGAAGCGTTGGCGGCCCGCCGTGCGGTGTTGGCAGACATCGAGAAAGAGTCCAAAGAAAAGACCGGCCTGCGCTCCGACGTGGTGACCCTTTACCAGGGCGGGGCCTACCATCTCTACCGGTTCAAGCGGTACACCGACGTACGGCTCGTCTTCGCCCCGGAGGAACAAATCGCGTTTTACGGTGGCGATCCAGACAACTTCGAGTACCCGCGTTACGACTTGGATATCTGCATCTTCCGCGCCTACGAGAATGGCCAGCCAGCCCACCCTGAGCAATCTCTCACGTGGAGCACCAACGGCTCGTCCGAGCACGAACTCGTCTTCGTCAGCGGTCATCCGGGTTCGACGCATCGCCAGTTGACGCTCGCCGCGCTCAGGGACGAGCGCGACCGCGCGCTGCCGCACACGCTCGCGCAATTGTACCGGCGCGAAACCTCGCTGGAGGCCTACAGCAGCCGCTCGTTCGAGAACGCGCGCCGCGCGCGGGGCGAACTTTTCGGCGTGCGCAACAGCCGCAAGGCGCTCGATGGCCGGTTGGCGGGTCTGCTCGACCCGGAGCTTTTCGGCAAACTGGCGGCGAACGAGGCGAACCTGCGCACCCGGATCGACGCCATGAACGCGCCGGAGGCGAGCAACGCTTACGACAAGATCGAACGCGCCGTGTCCGAAGTAGCGAATAACGTGCCCGCTTACAACGCGCTTGAAGACCGGCGCGCGGTGCGCAGCACGTTGTTCCGCATCGCCCGCCAGTTGCTGCGTGCCGCCGACGAACGCGCCAAGCCCAACGGCACCCGCCTGCCGGAATACCGGGAATCCTCGCTGCCGTCGTTGGAATTGCGCCTGTTCTCCGAGGAACCGATTTACGATGATCTGGAGCAGCTCACGCTCGCGGATTCCTTGACGGAGATGGCCTCGGAACTCGGCGCGGCGCATCCGGCGGTGAGGATCGCGCTTAACGGCAAGAGTCCGCAGGACCGCGCGGCGGAACTGGTGCTCGGTTGCAAGCTCAAGGACGTGGCCACCCGCCGCAAGCTCTACGAGGGTGGGGTGCCTGCGGTGGCCGCGTTCCAGGACCCGATGCTCGACCTGGTTCGTGCGTTGGACTCCCTCGCCCGGACCGCCCGCGCGAAGTACGAGGTGGAAGACGAGACGATGCAGCAGGCCTACGCCCAGATCGCCAAAGCGCGGTTCGCGGCGGAAGGCACCAGCGCCTTCCCGGACGCGACGTTCACCTTGCGTTTATCCTACGGCACCGTGGAAGGCTACGAGGAAAACGGCAAAACCGTGCCCGCTTACACCGACATCGCAGGGCTATACGCGCGTTCCGCCGAGCACAACAACCAGGAACCGTTCGAATTGCCGAAACGCTGGCTGGACGGCAAGGACCAGTTGAAAGGCACCACGCCATTTAATTTCGTCTCCACGGCAGACATCATCGGCGGCAACTCCGGCAGCCCGGTGGTAAACCGCGCCGGGGAGTTTGTGGGAATCATCTTCGACGGCAACCTCCAGTCGTTGCCGCTAGATTACACCTATACCGACAAGCGTGCGCGGGCGGCGTCGGTAGATTCGCGGGCGATCATCGAGGCGCTGGGCCAGTTGTACCGCACGGCTCCGCTCGTGGCGGAATTGACCGGCAAGTAGCGGTCAGGACCGGTCGGCTGGCCGCTGATAAATTAAGAGGTGCTGCTGCGGCAAGGTGTGGATGGTTTCCTGCCAGCGGAAACCAGCCGCTTCCATCTCCTTGCGCGCCTGGGCCTCGGTCATCTTGTGGTGGGGCAGGATCGGCACGTCGGGGTCTTCCGCGCGATACTCTAACTGGAAAATTTGGCCGCCGGGTTTGAGCGACCGCAGAACCGCTTGCATCATCTCGTAGGGATGGTCCCACTCGTGGTAGGTATCGACGAGCAGCACGCCATCCACGCCGCCCGCAGGCAATTTAGGGTCGGTCGTGGTGCCGAGAATCGTCCGCACGTTCCCGGCGGCGTGCCGCGCCATTTTACTCGTGATGATGTCGAGCATTCCCTGGTCGATGTCCTCGGCCAGCACCTGTCCACGTGGGACGAGGGGCGCAAGTAAAAAGGAAAAGTAACCGCTGCCCGCGCCCACGTCCGCCACGACCGCGTCGGGTTTCAAGCGACGCCGCAACTCGGCGACCAGATCCGCCGTGCGTTCTTCCTGCGCACGCTCGGTCCGGTCGAGCCAGGCCGCGCCCTGGTGGCCCATGACCTTGGCGATCTCGCGGCCCAGATACGTCTTGCCAATGCCGTCCGGGCTAGGGGAGGTTTCCCCATAGCGTTCCATCACCGGTGCATCCTTGGCGGCGGGCATCGGCTCGGCGTGCGCGCGGCTGGGCACGGATAACAAGGTGACGATCGTGACAACGGCGAGGAAATGCGTGCAGCGCATGGGCGATAATTTTCAGCGCACAATCTAACACAAGTATGGTAAAATCGTCGATCCAAACCCTGGCACCCGGGCCGTGCCGAACAACGACGACCGCCGGTAAGCTTGCCACTCTCTGCGAAATGCGTCCCCCTTGTATTGCCCTCTTCCGCTGGCTACTAGCCTGCGTTTTGATCGTTAGCGCAGCGGTTACCAGCACCATCGCCTCGGAAATCACCTTGAAGACGGGCCAGACCTATTCGGGTGCGACCATCCTCAAACGCGGGCCGACGAGCCTCGAAATCCAGGTGCAGTACGGCAGGATGACGCTGCCCCTTTCCATCGTGGCCACCATCGACGGGAAAAAGGTGCGGCCGTCCACGGGACCCGTGACCGGGGGGTTGCCGGGCGTCGATGGTTCTCCCGGCACACGCAGGGAAGCTGCACCGCCCGCCGCGGCGCAGCGTGCTGCCGCAAGCCCCGCCCTGCCTGCCCGGGACACGCAGCCGTTGCAAGCTGAAGCCAGGAGCGGTTGGGGCTGGAAACAAATCGCGCTGGCGTTCGCCATGCTGGTGGCGGGCTGGGGGGCCACGCTGCTGCTCGTCAGGCGCGACCTGGGACGGTCCGAAAACCCCTCCCGCGTCTGGTGGTGGGTGGCCGTAGCGCTGCCAGTGGTCGGATACCTTGCCTACCAGACCTGGCGGCAGGCCGCGCGTAGATGGGAGCGTTGGCAGACCGAGAAGCAACGTCACCAGTTCGAATTGCTCGACGCGGAGCACCAGCCGGTTTCGATCCATCTGGGCGAGGAAATCAGCGGGATCGAGAACGCCAAATCTATCCTACAGGTCGCCCTACACCAGCGCGCGAGCGACGTGCACATCGAACCCTGGCCCTCCGAATGCCGCGTCCGTTACCGCATCGACGGCACGCTGTACCCCCGGCTCAAGCTGGACCCGGACGCGGGCCTGCGGCTGATTTCCGCCCTCAAGAGCCTGGCGCAGATCGACATCACCGAGCGGCGCCGGGCGCAGGACGGGCGTTTCGCGGGCCGGAGCGGTCCGCGCACGGTCGATTTCCGTCTGGCCACCACCCCATCCGTGCACGGCGAAAAGCTGGTCATCCGCATTCTGGACCGCAACGCGGGCCTGCGCGGGTTAAATGATCTCGGGCTGCCCGAGCACATGATGAAGGAATTTACCCGGGCGATCCATTCCCGCGCCGGGATGATCTTGGCGACGGGGCCGACCGGATCTGGGAAAACTTCGACCTTGTATGCGGCGCTCTCGCAGTTGGACGCGGTGCAATTGAACCTGGTCACCATCGAAGACCCCGTCGAATACGAGTTGGCCGGGGCGACGCAAATTCCCGTCAACAACCGCGTCGGGGTCACGTTCGAGAGCGGCCTGCGGTCGATCCTGCGGCAGGACCCGGACGTGATCTTCGTCGGCGAGATGCGCGACCTCGAAGCGGCGCAAATCGCCCTGCGCTCGGCGCTGACGGGGCATCTCGTGTTCAGCTCTCTGCACACCCGCGACGCCGTGGGTTCGATCACCCGGCTGGTCGAAATGGGGTTGGACCGTCCGCTGCTCTCGTCGGCGCTCTTTGTCGTCATCGGGCAGCGGCTCGTGCGAACGCTCTGCCGGGCCTGCCGTCAGCCCTTCGCGTGCAAGGGCGACGAACTGGGAGAACTCGGGTTTGAGTTGCCAGAGGGGGAAATGATCTACCGGCCCGCCGGTTGTCGGAAGTGCGAGAGCACTGGCTACATCGGGCGCACGGCCGTCTTCGAGATGCTCATCTTGGACGAAGAGCTGCGCACCGCGCTCAACAACGGTGTTCCTGAAGATGCTTTCATCAAACTGGCGCGCGCCAAGGGCTACCGTCCGTACCGCGAAGATGCGGCGCAGAAAGTCCTGTTGGGCGTGACGAGCGCCGAGGAAGTATTACAGGCCAACTGATCTCCAAAAGCAAAACGCCCTGGCGCGACGAATCGCGTCAGGGCGTTGCGATTGGTTGGCAGGGCTTTAACCTAGCGCCGCACGGTTAATCGAGTGTGATAGGGTGTTCAGCTTCTCATTCGCGCCTTTTTCTTCGTCCAGGCTCTGCTTGAGGAGGGTTGCGGCCTCAGTGTCGCCGAGCAATTCCGCATAGGCCACCGCCGAACCATAGCCGGCCATTTCATAATGCTCGGCGTGTTGCGCTTCCATAATCAAGCCGGCGTCCTTGACCGCCGAAGTGGCGTCTTCGCCGATCCATTCGCTGCCTTCCGAAATAGATCCTTTCATGCCGGTGCAGGTGTACCCGGTCAGTGATACACCGAGCTTGTCGGCGATGGTGTCGAGCCGGGTGACCTGGTTTTCCGTCTCACGCAGGTGCGTTTCAAACGCCTGCTTCAGTTCCGGTGAATGCGCTGCCGCCGCCAGCTTGGGCAACGCCTTGGTCAACTGGTTTTCCGCACTATAAAGATCCTTGAGCAGATGCACGTACAGGTCTTTGAGGGTGTCGAATTTTTCGCCGAGGCCGAAGAGGGACATAAGTGTTTCGCTTGGGGTTTATTTGAGGATTGCACCCACTGAATCGCGGGTGCCGACTGCCACCGGACGGGTTTTCATGCGACGCCTATGGTTTTTCGGTTCGGCTGGATGATTTCGGCGGCGAACCGCTCCATCTCTTCCGCCTGTGGGCTGCATTGCAGCAACAGCAGGTTCATCCCGGCGTCCTCGAACTCCGCGATCCGCGCAGACACCTGCGCGGGCGTGCCGATTAGGCCAGGGCGCAGGCCACGGTTGGACACGGAATATTCCTCGATAGTCATCCGCGTTTCGAGTTGGGTGCCGCTGAGCCACTGCTGGTAATTGGCGAACCCGGCGGCGCTGGCCTGCACGTTTGTGATGCGCGTCAGTTCCGCCTGCGCCTCGCGTGTGGTATCGCGCACGATGCTGTACGCAGCCACGCCAAACTGCATCGGCGGCAGCTCCAGCCGCTCGCGCCGGGCCTTCATGTCGTCGATTTTCGCGCGCACGCGCTCCGGCGGGTCGCCGTGCATGACGTAGGCGTCGCACCGTCGCGCGATGAGGTCCTTCGCCGCTTCGCTCTCGCCTCCCGCGTAGATGACCGGGCGCGGCTGGCTCAGGGGCTTGGGCTGCAAGATTGTATTTTCGACCCGGTAGTAGTTGCCCGCGTAGGAAAAACGGTCGTGCTGCCAGAGACCGTCCACCACGTCCAGCCACTCTGCCGTGCGGGCGTAGCGGTCCTCGTGCTGCTCGAAATGGACCCCGTACTGCCGCGCCTCGTCCGCCCACCACGACGACACCACGTTGAGTGACAGCCTGCCCGGCGTGCCGCAAATGTGGTCGATGTTGGCCGCCTGCTTAGCGAGCAGGGCGGGGGAATGAAACGTGGGCCGGACCGCTACCATCAATTCCAACCGCTCCGTGACCGCTGCCAACGCCGCCGCCGTGCTCCAGGCGTCGAGCGACGGCGCGTCCGTGCCCTTGATGTCGTTCAGGTTGAGTTCGGCCACGAGCGACAGGTCGTAACCGATCTGTTCGCTCCGGCACGCCAGGCGACGCACGTAATCCCACGACGCTTCCATGCCCTCATCGGGTACGTTGCGCAGCCAGCCGCCGAAAATGGGCATCCAATATCCGTAGCGCATGGTTCAGCGTGCTCCTTTCAGTGTGGATTCCAAAAAATCCACCAGCCGCGCGTGCGGGTCGAAACCGAGCACACGAGAGGCATCCGCCACGAAGTTAGAGAGCGCGTTTACGTCGTAATAGACGCGCCGTCCGTCCCGGTCGTCGATCATGGACTCGATGCCGCCCACGTCGATCCCACTAGCCTGGGCGATGCGCTCGCAAGCGTCGATCACGTCGTCGGGTGGGGTAGTCGCCTCGACGCGCAGCCCTTTCTTCGCGGCTTCGAGCGTGCACGCGCTGTTTTCGGTGTGCGTCAGCGGCGCGCCGTCGCGTGTCTGGCAGGCGTCCGCCGGGCAGAGGTCGAACGACCCGGCCTCAAAATAAACATTAATCGCGTACAGATATTTGCCGCCGAGCGTTTCGACGCGCATGATATGCCCGCCACGCGCCGGGACGTACTCTTGTACGAGCGCCACGTCGTCCAGGCCCAGTTCGATGAACCCACCATCTACGGCGGCCTGCAATTCGTCGCGCGATTCGAATTTCACGATCCCCGCGCCGCTGCCGCCGATGTTGGACTTCACCACGATGGGAAAGCGCAACCCTTCGCTCGCCACGGCGGCATCGGCCCCCTGGTGAATCACCCGTGAGCGCGGTGCGGGCAAGCCAAGTTCGGCCAGCAGCGAAAGCTGCAACGCCTTGGACGCCTCGTAAGTGAACGCTTTGTAGCCGTTGATGACCCGCGTGCCGATGCGCTCCAGGTGGGCCAGGAGGTTCAGATTATACAGAATCGCGCTGCCGCCGCCCCGCAGATAGGCCGAGGGACTCATCCGGTTGAACCAGACGGCAAACTGCCGTGTGCCATCCGCCGGATCGAAGAAGAATGGTTCGCGGGCATCAATTCGCTGATAGGGGATATTTCGATGGTCGAGTTCCGCAAACAGCGGTCGAAACCAGTCGGGATGCTCGTGGTAAACGGCGAGCGTGGAAGCGGTGGTGGTCGTCATCTTCGTCCAAAACAATCGCACGAGCGTCCGCGCTGGGCTGTCCGTCAAAAGGCGTACCGGATCGCGCAATACGGCAGGTGCTTCGCCGCCAGCGAACGAAACTCGCCCAGCAAACGGCCCTTGTAGCCGTGCCGGTAGCGGACGTTCTCGCCGCCGGTATTGCTGATCTTGATCTCCTGCAAATCTGGCCGCCACAGGTGTTCCTCGGCCTTGGGGTGCCAGCGCAGGTTGACCTCGTGCATTTGCGCATTGTGCGTGAGGAAGATCACCTCGGCGGCCACCTGCGCCTTGGCCTCATCATTCAGGGCGTCGTCGATGTGCTGGAACAATTCGGCGTAACCCGCCTGCCAGCCGTCATAAACGATCACAGGCGAAAAGTTCAGATGCACCTCGTACCCGGCAGCGACGAAATCGTTGATCGCTTCGATGCGATCCGCGATGCGCGAGGTGCGCACGTCCACCAGCGTGCTCATGTTCGGCGGCATGAGTGAGAACCGCAGCCGCGTCTTGCGCCGAGGCTCGTAATCGAGCAGCGCGCGGTTGACGAACTTCGTCGCAAACGTCGCCTTGGCGTTGGGCAACAGCCGAAACATGGCGATCAAATCGTGCAGATTGTCGCTGACGAGCGCGTCGGCGGAGCAGTCCCCGTTTTCGCCGATTTCGTAAACCCAAAGCGCCGGGTCCACTTGGCTGGGTTCGGCACGTCGGCGCGGCTGCTGTGCGGCGTGGCGGGTGATGGCGCGGGTGATCGCCTCGATGTTGACGAAAGTGGTGATCGGGTTCGCAAAACCTTTCCGGCGCGGCACGTAACAGTACGAGCATGCCATTGCGCAGCCGCTGGCAAAGCTCGGGGCCACGAAATCCGACGAACGCCCGTTGTCCCGGAACGGAAACGATTTGCGTGCGCCAAGCACCAGCACGGTGCGCTTGATCTGCACCCACGAATCGACGTTGCCCTCGTTGCCGTGCAGACCCGGGATCAGCCAGTGGCTGGCCACCTCGCGACGCGCGGCGCGCGGGAACCGGTCCAAGATTTCGCGGGCGCGCGCGAAACGCTCGACGCCACGTTCGAGGTAGATCACGCCAACGTCCAGCAACTGACGCGCGGATTCACTGGCCGCCACGGCGGTCACAGTCGGCGGTGCCGCGTGCAGTGCGAACGATAGCTGGTCATCCTCCGACGGCATCTAAAAGAATACGCTTGGCGCGGCGCGGCGTATTCTCAGATCCCGCAAAAATCGTGACGATTTTTTGCGCCGAGCGTACGTCGCCCGTCCAATTCGTCGTTGCCAAACGCGACTCTTTGGCGAAAATAAAAAATCATGCCCAACCGCGCTGCGTCCTGCTTGGTTCTCTCCCGGTTTTCGGAGGAAACCGTCAAGCAGGCAGCCCGGCAAACGCGGGGTGAACTCGGTGCGGATGTCAGTTGTGCTTTCGTGTTTTTCTCGGCGGATTACGCGGAGCACCTGGAAGATTTCCTCGAACTGGTCCGCGTTTACGGACAGGTGCCGCTGCTCATCGGCTGCACGGGCTCGGGCCTCATCGGCACGCGGCACGAGGCGGAGGGGCAGCCGGGTTTTTCGTTGCTGCTCCTGAGCCTGCCCGCGACGAAGATCCACGTCCACGAATGGACCCAGACCGATGTGGAAGCCTCCACCAGCCCCGCCTTTTGGCACCAGGAAACCGGTGTTGGCCCGGACGGGGTCAGCGCCTGGATCGTACTGGCCCATCCCGCGCAACTCGACGTGGAACGCTGGCTGGCCGAGTGGAACCTGGCGTTCCCCGGTATCCCGGCCCTGGGTGGCCTCGCCAGTGGTGACGACGGAGGGATCCTCCTTTGCCGCGACGGCAGCATCGTAAAAGGTGACGCGCTGGCAGTCGGCCTGAGTGGCGGCGTGCGCATCCAGACGATTGTCAGCCAGGGTTGCCGCCCCATCGGAGAGCCGCTGACGATCACCGGCGCGAAGCAAAACCTGTTGCTTAGCCTGGGCTCAAAACCGGCCTACGGCGTGCTTAATTCCGTCTTCAACGCCCTGTCGAAACAGGAAAAGGACCGAGCCCGCAACAACCTGTTTGCCGGTCTGGCGATGAGCGAGTACCTCGAAGACTACAAGCGCGGCGATTTCCTCATCCGCAACATCCTCGGCGCCGATTCGGAAGCCGGGGCGGTGGCCATCGGCGCGGCGTTGCGGGTCGGCCAGACGCTGCAATATCAATTACGCGACCGCGACAGCGCCGACGAGGATCTGCGCGAACTTTGTTACGCCGCCGAGGAGGCCGGGGCGCGTCCTTTCGCCTCATTGTTATTTTCGTGCAACGGGCGGGGGCGGGCGCTGTTTAACGTGCCTGATCACGACGCCGGGGTGTTGGCGGAGGTATTTGCGGCCCATCCCAGCGCCGGGTATTTCTGCAACGGCGAGATCGGGCCGGTGGGCCGGTCCAATTTCCTGCACGGCTACACCGCTTCGGCGGCGCTGCTGTACGATCTGTGATCTGAATTCGCATTTTTCTGCGTCGCTGTTCTGCGCGCAGTCGTTAAGCCTTTGCCGGGAAGCGCATTTCCGCGCCGACCGGCGAATGTTTCGTGGTAGTCCCATCGCCAACCATCCCCTGCCATGCCCACCAAATCGAAAACTTCTGCGGAAAAGAAACCTCTCAAGGACCCTAAGGGCGGACTGACCGCCGCCGGTCGCGCCCACTTCAAAAAGACCGAGGGTGCCAACCTGAAGCCCGGCGTAAAGGGTGCCGCCGACACGCCCGAGAAACAGCAACGCAAAGGATCGTTCCTGCGGCGGCATTTTGCCAACCCCAACGCGGGCCCCCTGACCGATGACAAGGGGAAGCCGACGCGCCATGCGCTGTCAGCGGCGGCCTGGGGCGAACCGGTGCCCAAGACCGACGCCGCCGTGAAAAAACTCGCTGACAAGGGCGCCGCGCTTTTTGATAAAGCACGCTCCGCCAAGGAAAAGACGGCTGCTCCGAAAGCGGCTAAACCAACCGCCAAGGCGAAGACTCCGGCGAAGAAAACTTCCACCGCGACAAAAAAATAATCAGCGCGTCATGGCTACCGAGACCAAACCCGCCAAGCGGGCTACCACCAGCACCAAGAAGGCAGCGGCTCCCAAGCCCAAAAAACCAGCCGCCAAGTCCGAGCCAGGTACTTACACCAAGCCGGAGTTGCGCGAGAAACTGAAGGAAAAAGTTAAGGCGGGTGAAAAGGGTGGCCGGGCCGGTCAGTGGAGCGCGAGGAAAGCACAACTCCTCGCCGCCGAATACAAAAAAGAGGGCGGGGGTTACAAGGAAGGCGCGTCGAGCGATGCGCAAAAACACCTCAAAAGCTGGACCGAAGAAAAGTGGCAAACGGCGGATGGTAAGAAAGCAGCCCGGGGCAAGACGACCGCGCGCTATCTGCCGAAAAAGGCCTGGGAAAAACTTTCTCCGGCGGAGCGCAAAGCCACCGACGAGAAAAAGAAGCAGACCTCGCGGACTGGCGAGCAATTCGTCGCCAACACTCCAGCCGCCAAGAAAGCACGCAAGACCGCCGCCAAATCCTGAACGAAGTTTTTTCCATGAGCACAGAAGAACACCCTGACCCCATCAAAAAGCTGGGCGAAATGATTCGCGATATCAAATACGCGATGCTGACCACGGTGGACGAAACCGGCGCGTTGCGCAGTCGCCCGATGGCGACCCAGACCAAGAACTTCGAAGGCGAGCTGTGGTTTTTCACACGGGCGTCGGCACCCAAGGTTGATGAGGTCGAGCATGATCATCACGTCAACGTCAGCTACGCCCACCCAGACGATCAACGCTATGTTTCGGTGTCCGGTTTGGCTCGGCTGGTACGCGATCCGAAGAAAAACGAGGATTACTGGACTCCGGCGATGAAAGCGTGGTTCCCGAAGGGTCCGCAGGACCCGGAAACCGCGCTTTTGCAGGTGAGCGTCAACAAAGCAGAATATTGGGATACGGCATCGAGCGCGGTGGTCCACTTGGTTGGCTTCGTGAAAGCCGTAGTGACCGGCAAGCCATATCACGCTGGGGAGAACGAAAAGATTGACGTGGCCGCCGCCCGGCGCATCTAGGTGGGCGGCGCGCGGATTTTTCCGGGGACAGAAGTCCCCGCGCGCGGTAAAATCGCTCAATGTCCATTGCAGAATCAGTCTTGTCCGAGCCGGTTGCGCCGTTGAACCGCCGCCGCGTCTGGCGTCTGGTGGCGGTCGCAGCCGGGCTGCTGCTTTTCATTAGCCTGGCGACTGGCTGGGCAGTTTACGACTACGGTAAACGCCCGCTTTCCCCTTCAGGGGGGCGTTATTTTTTCGGTCGCACGGAACTGCCGGTGCCGCTTTTCCTCCAGGGTGATGACGCCTGGGGCGGGGACCACCTGGGCACCAGCACGCGCACCATGGGGCAGGTCGGCTGCGCGGTGACTTCTGCCGCCATGATCATGAAATATTATGGCCTCAACACGGACCCAGGCCGGTTGAATCATTTCCTACTCGACAGCGGCGGGTACGACGAAAACAACGACCTGAAGTGGGAAGGGCCGACCGCGCTCGCACCCGACAAGGTCAGGCACGTCTACGAAGACCTGCCATCGTACCACCTGATTGACTCGAACCTGCGGCGGGGGAACCCAGTCATCGTGCGCCTCAACCTCAAGAGTGGCTGGACGCATTTCGTCGTGATCATGGGCAAGCAAGGTTTTACCTATTTGATCCGTGATCCTTCCAAGGCAGGTCTACGCAAGGGCGTTTACCCGCTCAAGGAGCTTGGCAGCGACATCCAGGCGCTGCGGTTTTACGAAAAGCTGCCGGCGGCGGGTTAATAATCCCGCTGGAGCAGGTGGTCGGCCAGCGCGCGCAACGCGTCGGCCTTCGCACCGAACGGCGCGAGCGCGGCGTGCGCCTGCGCGGTCAGGCGGCGGGCCTCCTGGCGCGCGCCATCGAGGCCAAGCAGAGCTGGGTAAGTCGCCTTTTGTGCGGCGAGGTCTTTGCCCGCGCTCTTGCCGAGCTTGTCGCTGGTCTGCGTCACATCGAGGATGTCATCGATCACCTGAAACGCCAGCCCGAGCGAGTAGCCGAAATCGGTCAGCGATTGAAGCAGCTCGGGCGCGGCGTTGGCGCTCATCGCTCCGAACCGAATGGCGGTCGTCAGCAGGGCGGCAGTCTTGCATTCGTGGATGTAGCGAAGCTGTTCCAGGTCCACCTGCTTGCCCTCCGCCTCCAGGTCGCAAACCTGGCCCGCGATGAGCTTGAGGCTGCCCGCCGTCACGGCCAGCTCGCGCACCAGGGCTCGCGTGTCGTAGCGCGGCCAAGCGTTCGCCAGCGCGGTCAACTCAAAGGCAAAGGTCAGCAAAGCATCGCCTGCCAGCACCGCCATCCCCTCGCCGAAAACCTTGTGGCAGGTCGGCTGGCCACGCCGAAAATCGTCGTTGTCCATGCTCGGCAGATCGTCATGGATCAGCGAATAGGTGTGCACGCATTCGACCGCGCACGCCAGCGGTAGCGCCTCATCGCCGTCCGCCCCGCAGGCCTCGGCGGCGGCGAGGCACAGCGCGGGCCGCAGACGCTTGGCCCCCCCGGCGAACAGACTGTAGCGCATCGCCTTATGAATCGTGGCCGGACGCACGTCGTCCGGCGGCAGCGCGCCTTGCAGAGCAGCGTCCACGCGGCGGATCTGCTCGCTCAGGTAGGTCTTCAGCGGAAAGCCGGTCGGCTGCGTGGCGGTGGATGATTCATCAACGGCGGTCATCACTTCAAAGGGGGAAATCGGTGGTATTTGCGCTCAGAGTGACCGGGCGCGTCGGCGCTGGCAAGTAAAACGGACCGTCCGGTGGCCAAGTTTGCTCACAGCAACTCCGCGATCTGCACGGCGTTCAGGGCTGCGCCCTTGAGTAACTGGTCGCCGGACACCCAGAATGCCAGGCCGTTATCCAGCGCGCAATCCATCCGCAGGCGTCCCACCTGACAGTCATCCTGCCCCGAGCAGACCAACGGCATCGGGTAACTGGCGCTTGCAGGGTCATCGACCACTTGCAGGCCCGTCGCTTTCGCCAACACCTCGCGCGCGGCCTCGACTGTCACAGGCCGTTCGAACTCCGCGCTCACCGCCACCGAATGGGCGCGGTAGATCGGCACGCGCACGCACGTTACCGAGGCGCGGAAATCCGGATGGTGCAGGATGCGGCGGCCCTCCTGCTGCATCTTCATTTCCTCCTTGGTGTAGCCGTTGTCGAGGAAACTATCGATGTGCGGCAGGACGTTAAAAGCGATCTGGTGGGGATAGACTTTTGGCTGGACCGGCCTGCCTGCCGCGAGGTCGTCCACCTGCCCGCGCAACTCCGCGATGGCCTGCGCCCCGGTGCCCGACACGGCCTGGTAGCTGGAGGCAAATACCCGCCGCGCCCCGAACGCCGCGTGTAGCGGCCCGAGGGCCATCAGCGTCACCGCCGTTGTGCAGTTCGGGTTGGCGACGATGCCGTGATGCCCGGCCACGTCCCCCGCGTTGATCTCCGGGATCACGAGCGGCACATCCTCTTGCTGCCGGAAACACGAGGAGTTATCCACGACCACCGCGCCGGCCTGCACGGCAAGCGGCGCGTGCACGCGCGAAACCAACGCCCCGGCGCTGAAAAACGCCAAGTCGATCCCTTCGAAAGCGCCTTCCTTCAAAAGTTCGCTGACCAAAGTTTCGCCTCGAAACTTTGACGTTTTCCCGACAGATCGTTCCGAACCGAACAACCGCAACGACTCGACCGGAAATTGTCGACGCGTGAGCACGTCGAGCAATTCCTGCCCGACGGCGCCGCTCGCGCCGACGATGGCAACGTGGTAGCTCTTTTTTTGCATGGTGGCGGGCGGCGAGTTTATGCTTTCCTGACGGCGATGCAAACGGCGGCTGACGAAATTTCACTGCGGGTTTCGGTCGCGGCGCAAACCTTGGAAGTCCGCGGCCCGGCGGGCGAGTGCCTGCGCGCTTACCCGGTGTCCACCTCGCGTTATGGTCTCGGCACCGAGCCGGGCAGCCTGCGCACGCCGCTTGGACGGTTTCAAATCGCCGACAAGATCGGCGACGGCGCGCCGTCGGGCGCGGTTTTCAAGAGCCGGGTGCCCACGGGGGAAATCGGCCTGCACGCGACGGACGACGACCTCGTGCTGACACGGATCCTCTGGCTTGACGGCCTGGAAAAACGCAACGCCAATACCCACGCCCGCTACATCTACATCCACGGCACCAACCACGAAGCGCTCCTCGGCCAGCCTGCCAGCCACGGGTGCATCCGCATGAAAAACGCCGATGTGGCCGAGCTTTACGAACGGGTCAGGGTCGGCACCAAGGTCAGGATCACCAAGTCATAGGCCGTGCCGAGGATGTAACAAAAATTCTTGCCGATTCTCATTGCCAACCCCGCCGGCATGGCCAAAGGTCTGGCTCGAACGGCGACCTGCACGAGAACGGAGGTGAACTAATACACTTATGAAGACCATCAAATTCTTGGCCTTGTTGACCCTGGCGGCGGCAGCCCTGAGCGGCCTCAACGCCTGCGCGGCGAAGACCTCGGCTAGCTCCTCGGGCGTGTCGGCCTCTGCCACGACTTCCACGAGCAGCAAGTAAGCTGTCTGCCGTGGACCCGGGGCCTCGCGCCCCGGCCTGTCGCCTTACAACTTCACCTTAACAGGCTGGATCGATCTTCCACGGTCGGTCCGGCTTTTTATGCTTTGAGCAGTTGCGAGGGGTCGAACTTCGCCGCCTGCCGGGTGGGGGATTTGCTCACGAACCGGCTGCCCGCCGCCAGATACCGCCACGGCAGATCCGCCGCTCGGGAGATCCCGATGCGCACGTCTTGCACGATTTCCAACGGCGTTTCACCCGGCTCGGGTGCGTGGAAAGCCTTGCGCGGGTCATGGCAAAGGCTGGAACCGTGAAACGTCGCCGGGATGCCGAGCGCCTGGGTCAGTTTTCCCGGACCTGAACAGAGCTGGCGCGGATCACCCAACTTTCGCCGCTCGCGCATTTTATCCAACCCGGTGCGTGGTTCCAGCGCGCGGATGAGCACAAAACCGTCCATCCCGCCGCCTTTGACCAACACGTTTACGAGCCAATGGATGCCGTAGTTGAGGTAGATGTAGGCGGTGCCGGCGGGGTGGGTGTCCACGAAACGTTGCGCGCCACGCCGCAGAAACGTGTGGCACGCCTCGTCGCCCAGCGCCGTATAGCCTTCCGTTTCCACGATGACCCCGCTGCAACGTTCCCACACCAGGCGGCAGCCGATCAATTCCGTGGCGCAAGCGAGCGGATGGCGCTCGAAAAATTCCTTGGGCAACATCCGACAGCATACCGCACGCGTTCCCATCCGTAAATCCGTCCCCTGATGCCAACCCTCTACGACAACGTGATCATCGGCGCGGGCCACAATGGCCTCGTTTGCGCCTGCTATCTGGCCAAGGCGGGCCGCCGCGTGCTGGTGCTCGAACGGCGGCCCATCGTCGGTGGGGCGGTCTGCACGGAGGAGATCGTACCCGGCTACCGCTTCGACGTGGGCAGCAGCGCCCACATCATGTTCCGCAGCACGCCCATCATGGAAGAACTGGGCCTCGCCGCGCACGGTCTGGAATACGTCGAGATGGATCCGTGGGCGTTTTATCCGCTCTCGGGCGAGGCGCGGGGGATCAGTTTTCACCGCGACCTGGAGCAGACTTGCGCCAGCATCGCCACCGTCTCCGCGCACGACGCAGACGCCTACCGCGACTTCATCGCGCGGTTCCGCGAGATCAACGAAGGCGTCTTCGAGACTTTTCTCAAACCGCCGACGCCGGGCGGCATTTTCGGGACGATCTTCAAACGCAACCTGTTCCAGGCGCGTTCGCGCCGCCTGTGGAGTTCGCTCGACACCGCCCGGCAATTGATGACCAGCTATGGCCGCCTGATCGAGGAAACGTTCGAGAGCGAGGCGGTGCGCACTGCCTTGTTCTGGCTGGCGGCGCAATCGGGGCCGCCGCCTGACGAGATCGCCACGGGCGACCTCGTGGGCTGGCAGGCCATGATCCACAAGACCGGCGCGTGGCGGGCGAAGGGCGGTTCGGGCGCACTGACGCAGGCGCTCGCCCGGTGCCTGCGCGCGCTCGGCGGCGAGATCGTCGTCGATTCCCCGGTCACGCGCATCTGCCAGGGGGCCGCGGCCGGTGCCCGTTTCGAGGTGCGCACCGCCGCCGTCGCGTATCCTGCCCGCAGCGTAACCGCCGCCTGCCACGTGCAGACGACGTTTCTCGACCTGCTAGAACCCGCGCTTTGCCCACCGGAACTGCTGCATCGCGTCCGGCACCTGCGCGTGGGCAACGGCTTCGGCATGATCGTGCGGCACGCGGTCAGCGAACTCCCACGCTACGCGGGACAACCGGCCGACGAACGCGGCATCTCCCCGGCACACAGTTCGCTGCAGTTGCTCTGCCCGTCGCGGCATTACCTCCGGCGGGCTTACCTGGACCACCAGCGTGGCGAGCCGCCGCGCGATCCCGCCGTGTTAGCAATGACGTTTTCCGCGCTTGATCCCACGCTCGCGCCGCCCGGCAAGCATGTCCTGTTTACCTGGGCGCAGTACCACCCCTACGCGCTCGCTAACGGCGAAAACTGGGACCAGATCGCCTCCCGGGAAGCCGACAAGATCTACGATGTGGTCTGCCACTACGCCCCGAATATGCGTGGCGCAATGATCGACCGCTATATACAAACCCCACTAGAAATAGAGCGCAAACTTGGCCTGCTGCGCGCCAACGTCATGCACCTCGAGATGAGCCTGGACCAAATGTTTTTCTTCCGTCCCCTACCGGAACTGTCGACCTACCGCACTCACCTGCCGGGCCTGTACCTCACTGGGGCCAGCACCCACCCGGGAGGCGGCGTCTTCGGAGCAAGCGGACGAAACGCGGCGCAGGTCATCAACGGTGACCTGCGCCGCCGAAAAATCTGACTACCGCTCAGCTTTGCGGACCGTTCTTGAGCTTGTCGGTAATAGCCGCCAGCCCTTTATCATCTAAACCCACGCTGGACCACTCGACTTTAAAATCGCGCGAAAAGTACACCGTCCGGCTGATGCCTTTGACCTGATAAGTCTTTTCCCAGTCGGGATCGACCGCGAACACAACCGGGAAGGTGATGCCGTGCTGCTTGGCCGCGTCCTGGATCGCCTTGGAATCGGTGGAGTCCAAGACCTGCCCGAAGCAGCCGAATTCCCGATACGAGCCTTGCAATTTTTGCAGCCTTTGCAGATCGGTCCAGAACGCCTCGTCGCCGAGCTTGCCGTAGGCGGCCACGGTGGCCGGACGGCTGCTGTAGGCGCACATCTGGCAGTATTCTTTGCCGTTTTCGGTGTTATGGATTTCGTAGGGCAGCAGATCTGCCCCGGGTTTGAGTTCGGCCCGGCTGACGCTGCGCAAGGAGAAAGCGATGGTTAGCACGAGCGTGGCGCGGAGGATGAGGTTGATCATGGTTCGCGATGGTTTCTTTTCGTTGATAGACAGCAGGGCAGGGGAATCCACTCAATCATTTTCAGCGCACCGCCCGGGCCAAGCCACTGCTGGCAGCGTTTTTCTCGCCTTGCAGGCCTTTCAGCGCTCCCGCGTAACCGGTGAGTTCCATGTAACCGGTCGCCTTGACCGGCTGCCCGGCGCGCTGACCTTCGGCGGCTACCGCGCCCTCCCAGTAGCTGATGAGTGGCAGCGCGAGTTCTTGCGTGTCGAGCCGTGGCTTGAGCGCAAAGCTCAGCTGGCGTGTCGGTATGTTCATCCGCCATTCGACCGGGTACACCGCCCCGGTGAGGCTGCTTTTCCAAGTGCGGGTGGCGGCCATCTGAAAATCCTGCCTGCCAAGATGCTCGGCGCGACCATCCGGCTGTACCCAGGTTCCGCCGGAAACCGCGTCAGTGGTCCCGTCGCGCCGCCGCATGGCATAGAGCATCAGTTCGGTGCCATCGTTGAATTGCAAGCTGAACCAATCCCAGCCGACCTGATCAACGCCTAGCTGGTTGCTCGCCCACTCGTGATCGAACCAGCTTTCGCCGGTCACCGCGTGGGGTGCGTCGCCTTTGCCAAGCGCCAGAACGCCGCTGGTTTGCAGGCGGGTGAACGAATAATAGTGCGACGCGTTTCCGGCCCCTTCCGCCTTCTGGCTGACGCCGTCGATCCCGTGCACCACCGGCGGTTTGGTTGACGATACCCGCAGACGGATGGTCATCGGCGTCTCTCCACCCGTCACAGCGGTGAGATTCCAAGAACCATCTGGTTGCGAGGTCAGAGACCAATTTTCAATCCAGGCCAAGCGCTGTGACAGATCTGCTGGGCGGGCATTGGATGCAGGCTGCGGTATACCCTCGAATCCAGCGTCACCAAAAGCGCCGCGGTTTATCTTTTCGTTGTAATAAAATTTACCGCTGGTCAAATCGCTGACCGCAAAATGCGCGAACTTGAAGTCATTCTGCACAAATCGGCCGGGGGTTGGCGAGATCTGGGCCAGTTCGTCCCGCTGACCGGGCGGCAGCATTCCCTGACGGAAAAACGTCAGTTCATAGCCAAAGCTCCTTCCTGAGTCGTCCTTCAAATTACCGGTAAAATACCACCACTCCGTTTTGAAGTCCGGATGAATGGCGTGGTCGCGGGGGTATTCGTATTTCCATCCGGGGAGAGATTGTGACCATCCGGGCGGCATACCTTGAGCCTTGGACTCTCCATGGACGATGCCTGCGCAGAACAGTCCAACGGTAACAAATATAAGCGTTATATTTTTTAACATCGTTATATAAGATATTGAAGTTTACTCTGACCGCACCGCGCTGGCGATGGGAGTTCGGCGAGCATTCAACGCTGGTAGCCACCCGGCTACGACCGCAGCGGCAACGATCCACAACGGCGTAGACAAGACGATTTGCCAAGGAATGGTCAGCTGAATCGTCCACCCAAAGAACGCTTTGTTGATGACGAAGGTGAGCACCAGCGACAACGCCAGCCCTGCCAATACACCCAGAACGCTCGCCAGACACCCAATCAACGCGCTTTCGACCAGCACCATCCCCTGAACCTGCCCCGGCGATGCGCCGATGGCCCGCAACACTCCGATTTCCCGCGCCCGCTCTGACACGAGGGTCGTTAACGTCAGAAAAATTCCGATCACCGCCACCACGACCGCGATACCCCGCAGGACGCCGGTGATGCGGAACGTTTGGCCAAAAATCTCGAACACCCGCGTGCGGATCGCCTGGTTGGAAAAAATCAGGTATTCCCCGCGCGTGTTGTAACGCTGACGCAAATCGGCGGACGCCGCTTCGACCTCGTCAGCGTTTTTCAGATAGATGGCCACTGACATGACCCGGTCATCGTGCCAGTGCCGGATGAAGTTTCGCCGCGTGATCGCCACGATCCCGGCGTCCCGCGCGTAGTCGTAATAGACCCCCGCCACGGTAAATTTCACGATTCCATCGGGCGTTGGGATGGGCAGGACATCGCCCTCCTGCACCCGGTAGCGGTGCGCGAAAGGCTCGCTAACCATCACCCGGTCGTCCGCGTGAAACGCCTGCTGTTTCCTGTCGGCACCACCGCCCACGAACGCCAACCGGTCCCGGTCCTCGCCCTCGACGACCGCCATGGACACCCGGTCGCCCCGGAAACCGATCCCGATTTCCCGCACGGTATCGACCGCCCGGATTCTCGGCTCGTTTTTCAGGGCCGCTAACGTCTCCGGCGGAAAGAACGCCCCGTTGCCGAGGGTTTCGTTGGCCGCCGGGGTCATGAAAATGTCGGCGACGATGGCGCGGTCGATCCAAACCTCCACGGTGCGCCGGAACGCGTGGATCATCACCGAAATGCCCACCGTCATGGCGATGGCGGCCATCAGCGCCGCGACCACCACCGCGTTGCGGTGGAGGCTGCGCCCCAGGTTTTGCGAGGCCAGCCCGACCAACGTCAACCACGCGCCGCCCCCCGCCTGGCGGCGTTCTTCCGCGCCTGCGGGCCGCGCTAGACCACGAACCGTGCGCGTGAGGACGTTCGCGCCCACGCTCGTGACGGAAGGAGCGGTAAAAGCGAAACCCAGCAGGACGAAGAAGGCGCTGCCGAAACCGAGCCAGGCTGGTCCGGTCGTCAAGGCCAGCACCGACAAAGCCAAAGCCAGCGCCAGCGACGCCGCACCGGCCACCAGCCACCAACCGGAGTGAAGACGGCTTTTTTCCTGAGTCGATCCCAGGCCCAAGCTCAGGGCCGCGACCGGGTCTTCGCGTGCGCCCTCACGCGCCGGGAGCCAGGCCGCCGCTAACACCGAGCCGAGTCCAAAAAACAGCGTGCTGCCCACCAGCAGCGGCGACAGGTAATACCGGTCCACGCTGACCAGCAGGTAGAGCGTGCTGATGACACGGGCGATCTCCCTTCCTAACAGGAACCGCGCCAGCAACGTCCCGCCGACGATGCCGAGCAACACTCCGCACACTCCGAACAACAACGCCTCGGCGAGGAACAGACTCTGGATCTCCAGCCGGGTCGCCCCCAGCGCGCGCAAGATCCCGGTTTCCTGCCGCCGCCGCACGACACTGGCCGAGATCGTGTTGTAGATCAGGAACATACCGACGAGCAGCGAGATCAGCGACAGCGCGCCCAGGTTTAGCTCGAAGCTCGCCAGCATCCTTTCCACCTGACCGCTGCGTTGCCCGGGCGGGGCGACGGTCACATCGCTTGGGACGAGCTTGGCGAGCCGCGTCGCCATTGGTCCCGCGTCGCGCGGTTGGTCCAGCAGGATCTGAATGCTGGAAAGCTGCCCGTTGCGCCCGAGCAGCCGCTGCGCCCAGCCGATGTCCAGCGCCGCCACGCGCGAGTTCCCGCGCCCGGCGGCGGTGTCGGTCAGCCGGATGAGAAAACGCACGGTCATCGTCGCCTCGCGCCCGTTGATTTGCAGCCGGACCGGGTCGCCGATTTTTAACCCATGCAGCCGCGCGAATTCGTCGGTGAGCGCCAACGCCTGCGGGTCGCCCAGCCAGTTTTCCAGGTTGAAGTCGCCCGCCTCGGCGGCGGTCTGGCCGCCCACGGCGAACGTCGCAAACGGCAGGTTGGTGTAAACGTCCACGCCCAGGATTTGCAGGTATTCGCCGGGAAACGCTGGCAGCGTGGCGTAGCCCTCGACCAACGGCGTCGCCGCCTTGACCCCCGGGGCCGCCGACACCTTGGGCAGCAGCGTTTCGTCGAACCCACCGCCCGGCGAGCGGACCTCCAGGTTGGCCTTGCCCGCCACGAGGTCGATGCTGGCGGCAAACGACTGGTTGGCGCTGTGGTTGGCGATCTGGATGGCCAGATACACCGATACGCCCAACGCCACGCTCAGCACGTTCAGCCCCGCGAGCAGCGGGTGCCGCCGGGCGTAACGGGCAACGTGCCAGAGCAGGAGACGAGGAAACTGCGAGGTCATCAATGGCGGTTTGCGGCCAGGAACAGGGCCGCGCACAACCTCTACGACGCCGGGGTGCTTCCCGGCTGCTTCTGCGCCTTTGCCAGCGGACGCGGAACCCGCTATTCTCGCGGGATGCCCGTCGTCGAAACTCCCTCCCGCCTGCCGCCCGTGGACGACTGGCGCACCAGCGATCAGGACGAGATCACCCGCCGACGCCTGCGCGCCCGCGAGGAGCAGCCGGAGGTCGTCAACCGCGACGCCCGGTTCCCGATTTTTTCCGATTTTGAAGTTCATTCCCAGAGCGGTGTCACCTACGCCGTGGAAATCCGCGATTTGGCCCGGCGGCGGTTCAGTTGCGAGTGCGTCGATTTCCGCGTCAACGGCCTGGGCACCTGCAAACATGTCGAGGCCGTCCTGGACCAGTTGGAGTCGCGGTCGGCCGCCGCGTTTGCCGCCGCATCCGCCGGGCCGTCCCCGCGCATCGATCTCGTACCCGACCACGAGGCGCAGACCCTCTACGTCGAGCGCAACGTGGAACGCCTCCCGCGCCCGTTGCGCCCGTTGTTCGATGCCGAGGGACTTCTCTCCCCCGGCTACCTGCCCGAAATGGCCCTGGAACTCTGGAAAGATCAGCCCCTGCCGGAGCTGCGCGTCTCACAGGAGGTCGGCATCTGGCTGGAATGCCGCCGCCGCGAATCGGAAGGCCTCGCCCTACGCCGCGCCTACGAACAAAACGTCCATTCCGGTGCGTGGCCTGCCCAAGAGACGCTGATCCCGCTGTTTCCGTACCAGCGCGAGGGGATGCTCCATCTCGTCTGCGCGGAGCGCGCGCTGCTCGCCGACGAGATGGGCCTGGGCAAGACGTTCCAGGCTATCGCTGCCTGCGCCTTGTTGCGGCGCATCGGACGCGCTGAGCGCGTCTTGATCGTCACCCCCGCCTCGCTCCAGACCGAGTGGGAGGACGCCATCGACCAACTGACCCGTCTCCCACGCCAGACGCTCGGCAGCGGGCGCGCGGAACGGCTCGCCGCCTACACGCGCGCGCAATTGCCGTTTTTCACCATTGTCACCTACGAGGCGATGCTCACGGATGCCTTGGAGGTCAACGACCGCCTCCGGCCTGCGGTCGTCATTCTCGACGAGGCCCAGCGCATCAAGAACTGGAACACCAAGACGGCCCTTGCGGTGAAGCGTCTGCGCAGCCGATACGCCTGGGTCCTGACCGGCACGCCCATCGAAAACCGCATCGACGAGCTTTATTCGCTGGTCAGCTTCCTCGATCCGACGGTGTTCGGCCCGCTGTTCCGCTTCAACCGCGAGTTCTACGAGTTCGACGAACGCGGACGCCCACGCAGCTACCGCAACCTGGCCGAACTGCGCCGCCGCATCCGCCCGCTGCTCCTGCGCCGCCGCAAGGCCGACGTGGAAACCGAGTTGCCCAACCGCGTCGAACGCACTTTCCTGATCCCGCTCTCCGAACAACAGCGCACGGCCTACCTCGCCCACGAGGCCGTCGTCGGACGCCTGCTGACCGCCGCCCGCCGCAAGCCGCTGCCCGAGCCGCAACGCGAACGCCTCATCCGCGAGTTGAACATGCTGCGGATGATTTGCGACACGAATTACATCCTCGACGCCGCCGACCGCGCCTGCCCGAAACTGGACGAACTGTCTCGCATTCTTTCGGAGTGCATGGGCAACCCGGAAGTCAAGGTCATCGTCTTTAGCGAGTGGGAGCGGATGCTCGAACTCGTTGCCAACCTTTGCCGCAAGCTGCGCGTAGGCTTCGCGGAGCACACCGGCAGCCTTACACCCGCCCAGCGGAAACAGGAGGTGCAGCGCTTCCGTGCGGACGGCGAGTGCCGGGTTCTCCTGAGCACCGACACGGGCGGCCTCGGCCTCAACCTGCAAAACGCGAGTGTGGTCATCAACTGCGACCAGCCCTGGAACCCGGCGCGGCTCGAACAGCGCATCGCCCGCGCCTGGCGCAAGGAGCAAACGCACGCCGTCACGGTCCTGAATCTTGTCAGCGAGCGCACTATCGAACACCGGATGCAAGGGATGCTGGCCCGCAAGCAGGCGCTCAGCGACGGCGTCTTGGACAACCGGGGCGACCTGTCGAACGTGAAGCTAGTCGCGGGCAAGGATGATTTCAGCCGCCGCCTCGAAGAACTTTTCCCGGCGTCTCTGGCCGAAACCGGCCCGGTGGCCACCGAGGGGCGGGCGGCGCGTTCCTCCGCCCCCCGCCCGGCGGCGAACGCTCGCGTCCCGGAACCCGCCGTCCCCGCCGACCGTCCCGCCGCGTTCTGCCGCCGCGCCGTGGAACTGCTGAACGGCGGCGTCGTGGCCTGCGAGGAGCGTTTTCCCTCACGGGGAAATGCTTCGGTGGTGCTTGTAGTGGTCGAGGCGGACACCGAACGCTGCCGCGACCAACTTAAGCCGTTGGAGGACGAGATTCTGCGCACCGTCGTGCAGGACGAGCCGCCCCCGTCGATCCAACTGGAAGTCATGGACCGTGCCACCGCCGAGTTATTGCGCCGTCTGGCGGAAACCGGCGTCGTCAGCCCGTCCCTGCGCGCAAGCCGGGTGTTGTACCCGTCGCCGGAGCCGAAAACGCTCGCGCTGTCACCATTGGAACAGGAGCGCGCGCGCCAGGCGCGCGAGCAGCACGCCCGGCGTTTGAAGATGGCGCGCATCCTCCTCGCCGAAGAAATGATCGAAGAGGCCAGGGCCTCAACGGTCACGGCGGTTCATGAACTCGGGCGTGCGCTAGCCATCGAACACCGTCAATCGGAGCCGATCAGTGTGACCGGCGCCGTGGCACCACCCTTGGATGCCCTCTGGCCGGGTGGTGAAGCAACGTTGGTCACCTTGCGCACGTTTCTGGCGGACGAATCCGCGCCGATTCAGCCGGTTTTAGCGGCGCTGGGACAGCCAGTGGAAGCCGAGACGCGCAAGGCGCGCGAATTTTTCGCCGGAATCAAGGCGCGGCTGGCCACGATCTGACGGGGTAATTTTTATGCCGCTGAGAATCTCGGTTACCTACGCAAGAGTCTGTTGATCCACCCGGGAGCCCAGTTACCCACATCGTCAGCCGTCCCAGCGATGCCATCGTAACCTTTGGTGTAGAGATCGTATCCATCAGGATGGTGCGTGCCGGGACACGCATAAACGTATTCCCGGTGATACGGGTCCTTCGGAAGCTGTATCAGCATCTGGTACCAGTGACCTGGTTTCGGCTCGGTCATTGGCGAGTTGACGAGCGCATCCAATCCCTGTGCCGTCGTGGGCAGGGTGCCGTTGAAGCTTCGATAGGCCTCAAGCGACTGACTGAGGGCCGCGAGATCCGTCTCAATCTTGGCATCATCTGCCACGCGGATCGCTGACCTCGCCCATCGGAAGATCGTGCTGCATACGAAAACCGCAATGATCACCGCTGCCGTCAGCGTTGCTATTCGCAACACCGAACCTACCAGACCAGTCCGCGCACCGGACTTCATCGCGTCAGAGACAGCTTACTGGATCACTTGAAATCCCAGTTCCCCTTATCGTCGGCGGTGTCCGCGATGTGATCCTTACCCTTGGAATAGATGTCGAACCCTTTCGGATCGTGCTTGCCCGGGCAAACGTAAACGTAATCGCCTTGATACGGGTCCTTCGGCAACTGCTTCAACATCTGGTACCAGTGGTTCGGCTTCGGCTCAGAGGCAGGAGCATTGACCAGCGCATCCAGGCCCTGTTCTGTGGTGGGCAAAAACCCGTTGAGATTCTCGTAGGCCTGCAGCGACTGCCCCATCGCGGCAAAATCCGTCTTTAGCTTGGCGTCGCGCGCGATTTCGATCTGCGGCCCGAGGAAGTAAAACGCGCTCCCCAGCAGTAGGCTGATAATGGCCACCACCAGCATGATTTCCAGTAGGGTGAACGCGAGCAGGGAGCTTTGTTGACGAATTTTCATGGGGCGACGGGGGCAGGCGCGGGCACCAACACGTAGTCGAGTTTTTCCCAGTTGTACTTCAACTGGATAGAAACCGAACGGACGGCGAGGGCGTCTTTCCCGTTCGACAGCCCGACGTTGAGGTTGTTCAATCCCGCAACCAGTTCCGCGCCCGAGACGACGCGTTGGGCGTGCAGCCAACCCGTGTAGCGGAACCCGAACTGCGCATCATCCTCGCGCGCCACGCCCTGGTAACCCGGGTCCGCCAGGTCGGGCAGGTAAAACGTCAGCGCACCCGCCGGGTGACCGTTGACGCTCAGGGTCGGCGGCGCATCGACGCTGGCCCCGAGCACCTCGCAGCTCACCACCGCGACCAGCGGTTGCCGCTCCAATTCGAACTGCAGGGACGGCGCGGGCGGGTCGTTCGGCTTCAAAACCAGCGGTTTGCCGGTGTAGAGACTGGCCGTGACGACCCCGTAAAGATACGAGTCGTTCTTCGGCTTCCGCGCTGCCGACAGGATGCGGAAGGGCTGCCGCGTCGTCTCCTTGGCGGCATCATCGCTGGGTTGCAGCACCTCGGTCGGTTCGAGCCAGCTCAGGAACAGCCCACGCACCTGCGACCCGTCGCCGTCCGCCTCGATCTCCAAATAATTCGCCCCGCGCATCGGTAAAACGAGCGTCTCGGACGAAGGCAGCCCGAGGTTTTGGCCGAGTTTCACGGTAGCCACCACCCTTTCGCCCAGCTCGCTCCACACGGTCAGAGTGGGTCGCTCGGCGGCGGCCAGATCGTCGAAAAACACCCGCGCTTGGAGATTTTCCGCGGTGCTGCCTTCGGGGCGTTGCAAGCGGATGCGGAAAGTGGACTTTCCCCGGGCGGCAGGCGACACGATGCGGTCTTCCACGGCCTCGGGAATGACCGCTGGTTGCGCCGCCGGGACGTATTCCAGCGCCTCGATCCAGGCGGGCGTGCTCTGCGCCGGGGAGCCGGGGGTCACGGGCCGCAGGTCAAGATAAGTGGAAAGCGGATGCCGCTGGTGCTGAAGCTCCTGCGCCTGGACGCGGCTCGGCCCAACTGCCGTGATCACCAGCAGCACGGCACAACAGACGAAGCCACGCGTGGCGGCTCGGCGTGCAGCAAATGGAACAAACAAGGGAAACATCGCGGGAGGAAGCTGCCGGAAACCTACCCGTTTTCCGCCCTTGGAAGCAAGCACGCAGCTATCCGGCGCATCGCCTTTCGCTCAATGCGCGTGCGACAATCCCTGCGACACGCTGAACACCGCGCTGATGATGCTGAACACCACCGCCCCGACCAGCGCGGCGATGACCACGATGATCATCGGCGGGATGATGGCCGTCGCCACCCTGATGCGCTGGTCCAGCTCGCGCTCGTACACGTCGGCGACCATCTGCATCGTCTCAGCGAACCGGCCGGACTGCTCGCCGACCGCCATCATGTCCACGTACAACTCCGGGAACACGGCCTGGCGCGCCAGCGCGTTCGACAGGCTCGATCCTTCGATCAGGGCCGCGCGCGTCTCGGCCATCCGCGCCTTGAGAAACAAATTGCCCGACATGTCTTCGAGCAGTTCCATCGTGCGCAGCAGCGTCACGCCGTTTTGCAACAAGGTGCCCATCGTCCGGGCAAACTGCGCGTAGAACTGGTAGCTCAGCACCGAGCCGAACGCGGGCATCCGCAGCTTGAAGTGGTCCCACTTGAGCCGCCCGCCGGGCGATTTGGTGAAAACCTTGAACAGGCTGTAAGCCAAGATCCCCGCCAGCACGCCCACCCACCAATAGGTGGTGATCAGGCGGTTGGTTTCGATCAGCGCCCGCGTCGGCAGCGGCAGCACCCCGCCGCCGGTGTTGGAAAAGAATGTTTTTAGCTGCGGGACCATCACCGTGATGAAAATGATGATCAGCCCGATGCCCGCCACCACGAGAAACGCGGGATAAATCAACGCGCCGGTCACCCGGTCGCGCAGTTGCTTCATGCTGGTCAGATGCTTGACCAGCCGCGTCAGGATGTCGTCGAGCGCGCCGCTGGCCTCCCCAGCCATGACGAGGTTGACGTACAGCGGCGAAAAGATGCGCGGAAACTCGCGCAACGCCTGCGAGAAGCTGCGTCCTTCGACCAGCGATTGATGCAACTCGGATGTGAGCCGTTGCAACGCGGGCTGCTTGAGCCGCTTGACCAACACGCCCAGCGCCTCGTCCAGCGTCATGCCCACGGACAAGAGGTAGGCGAGTTGTTCCGTGAAAAATAGCCGCTGGCTGTGCGCGATGGACATGGCTGTGGTCGCGCCCGAGGCCGATGGCGGGGAGGGGACGGCCACCGCCTTGCTCCCGCCATTCGCGCCGTCCGGCTTGGCGACCGATTTCTTCGCGGCGACGGACTTGGTTAACTCCGCGCCCACCGGGTCGATCTTGATGGGTACACAGCGTTTCTGCTCGATGGCCACGATGGCTCCGGCGCGGTCGGAGGCGTCGATCACGCCCTGGACGAGTTGCCCCTGGGCGTCGCGGGCGCGGTAGTTGAAGCTAGGCATGCGGAGAGGTCGGTTCGGGAACAATGAAGCACGCTGCCGTCACCTGGAACAGCGCGCACCGGGCATTTTGACCGTCGCCACGCGGTGCCGTTCAGAAAAGCACTTGCCAAAAGGTGCACCCCGACCATCTTCCCTGTCCGTTTCACAACCCTCCCAGCGTTTTTCCTCCAAGCAAAGTTTTATGGCCAACATCGTTCTCGTAGGAGCGCAATGGGGCGACGAAGGCAAGGGCAAGATCATCGACGTGCTCACCGGCACGTCGCAGATCGTCGTGCGCAGCCAGGGGGGCAACAACGCGGGCCACACCATCGTCCACGCCGGGCGCAAGTACATCCTGCACCTCATTCCCTCGGGCATCTTGCGGCCCGGCAAGGTTTGCGTGATCGGCAACGGCGTGGTGATCGACCCCGTCGCGTTGGTCGGCGAGATCGATGGTCTGCGCGCCCAAGGTGTCGCCGTGGACAAAAATCTTCTCATCAGTGACTGCGCCCACCTCGTTTTGCCCTACCACCGGCTGCTCGACGAGCGCCGCGAGCAGCTCAAGGGCAACCAAAAGCTCGGTACGACCAAGCGCGGCATCGGCCCCGCCTACGGCGACAAAGCCGCGCGCACCGGCCTGCGCATGTCCGACCTGATGCAGCCCGCCGTTTTTTCAACGAAGCTCAAGGCGCGCATCAAGGAAAACAACCAGATCCTCGAAACCTTTGGGGCGAAGGGGCTCAGCTTCAAACAGGTCGAAACTACTTACCTGAAGGCCGCGGAAACGTTACAGCCCTTCGTGACGAACACGGTCGTCTATCTCCATCGCGCTCTGGCCTCCGGCAAAAAAGTGCTCTTCGAAGGTGCCCAAGGCACCTTTCTCGACCTCGACCACGGCACCTATCCCTACGTCACGTCCTCGAGCACGACCGCCGGCGGCGCGTGCACCGGTTCCGGCGTGCCGCCGCATCGGATCGACGAGGTCGTTGGCGTGATGAAGGCCTACACGACGCGCGTTGGCGAGGGGCCGTTTCCGAGCGAGAACCAGGCGATCACCAACATGCTGCACGGCATGGGCCGCGAGTTCGGCGCGACCACGGGCCGGGCGCGCCGTTGCGGTTGGTTCGACGCCGTGGCCACCCGGTTCGCCACGATGGTCAATGGCATTGACTCGCTCGCGGTCACCAATCTCGACGGCTTGGACAACGTCGAACGCATCCGCATCTGTGTTGCCTACAAGCTGGACGGCAAAACCGTCGAGGTTCCCCCGTCCGATCACCAAGCTTTCACGCGTTGCGAGCCGGTTTACGAGGAAATGCCCGGCTGGATGACGCCGACCGAGAAGGCGCGCCACTACGACGACCTGCCCCCTGCCGCGCGGCGTTACCTCCAGCGGATCTGCAAGTTAACCGGGGCCAAACTCGGGATCGTCAGCGTCGGGCCGGGTCGCAGCCAGACCATCCGGGTCTGACCATGAAAGGCGCGCACCCATCCATCCCACGGCACATTGCCATCATCCTGGACGGCAACGGACGCTGGGCCAAGCAACGCGGGTTGTCGCGGATCTTCGGGCACGAGGAAGGTTCCCGGGCGGTCCGCCAAAGTGTCGAGGGCTGCGGCGAGATGGGCGTCGAGTTCCTGACACTCTACGCGTTCTCGACCGAAAACTGGCAGCGGCCCCGGGCCGAGGTGACCGCCCTGATGAAACTTCTTCAAAAGTTCCTCAAGGACACCACGCCCGAACTGATGGAGCGCAACGTGCGTCTCCACGCCATCGGGCGGCTCCAG
This sequence comes from uncultured Chthoniobacterales bacterium, assembly GCA_964242205.1. Taxonomy (GTDB): domain Bacteria; phylum Verrucomicrobiota; class Verrucomicrobiia; order Chthoniobacterales; family SZAS-18; genus CAHJWO01. The sequence continues at coordinate 35,735 of CAXTBX010000005.1, forward strand.
GAGTTGCCAGAAGCTTGCCTGAAGCAACTGAACGCATCAATTGCCCAGACCGCCGAAAACACCGGTCTGACGCTGATTCTCGCGCTCAGCTACAGCGGACGCGTCGAAATGATCGACGCCGTCAAGAGCATCGCGCACGAGGTCCGGCAGGGCACCCTCGACGAGGCTGCCATCGACGCCGAGCTTTTTAGGCAGCGCCTTTACACCCGCGCCTACCCAGATCCCGATTTACTCATCCGCACTTCGGGCGAGATGCGGCTCTCTAATTTTCTGCTCTGGCAGTTGAGTTACACCGAGATATACTTCACGCGCACGCTCTGGCCGGATTTTCGCAAAGAAGATCTGTACGCGGCGGTGCAGGATTACAGTAACCGACAACGCAGGTATGGCTCCCTCTAGTCAGCAGCCCCTCCGTCGGTTCCGCTCCGCAGTTTCATGCAAACCATCGTCATCGTTGATCCCGAAGTGGACTTTCTGGAGTGGGCCGCGCACCAGTTGGAAACCTCCAACACGCGCGTCCTGACCGCCACCCGGACCGATGAGGCCTACAAACTCTATTTCGCGCAGGAAGCAGATTTGCTCATCACCGAAACGCACGTCCAGCCTTTCAGCGGCCTGGAATTGCTCGCCAAGGTGCGGCTCAAGGACCCGAACGCAATGGTGGTCCTTACCAGCGCCTTCGGCACGACGCAGTCCGTCATCGAGTCGATGAAGTTGGGCGCTTACGATTTCATCCGCAAGGAGTCCTTGCCATTCAATCTTAAAGTGGTGGTAGACTCGGCGCTCAAGGCGCAGTCCGAGATGCGGGCGGCCACGGCCTTCAAGCCGCAACTGACGGTCGATCAACACCAGGACAGCATCGTTGGCCAGTCCGAGGCGATGCAGCAGGTGTTCAAGATGATCGGGCGCGTGGCTCACAGCGAGGCACCGGTCATGATCACGGGCGAGAGCGGGTCCGGCAAGGAACTCGTCGCCCGGGCGATCCACCATTACAGCCGCCGCAGCGACAAGTTCTTCGTGGCGATCAACTGTGCTGCCATCCCGGAGACACTCCTGGAAAGCGAGCTTTTCGGCCACGAGAAGGGCAGTTTCACCGGCGCGGTCACGCAGCGGGTGGGCCGGTTCGAACAGAGTAACGGCGGCACTCTATTTCTGGACGAGATCGGCGAAATGCCGCTCCCTGTGCAGAGCAAGATCCTCCGCGTCTTGCAGGAGGGCGAGTTCTCCCGCCTCGGTGGCAACGCGACCTTGCACGCCGACGTGCGCATCGTGGCCGCCACCAACAAGAACTTGGAGCAGGAAGTCGCCCGCAAGCAGTTCCGCGAGGACCTTTTCTACCGTCTGAACGTGGTCCGGGTCCACCTGCCACCCCTGCGGCAGCGCGTCGAGGATATCCGCCTGCTGTGCGAGTATTTCCTGGCCAAGATCAGCTTGCAAAAGCACCTCCCTCGCGTGCATCTCTCGGAAGAGGCGCTGAAAGTCATGGAGGGTTATCCGTGGCCGGGCAACGTTCGCGAACTCGAAAATACCCTCCAACGCGCTTCCGTCCTGGCGACGACCGACGTGCTCTTGCCCAAGGACATTCCTCTCGGCATGGTGGGCGATCAACGGGGGGTACGCCCCGCCGACGAGGGAGACGCCCTCAATCTGGATGGCACTTTGCCGGGCGTCGGCGGCCCGGCGGGCAACTACACGGCCCCTGCGCTTACTACCCAGACCGCCATCGAAATGCTTTTCCAGGCCGCCGCTCAGGACAGCAGCCTCCAACTGCTGCCGTGGTTGGAGCGGGAGTTCACCATTGCCGCCATGAAGCTGACGCGCGGCAACCAACTCAAAGCGGCCAAGATCCTTGGCGTTACCCGGGCCACGCTACGCAAACGCATCGAGCGCTTCGGCATCATCCGGGAATTGAACATCCAGTGATCGTGCTCGTCGCTGAGGAGCGTCCGCCGGGTCGCGTGCCTACGTAAGCATGCGGCCTGCCGCCGTCTGGCGCTCGCCAGCTTGGCCAAATTTCTTTCCGCCATGTCCAACCCGAGGAACATCTTGCTTGACCGCGTGGCGAACTCGACCGCGATGGCCAAAAAGCTCGGCGCAGTGCGCCGCGGCGAGCGCATATTCTTCGAGAACGTCACCCCATCGGCGCAGCCTTTTCTGGTCGCGCTGCTGCACGCCCACGCCCTACGCGAGGACCAAAATCTCTGGGTTGTCTGCGAGACGGAGCGCGAACAGGAGCAATTCCATGCGGAGCTAAGCAACTGGCTGCCAGCGGCGATGATCTTTCCGCATCAGGAAAAAGCGGCCGTGGAAGGCGCGTTGCCTGACCCGGAAACGAGCGCAGAGCGCTTGGCCGTGCTGCAACGGCTCAGCGGCGGGGAGGGTGGGGGAGTGGTCGTGTTGAATCGCCAATCCTTCGGCGAACCGGTCCCGGCGCGCACATCACTGCAAAAAAGCAGCCTGACTTTCAAAGTCGGGCTGCAGTTAAACCGGGATGGCTTGCTCGAGCAATTGAATCAAGCGGGTTACGAGAGCCAGTCGCAAATCTCCGACCGAGGTCAATTCGCGATCAGGGGCGGAATCATGGACATCTACTCTTGGCAACAGGTACTGCCCGTCCGTCTCGAGTGGTTCGACGATGAGATTGAATCCATTCGAGAGTTCGAATTGGATCAGCAGTCTTCCCTGAGGACCCTCGACCGGTGCACGGTGTTATTATCAGCCCCCTCATCATCAAAACAGGAATTACGGAATTACCGTAAAAATATTGATCTAATCGTTGGCATTGAGGGGGCGGAGGAAGATGCTCCTGTCACCATTGGGGCCAGCGTCGACGTGAATGACCAGTCGGCCAACGTAGAGTTCGACACCGCATTTTATGCTTCACCTTTAGAGATAGAGTCGCACGCTGCACATTCGCCGGCTTTGCACGAAACTGTTAAGCAGCGGGCTAACGAGCAGGTGGCGACTTGGTTGCGAGAAGGTGTTCAGCTCGGAATTCACGTTAGTAAAAAATCGGATCGCACTGCAGCAGAAGAAATTGTTAGCGATTTTACTAGGTCTGCGGAAAAACCATTGTACCTCGACGACGGCATCGTTTCCGGATTCGTTTTCCCATCCGCCAAACTGGCAGTAACCTCGGGAGCGGAATTATTAGGCTATGATACGCGGCTCGTTGGACGTGCCAGCAGAGGCCAGCGCAGCCGACGCGGTTTACTCAAAAATCGCACGCAGATTGATTTTACGGAATTTGCGGAAGGGGAACTGGTCGTCCATCTCGAGCACGGTTTGGCCCGATTCCTCGGGTTGCAGCCTTCGAACCACCGCAACGCGGTGACGAAAGGCGAGGTTGCACCGCCCGATGAAATCATGGTGCTCGAATTTGCCCACTCCGCCAAGTTGTACGTTCCCTTGGATCAGGCCTTCCTGATCTCGCGGTACGTCGGACTCGGCAAGCGTGGCTCCGGCCTGAGCGAGCTGGGCGACGGCAAATGGTCTACAACCAAGAAATCGGCTGAAAAGTCCATTTACGATTACGCCGCCAAGCTTTTGAAAATCCAAGCGACGCGCGACACCCATCCCGGATTTGTTTTCGCGCCGGACAACCAGTGGCAGAAAGAATTTGAGGACGCCTTCCCTTACCGGGAAACCGTGGACCAGGTAAAGGCCATTGGCGACACCAAGGGCGACATGGAATCTGGCCGCCCGATGGACCGCCTCATCTGCGGCGACGTCGGCTTTGGGAAAACCGAGGTCGCCATCCGCGCGGCGTTCAAAGCGGCGCTGAACGGCAAACAAGTGGCCATGATGGTACCCACTACCGTGCTGGCCCAGCAGCACTACGAAAATTTCAGCGCCCGCATGGCGAACTTTCCGGTGACCGTCGAACTGCTCAGCCGCTACCGCACCGCCGCCGAACAAACGCGGGTAGCCCACGGCCTCCAGGACGGCAGCGTGGACATCGTCATCGGTACCCACCGACTGATTTCCAAGGACATCGCCTTCAAGGACCTTGGCTTGCTGGTGGTGGACGAGGAACAGCGGTTCGGCGTCCAGCACAAGGAACGGATCAAAGAGAAATTTCCCAACGTCGATGTGTTGACGCTCTCCGCGACGCCCATTCCGCGCACTCTATATATGGCGCTCACCGGCGCGCGCGACCTTTCCACCCTGGAGACGCCACCACCCAACCGCTACCCGGTCGAGACGAACATCTGCGCGTTCGATGAGCGTGTCATCCGCAGTGCCATCGACCGGGAGTTGGACCGGCAGGGCCAGGTTTACTTTCTGCACAACAGGGTCGAGGACATCGAAAAAGTGTCCGCCCGCGTCCGGCACCTCTGCCCCCGGGCCAGGGTGGACCTTGGCCACGGTCAGATGGCGGAGGGGCAGTTGGAGGAGGTCATGCACCGCTTCGTCAACGGCGAGACCGACGTGTTGGTGGCGACCACGATTATCGAGAGCGGTCTGGACATCCCCAACGCGAATACGATCATCATCGACCGCGCCGACCGCTTCGGGCTGGCGGACTTGTACCAATTGCGCGGCCGCGTGGGCCGTGGCCAGCATAAGGCGTACGCCTACCTGATGCTGCCCCGGGACCTGTTGACCGTGGGCGAGGCCCGCAAACGCATCAACGCCATCAAGCAGTATTCCAACCTCGGCGCAGGCTTCAAAATCGCGTTGCGCGACCTCGAAATTCGCGGTGCGGGCAACATCCTTGGCCTCGCGCAGAGCGGGCACCTCACGGCCATCGGCTTCGACTTGTACTGCCAACTGCTGCGCCAGGCGGTTGCCAAACTCAAGGGCGAGAAGGTCCACCACCGCCTCGAAGTAATCGCCCAGCTCGACTTTGCCAGCACGAACGAAGCGGAGCACCGCAGCCGTGCCCAAGATGAGGGCGCTCACGAACCGTCCGGCCCGGACGCCGAGCGTTGGCCGACGTTCATCCCCGCCGCATACATCCAGGAGCCGAAGCTGCGCATTCAGGCTTACCGGCAGTTGGCGGAAATCGCCCGGCAAGACGACCTCGAAAAACTGCGGGCAACGTGGCGCGACCGGTTTGGCCGCCTGCCCGTCTCCGCCGAGAATCTGCTGGAACTGACGCGATTGAAGCTTCTAGCCGCCACCCGGCGGGTGCAGCAGATCGAGGTTCGGGGTGACAAGGTCATGCTCACGCGGGGCGGCGATTTTGTGCTCGTTGGTGGCAAGTTCCCCCGCTTGACTTCGCGCGACCCGGTCACTAAAGTGCGCCAGATTCGCAGCCTGCTGGAGGGGTTGTGAGCATCACCTCCTACCTTCTTATCACCCGTTCCTGAATCCCTGACCCCGTCGCGTTTGTCTTTGAGGTATGATGAAAAATAGCCGCCCGTATCCACTCTTCGCCTGCCGCATTTTCGTCGGATGTAGTTTTTTACTAGGCGCCGCCACCTTGGCAACGCTCCGCGCCGAACCGGAGGTGGTCGACGGCATTGCCGCTCAGGTCAATAGCGACGTGATCACCTTTTCCGAGGTCCGCGACCTGGTCAGCGGCAACGAGCGTTCTATTCGCAGCAACTATACCGGCCAGGAGCTGGTCGAGAAAGTGCGCCAGGCCCGTAAGGCCGCGCTGCAAACCCTGATCGACCGCAAGCTCATCCTGCAGGAGTTCAAGAAGAAGGAATACGCGATTCCTGATTCCCTCATCGACGATCGGGTGGCCACTGTGATCCGCGAGGAATATGGTGGAGATCGGCAGGCCTTCGTCCGCACCCTTTTGGCTCAGGGCATGACCCAGGCCAAGTTCCGCGAGCAGCAACGCGACATGGTCATCGTCCAGGCGATGCGTTACCAAAACGTCAAGAGCAACCTCCTTGTTTCTCCGCTCAAGCTCGATTCGCTTTACACGACGAACAAACCTGATTACACCACGCCGGAGCAGATTCACCTTTGGATGATTTCCATCACCAAGGGCACGGTATCCCCCGGTTCCCGCGACGGAGACCCGCAAAAAGCGGTGGCCGACGAGATCCGCGACAAGCTGAACAAGGGCGGCAAGTTTGAGCAGTTGGCCTCGCTCTACAGCGAGGATTCCAGCCGTCAAGCCGGTGGCGACTGGGGCTGGATCGACCGAAAGACGCTCAACGAAACGTTGTCCAACGCCGCGTTCAAGTTGGACGTGAACAAGATCAGCCCGGTGCTCGCGCAGGGCAATTCGTACTACATTCTCAAGGTTTCCGAACGGAAGTCCGCCTTCACGAAGCCGCTGAGCGACGTGCGAGTAGATCTGGAGAAAAAGATTTCTGCGGAGGATCGCGCCCGCCAGAACGAGGAATGGCTGACAGGGCTGCGCGCCAAGGCATTCATCAAAACGTTCTGACGAGGCTGGCCACCCGCTGTTGACGGGTCAAATTTCGTCCTCGCGCTCGTCGCGGCGGGACTCGACCATCCGGTCGTGGTCCGCCTCGGCGATCCCCTCGGAATAGAGGGACTCGCCGATGGTCTGTTCGTCGCCGTACTGCGCCGCGTTGGTGGCAGGGGCGACCGCGACGCCGCTTTCGCCGGGCACATCATCTGTGGCGATCAGACCCGCCGTCGCGCCTTCGTCGTCGTTGGCTGCAAACAGGTCGGCGGCACCGCTCAATTCCGCACGCGCTTGGGCGTGGTGCCCGTCGTTGACTTGGTCCGCGTCCAGCCCGTCGATCTCGGCTAGTTCACGGGCGCGCTGCTCCACCATGTTAGCATCGGCCTCGCCGATGCCGGCGTCGTGGTCGAGGATTCTGCCGGGAGGGTTGGACGATTGGTCGGGCGATTGCATGATCCTGATTCGGAACCGACCAGCACGACGGGCGTGTGGGACGCGCAAAGCGGCGGCTCAACCCGGCTTGCGCAGAGACGATGGATGAGCGTCGTTCTTTGGCCGCGGCACGTACCTTACATCCCAGCTCATGAGCCAACCCGCCGCCACCCATCTGGATGAACCCACCAAGGAAACGTTCGACATCGACCGCGCGATGGCTGCCTTGCGCGACGCCGTCAAACCGTTCCGTAAAGCCGCCCTGTTCGAACTGTTCGAAGAGGGCTACCGCACGCCCTTCGAGCAGTTGGTCGCCTGCATCATCTCCATCCGCACCCGCGACGAGGATACCGTGCCGATTGCCAAGCGTCTGTTCGCCCAGGCACGTACGCCGGAGGCGATGAGCCACCTCGCCAGCGAGGAAATCAACCGCCTGCTGGCCGGGAGCACCTTCCGCGAAGCCAAGGCACCGCAGATCCGCGAAATCGCCCGCCGCACGATCGCGGAGTACGGCGGCGAACTGCCGTGCGACCTCGACAAACTGCTCGATTTTCGCGGGGTCGGGATCAAGTGCGCCAACCTCGCGTTGGGGATCGCCTGCGGCCAGCCGCGCATTGGGGTGGACATTCACGTGCATCGCATCACGAACCGCTGGGGGTACGTGGCCGCCAACACGCCCGAAAAGACGACCGCTGCGCTCGAACGAGTCCTGCCCGAGCGTTACTGGGTGGAGATCAACGCGCTGCTGGTGCCCTTCGGCAAGCACGTGTGCGTGGGCATCTCGCCGCGCTGTTCCCGATGCTCGCTGCTCAAAATGTGTCGGCAGGTCGGCGTGACCAGCCACCGCTGAGACTGCTTTTCCCGGATGAATGAACCCACGCACGAAACCGGACTGATCATCGGTATCACCCTCGGCGACCAGGCCGGGGTAGGGCCGGAGGTCGTTGAAATGGCCCTGCGCTCGGGACAAATCGACCCCGGTTTTCGTTACGAGATCGTCGGCCGCCCGCTGCCCGGCGTCACGCTCGGCCTGCCGACGGCGGCTACCGCCCGCGCGGCGTGGGACGCCTTGGAGGAGGCGGCGGCGCGCGCCCTGAACAGCGAACTGGCGGCGGTCGTTACCGCCCCGGTCAGCAAGGCGAATCTCTACGAAATTGGGTTCAGGTACGCCGGGCAGACCGAGTTTTTCGCCGACCGCTGCCGGGTCGAAAATTACGCCATGTTGCTGACCGGTGGCTCGCTGACGGTCGCGCTCCTCTCGACCCACTTGCCGTTGCGAGAAGCCGTGGGCCAGATCAATGGCCCGGAAATCATCCGGGTGGGCGGCCTGCTGGCGGATTTTCTTCAGTTACGGGGTCTACCGACGCCGCGCATCGCCGTGGCCGGGCTGAATCCCCACGCGGGCGAGGACGGTAACCTGGGCCGGGAAGAGATCGAGATCATCGCCCCGGCGACCGAGCGTTTGCGCGCGGCTCACGCTGCCCGAGGCGTCACCTTCGCTGGCCCGTTTCCGCCCGATACGGTCTTTTCCCAGGCCGCCGCCGGGCGTTGGGATGCTGTGTTGTGCATGTATCATGATCAGGGCCTCATCCCGCTGAAATTCCACGCCTTCCACGAGGGCGTCAACGTCACCCTCGGCCTGCCAATCATCCGCACGAGCCCGGATCACGGCACCGCCTTCGAATTGGCTGGCCAGGGCCGTGCCCGGCCCGACAGCATGATCGCCGCGCTCCGGCTCGCGGCGGAACTGGTCCGCCAGCGGCAGCGCGCCGCCGGTCGCTGATCCTCCCACCACCCCGTAGCACTTCATCATGAGCGTGGCCAAATATCGCAAGCTGTTTGACATCAGCCTGCAAAACACCGTGGTCTACCGCTGGAACTTCCTGCTGCGCAGCTTGTTCGAGGTCGTACCGCTGCTTGGCACGGTGTTCCTCTGGCGAGCCCTCTACGCCTCGCGCGGGCAATCCATCGCCGGTTACGACTTTGGTGCGATGGTGTACTATTTTCTGCTTACCCTAGCCGTCTCGAACCTCATCACGCCCGCCGACGACGACTGGCAGATTGCCGCCGACATCCGCGACGGCCAACTCAACGCGCTGCTGACCAAGCCGGTCAACTATCTCTGGTACCGGCTCAGTATTTTCCTCGGCAGCCGCACGATCCATGCGGCGGTGACGCTGCCCTTTGTGCTGCTGATCTTTCTCGCCTTCCACCGGTTCATCCGTTGGCCAGCGCACCCTGAGACTTGGGTTTGGACCATTTTGTCGGTGACGATGGCCGCGTTTTTGCAATTTTTTATCACCTACGGCATCGCCCTGCTGGCGTTCTGGTTCCTGGAGATCTCGACGGTCATCTTCATCGTGCTGTCGTTCGAGTATTTCCTCAGCGGGCACATGTTTCCGCTGGACCTGACGCCTCCCTGGTTCCAGGCCGCCGCGAAGTGGCTACCGTTTACCTACGAACTGTTCTTTCCCGTCTCGATCTTCCTAGAAAAGACGCGCGGTCCCGCGTTGTACCAAGGCCTCGCTATCCAGGCGGGGTGGGTAGCGTTGGCCTGGGTAACGGGCCGGGCCATGTGGTCGCGGGGGCTGCGGCACTATGGCGCTTACGGCGGCTAAAGCCGCGTCGAAACGATGAGACGCTACTGGGAAGTTTACAAGATCCTGCTGCGCAACTCGCTGATCCGCGAGATGTCTTTCAAGGGCAACTTCGTCCTCTGGATGGTTACCGAGCTGCTGTGGTTCCTCGGACAGCTCGTCTTCGTCGACGTGCTTTTCCTTTACACCGACCGCCTCGGGAACTGGAGTAAGTGGGAGGTGGTCTTGCTGATCGGCACCCATCAGATCATCAGCCAGATTTTTCAGGCGTTCTGCTACATGAATCTCTCTAACCTGCCGGAACTGGTGCGCACGGGCCGTCTGGACCTGATGCTGTTGTTGCCCATGGACTCCCAGTTTTCGGTGTCCACGCGGCAGTTCGGCCTCGACAACCTGGTCAACGCCGGGATCGGCGTCGCGTTCGTGTTGTTTTCGCTCGGCAAGCTGGGCGTCGTCCCCACGGCGGGGCAGGTGGGCTGGTACGTGCTCGCGGTGCTGCTCGGGACCACGGTGCATTATTCCATCATGTTCGCGCTGGCGACGCTGTCGTTCTGGATCGTCCGCGCGCAGGGCCTGATCTATGGCTACTACAACCTGATCAATATCTCGCGGTATCCGTCGGAGGTGTTCGGCGGCCTGTTCAAACTGGTGTTTACCTGGGTTATCCCGGTCCTGGTGGTGGCCAATTCCCCGGCGCGCATCCTGGCGCGGGCCTCCGTCGCGCCGTTCTGGTTGATCGTCCAACTGGCGGTCGTCTCGGCACTCTCACTGGTCTTGAGCCGGTGGTTTTGGAACCACGCGCTGAGCCGCTATTCGAGCGCCAGTTCCTGAACCGCCACGAGGACAGCAACGAGATTCTAGAGGGCGGAGGCGGTCGCTAAAAAAATACGTTTCCACCTTGCGCCAGGGGGGAAATGCCAGTAGTAAATCCCCCTTCCTACAGCCCAGCGACGTTTTCTCCCCGTTTTTTGCCCGTTTCCCGCCCTATGCCCAAGTCCAAGTCCCCAGAAGATTCCAAAGCCATGCCCCCGGCGAAAAATGGCAAAAAACTGGCTACCGAGCCGAAGGAAGCGGCCCCGCAGGTTAGCAAGACTGCGGCTGCGACGGAGTCCGCGAGTGGTCAGGATATGACGACTTCGGTCTCGAAGTATCTCCTTAGCACCAGCCAGAAGAACGAAGACGCGGCAGACGCGAAACTTTCGCCGTTTCATTTAGAACAAAAGAAGCGGTTGCTCGCGCTCCGTGACGCTATGCTCGACTCGATGAACGGCGTGGCGCAGGACAACTTACGCGCCCGTGCTGAGAGCAACGAGGCCAGCGCCTTTGGCATGCATCAGGCCGACGCGGGTAGCGATGCCTATGACCGTGACTTCGCCCTGAATCTCCTTTCGCAGGAGCAGGACGCACTCTACGAGCTTGACGAGGCGCTCAAGCGCATCGAACTCGGCACCTACGGCGTGTGCGAGATGTCCGGCAAGCCGATCAACAAGGAGCGTCTGCAGGCCATCCCGTATACCCGGTTCACGGTGGAATGCCAGTCCCAGATCGAGCGTCAAAACAAGGCGCAACGCGTGCGCCAATCCGTCACCAGCCTGTTCGGGCTGACCGACGAGGAAGGCGGCGAATCCGAAGAGGAAGAGTTCACGCCCGAAACCAAGGAATAACCAAACCTTCCCAAACTGTATATATGGCGAGAGATATCATTACCCTGGAATGCACCGAGGCGAAGGCGGAAGGAAAGCCCGCCTCACGCTACGTGTCCACCCGTAACAAGAAAAGCCCCAACACTCCCGGACGCCTGGAGAAGAAGAAGTACAATCCCTTTCTCAAGCGTCATACCCTGCACCGCGAAACGCGATAATCCATGCAACCGAAAACTCCTCAGCGCCGCTCCAATTTCCGCCGCGCCAACCGCATCATGCCACGCCGCCGCGTGGACATTGCGCCGGAAGCCATCGACTACAAGAACCCGGACTTGCTGCGCAAGTTTGTGACCGAGAGCGGCAAGATCCTGCCCCGCCGTGTCACGGGCATGTCCGCCTTCCTGCATCGCCGGATCACGCGCGAAATCAAGCGCAGTCGGTCGGTGTTGCTGATGAAGTGATGGTCGGCGGCAAACGCGTGCCGCCTGAGTCCAAAGATATTTTCCGCCCAGCGGACCGGAGAGAAATCTCCCGTCCGCTTTCGGTTTTTTTTAGCCGGGTGGCCAAGCCAACGGCCTGCCGCCGAGCAAATGGACATGCAGATGGGGAACGCTTTCCCCGGCGTCCGGCCCGTGGTTGATCACCAAGCGGTAGCCGGAATCCGCCACGCCGAGCTTTTCGGCCACCACGCGGGAAGCAAACAATAGTTTGCCGAGCAGTGCGACGTCTCCAGATTCAGCCTGCCCGACGCGGGAGATCACCCGTTTCGGCACAATCAGAACGTGGACCGGGGCCTGCGGATTAACGTCATGGAAGGCGATCAGGTCGTCGTCCTCGTGCACGATCTTGGCCGGGATCTCGCGGCAGATGATTTTCTCGAAGAGCGTCATGGCCCGAAGAGTTGTCAATGCGCGCCGAAATGCGGCGCGAGTTCACCGTAGCCGACCTCGTGCAGCGAGTGGCGCACCGCCCGTTCCAGGTCAGGTACGTCGATCACGGTCTTGAGATAGCAATGCCGAAAATACAGCGCTATACCCGCCACGAATTCACTCGCCAGAGGCCACGGATGACTGCCGGAACGGCAAACCGCTAGGTCGATCTTCTGTTGGAGCCAACTCCGGTCGAAGGCGACCGTGTTACCACCCGGATCACGCACCAGCGGGGAGAAGGATTTGATCGCAACCATCTTCAGTTGGTGAATTTGCGAAAGTTTTTACGAAAACTCAGGAAAACAATTCTTGCTGCATCCCGTCAACCTTGGGGCGCTGTTCAAGCATTTTGATCTCGTCGATAAACTCGCCGATGTCCTGAAAATGCCGGTAAACCGACGCGTAACGCACGTAGGCAACCATGTCGATAACGTGCAGTCGCTGCATCACTTTGGCACCAATCTCCCGGGAGTGAACCTCGCGCCCGTGGTTTGTCTCCAGATCCTGCACGACCTGATCGACCACCTGTTCAACCACGTCGGGACTGATCGGTCGCTTCTCGCAAGCCTTGGCAATGCCGTTTTGAAGCTTGTGCCGGTCGAAAGACTCGTGGCGACCATCGCGCTTGATCACCAACAGATCGGCCCGCTCGATCTGCTCGTAGGTCGTGAACCGATATTCACAGTTCAGGCAAATCCGGCGACGCCGGATGCCAGAACAATGGTTTACAGGTCGGGAGTCAATGACCCGATCTTCGATGCTTTTACATTTGGGGCAACGCATCCGCTAGAGCAGTAGAACTCTAGACTTAACACAAGATGTAGGGGCGTCAATACCCTTCCGCCCCAAGTGGTCATTTCGACCGCGCCGGGCGGCGAGCTTTGGGAGCTGGAGCAGCGCGGCGCTTCGGCGCGCCAGACGCGCCGGCCTTGGCATCGCGCGCCGAAGGCTCGAACTCGAAACCGACTTTGCCAGTCTTTTCCAGCTTGAGATAAGCGCGGAAGGGACGGCCCTTTTTCGAGATGAATTTATCGAGTAAATCCGTTTTGCCAGTGGAAAGCAGTTTCACCACCTGATCCGACGGAATGGGCCGTTGGAGGATGGTTTTGCTCATGCGGAACGTGCAATCCTTGTCGGGACCGGCAGCCCGCTCACACAGATACGCGTCTTCCGTCTCGTAGACCTGACCCTTCTGGCAAACGGGACACGCCAGCAGCGGCGTCAAGCCCGAAAAATCGGGTGCCTCTTTGTTAGACTCGGGGAAATCAAACTCCGGCCTGCCTTCCGCGCCGAGCTTGACCGGGGCAGAGAACGGACGCCCTTCCTTGCTGCGAAAGCCTTCGAGCGGACCGACGCGGCCTTCGGTGAAGAGCGTCTTCAGTTCTTCGGGATCGAACTGACGGCCCGCCACCGATTTCCAAAGCACGTAATCGCAGTTCGCACACTTGTAGACCCGGTACTCCTCCTTGAGCGGACGCGTGCCGCATTTCGGGCACGGCACGTCCAGTTCGCCGAAGTCGCCATCGACGGATTCGCCCTGAAAGTTCTTGGCTTTGCTGACGATGTCCTCGGTCAGCCCGCGGATCTGCGACATGAACTCCTTGCGCTGCAAACCGCCTTGCTCCATCAGCTTGAGCTTGGATTCCCACTCGCCCGTCAACTCGGGCGAGGTGAGCGCGGCCACACCGATGCCGTGCAGCAATGCGATCAGCGAAATCCCTTTGGAAGTCGCCGACAACTCGCGGCCTTGACGGGTCAGGTACGCGTCAAGGATGAGACCTTCGATGATAGCCGCACGCGTCGCCGGCGTACCTAGGCCCTTGTTGCTCATCGCGCTACGAAGTTCTTCGTCCTCCACCAACTTGCCCGCGCCTTCCATGGTGGCGAGTAAGGTGGCGTCGTTGTAACGGGCGGGGGGGCGCGTTTCGCTCTGGCGCACCTCGACTTCGGTGGCGGTAGCCGTCTCTCCTTGAGTAATTGGCACCAGATTGGCCTCTGAGCCGTCGGCGAGCGTCACTCCGCGCCCGTAGACGGCCATCCAGCCGGGGTCGACGATGACTTTGCCGTCCGTGCGAAACGCCTCGTCCTCGACGCGGGTAATCCGGGTGGTCACCTCGAACTGCGCCGCCGGGTAAAACACCGCGATGAAGCGCCGGGCGACCAGATCGAAAATCCGCTGCTGGTACTCGTCGAGGTTTTTGGGTTCGACGCCGGTCGGGATGATCGCGTTGTGGTCGGAAACCTTGCTGTTATCGAACACCTTCTTGGTCAGCTTGACCCAGCCGTTTGCCAGCGCCTTATCGGCGTGAGTGGCCAGCGAGGGATCGGCAAAACTGCCCATCGTCGAGCGAACCATCGCCAAGTTATCCTCGGGCAGATACCGGCTGTCGGTCCGGGGATAAGTCAGGACCTTGTGCTTCTCGTAAAGCTGCTGGGCAATTTGCAGGGTGCGCTTGGCGCTCAGACCAAAGCGTCCGTTGGCCTCGCGTTGCAAACTGGTCAGGTCGAAGAGGAAAGGGGCCGCTTGGCTGGCCGGTTTCTTTTCCTCGGTGACGACGCCGACCTTGCCATGGCACTTGTCGCGGATGGCCTCGGCTTTCTCGCGCTCCCAGAGACGTTCGGCGCGGGCGTCCTCGTCCGTGCCCTTGCGGAATGACTCGTCGAACCAGCGTCCCCGGTAGTTACCCGCCTTGACATCGAAATCGCCGAACACCTCGAAATAGGTGCGCGGTTTAAAAGCGCGGATCTTCTTTTCCCGCTCGACCAAGATGGCCAGGGTGGGGGTCTGCACACGCCCCACGGGCGTGAGTTGGAAGCCACCCGCCTTGGAATTAAACGCGGTCATGGCGCGCGTGGCGTTGATGCCGACCAGCCAGTCGCTCTCCGCCCGGCAGAACGCCGCCTTGGCGAGGGGGATCATCTCCTCGTCGCTGCGCAGGCGGCCAAACGCCTGCCGGATGGCGTCGGGCGTCATGGATTGGAGCCAGAGGCGGCGGGAAGGCTTGTTGACGCCCGCCAGCTTGACGATCATGCGGAAGATCAGTTCGCCCTCACGCCCGGCGTCGCAGGCGTTGATGATTTCCGTCACGTCGGGACGCTTCATCAAGCGGCGCAGCATCTTGAAGCGGTCTTCGTTGCTCTCGATGGGCTTGAGATCGAACTCGACGGGGATAACCGGCAGGGCGGCAAACGTCCATTTGCCGCGCTTCTTGTCCATCTCGGACGGCAGCGCCAGTTCGACCAGGTGCCCAACGGCGGAACTGACGATGTACTGTTCGTTCTCGAAGGCATCGTCTTTCCTCTCGAACCGCCCCAAGGCGCGCGAAATATCGGCGGCTACGCTGGGTTTTTCGGCAATGACGAGGGTCTTGGACATGTGCAACAATTCAGGAAAGCCTTACGTAGTGTTTACCAGGTAATTGCTTGATGAGTTTCTTGAGTTCGAGAGTGAACAAAGTAGTGGAGACGACCGGGGTTGGCAAACCGCAACTCACGATGATGGCATCAACGGGGGTCTCGTCGGGGCCGATGGCGTCGTAAATACGCTGTTCGTCCGGCTTCAGTGCGGGCAGCGCGGTTTTGGGAGGGGCATCGGTAGGAGAAGCGGAGGCCGCAGCCGGGTTCAAAGCCGCCACGGCAGCTTCCGGTGCGCGTTGCTTGGGAGCGCGCGGGGCGAGGCCCGGCAGCATCCCGAGCTCTTCCAAGATATCCTCTGCGCCCATGACGAGCTTGGCGCCCTGCTGGATGAGGCGATTGGTCCCCTGGGAGCCGGGCCGGTCAATGGGGCCGGGCACGGCGAAGACCGTCCGGCCCTGCTCGACGGCCTGGTTCGCGCTGATCAGTGCGCCGCTTTTCAAACCCGCTTCGATGACCAGCAGGCCGGTGCTGCAGCCGCTGATGATGCGGTTGCGCATCGGGAAGGTGGTTCGGTCCGGCGTGACCGCCATGGGAAACTCGGAGATGACCGCGCCGTGGCCTTCTGCGATGCGCTCGGCCAAGGCGAAGTTTTCCGGCGGATAAATCTGGCTCAGGCCGCAGCCGAGGACGGCCACCGTGCGCCCGTTGGCCGCCAGCGCGCCCTGGTGGGCGGCGGTGTCAATGCCGCGCGCGAGGCCGCTGAACACCGTGTAACCCGCCGTGGCGAGTTGATAGGAAAGCTTCTTCGCCGTTTCGGTACCGTAGAAACTGCACTGCCGCGAACCCACGACGCCCACGGAGCGCGCATCGCCAGCGGTGAGGTCGCCCCAGACGTAGAGGACCATGGGGGGATCGTGGATGTCGCGCAGGAGAGCGGGATAGGCGTCGGACTCAGCGGTGAGGGCGTGGACCCCGGCGTCGGTCATGCGGGCCGTCTCGGCGGTGAGGTCTATTTGATCCTCCCAGGCCACGATGCCCTTGGCGATTTCGGAACTGATGCCCTCGACACCGGTCAGGCGGTCGGCGCGGGCGCGAAGGATAGATTGGGGGTCGCCGAAGGCTTCCAACAGTCGGCGCAGGCGCACCGGTCCCACCTTGGGGATCATGTTGATGGCCAAGCAAGCCTCGGTGTAGGTCACGGTGAGCGGGAAGATGCCGGGCGCTGAGCGCAGATTCAAGGCTCAAGAATCAAGAGCCAAGGAAGATTCAAGAAACCAAGAATTCAAGAATTCAGAGAAGGTTCAAGATCCAAGGTTCAAAGCCGACGGCTGGTTTCGGTGCGCAGATTCTCTAACTCATGGCGGAGGTCGTCGGTCGTGATCTGTCCTGTTTCTGAGAGGTAAGCCGTACCGAGCGCCGGGCACAGGACGAAGCGGACCGCGCCGGATGCGAATTTTTTGTCGCGGGCCATGCTTTCCAGCGCAGCAGCCACGGGAAAATCGGGCGGCAGCGCAGTTGGTAGCCCGAAGTGGCGCAGCCCTGCGAGAAGAGCGTTGTAATCCTCCAGCGGCAGCCCCGCGACCCGCCTCGACAGCCGGGCGGCGGCGACGATGCCCAAGCTCACCGCCTCCCCGTGCAGATAGCGCCCGTATCCGGCAGCCTGCTCAATGGCGTGACCGAGTGTGTGGCCGAAGTTCAAGAGCGCACGGTCGCCGCGCTCGAACTCGTCGCGGGCGACGATGTCGGCCTTGATCTCCAGGTTGCGCCGGATGATGGCGGTCAGTTCCGCAGGGTCGTGCCGATGCAGGGCGACGAGTTGGTCGAGGAGGCCACGGTCGCGGATGGCAGCGTGTTTGATGGCCTCGGCCATTCCCTCGTTGAATTCGCGTACAGGGAGGGTTTTTAAGGTATCTACGTCCGCGAGGACGAGAGCTGGAGGATGAAACGCTCCCACGAGGTTTTTCCCGGCGGCGAGGTTGACCCCGGTTTTGCCGCCGACCGAACTATCAACCTGCGACACCACCGTGGTCGGAATCTGCACGCAGGGAATGCCCCGGTAATAGACCGCCGCCAGAAACCCGGCCAGATCGCCCACCACGCCACCGCCCAGCGCGACGATAAACGCGTGGCGGTCCAGCCCGGCATGCGCGAGCTCGCCGGAAAGGCGCTCGACCTCGGCGAGCGATTTCGAGCGTTCGCCGGACGGCACGGTCAGGAGGTGGGGAGCGAAACCCTCCGCCCGCAGGCTGGCGAGCACGATGTCGGCATACAGCGGGGCGACCGTTTCATCCGTGACGACCGCGCAGGCCCCGCCCGGCTTGCCTGGGCCGTGACGACGCAAAAACGTCCCGGTCTGGGCGAGCAAGCCACTACCCAAATGGATGGGATAAGTGTGTGTCGACGAACGAATTTCCAGCGCGGACGTGGACATGGCAGCACGAAATAGATAGGCGTTGGCTTGACTTAGCGTCGGGGTTTGTTAAAAGCCGGGAGACCAGTTCTTACGAGCCAACCAACCATATGTCTAGCGATCCCAACTTGCCATCAGACCCGAACCCGCTGCCGCCCGTCGGCACGCCAGGCTCCCCGTTGAGCACCGAACCCGCCGCCGTTTCCACGTCGGGACTCGCGCCGAACGTCGCGGCTGGGATCTGCGCTATCTTCACCCTGCTGGGGGGAATCATCTTTATCCTCGTCGAGAAGCGTAACCAATTCGTCCGTTTCTGGGCGATGCAGTCGATCTTCTTCGGTGCCGCCTGGTTCGCCTTCGGCATCTTGTCGGCAATCATTGGCGCGATCTTGGGACATATCCTCGGCCTCCTGGCCATCCTTTGGAGTCTGGTGTCGCTGGTGATCACGCTCGGCTTGCTCGTGCTTTGGGTCGTGACGGTCGTCCAAGCATTTTCTGGTAAAGCCTGGGAGATTCCGGTGATCGGCAAGCTCGCGCGCCAACAATTGGCGAAAACGCCGATGCTGTAACCGCCGGCTCGCTAATATTGTCGGCTGACGCTGCCGCCCCGGTCATCGCTGGCCGGAAGATCGAAGGCGAAACACCGTCCACCATGCTCCACGTGCACGGTGGCGGGCTGGCGGGTCAGGTTCGAGACGTTCAGGGAAACCGTGCCTGACGCGTCTTCTCGACAGAGTACGAGGCAGGACCGGTTGGCCGCGACGCGGCTGCCGCCCGACAGGGGGACGACACCCCCATCCCAGAACACCACCCCCAGAGTGCGCGAGCGGCGGTCAAGCACGGCCTGGAGCATCGCCGTGTTCGCCAAGATCTCCAGGTGGCTGCCTTCGGCGGCGGGATCATCGTCCGTCGGCGTGATCAAGTAGGCCGAAGCCGCCCCGGATGGTTTCAAACCATGGTCGATCCAGAGGGTCAACACTCCGTTTGTTTCACCGGTGGCCGGGTCGTTGACCGCGTCGTTTTGCAGGTCGGCCACCACGTGGAGCGAACCAGGGAAATGGTAACGCAGGCCGCCATGTTCGACCGAGCGCACGGCGGTGAGGTCATGCGTCTGGTTCGACGAGAGGATACGGCGTTGCCGAGGGCTGTGCTCTGCGGCGACGGGACCACTCAAGCGGCAGCGATTGACGGTCGTATGGACCGGCTCGCTGACGGCGGGGCCGTACAGCCCGGCGTCGAGGCAGGCCACCGCGTCGTCGAAGAAGAACCATGCCTTTTTACCCTGTAGGCCTTGCTCGGCGAGTTCGAGGGCCGCGAAACCACATTCGCCCTCGCTGACCCCGCCCACCCGCCGGTGCGGGTCGGGACGGGTTAGATCGACCAGGGTCGGCACCGTCCTTCGCTGGATCGCCGTCACGCCGGGGAAAGCGCGGTGCGACAGGCCAGAGGTGACGCCGGAGTATTCCGAGCCGTCGCGCAACAGGTACAGCCCGCCAGCGACCAGGGGGACGTGGCTAGTGGTCACGTCCAAGTGCGCGCGGTCGGAGGTCTGCAAGCGGAGCGCGGCGTAAAACGTCGGGCGGTGATGCACCACGAAGTGCGAACGCCAGAAGTAGCGGTGGCCCGAGAGCGGTTTGCCGTGCCCAACAAGCCTCTCCGCCAGCGCGACCAGTTCCGAACGCCGCGGAGGATTGCCGAGGTGCGCGAGCTGGAGCACGCTGTCGGCCAAGGTCCGCGCGTCGGAAGACTCGCGCGAGGCGACCACCGCGGGCGCGTCGGCCCGGGGCGCGCCCTGGCGCGTGGTCCACTGTTGGAAGTCGAGCAGGTAGGAAACGAATGACTTCACGCTGTCCGTCGATGCCTGCCAGGGCGTGCCGTAAGCGAGCGCGATCAGCCGGGCATAATCCTGGACCCGGGGGGGAAACGAGGCGCGGCAGTCGTCCAAATCGGCGTTGTAAAACGCCGGGGAAGCCGGGTTCCACTGGAGATTACGGAAGGCGCGCCGAAACGCCGTTTCGCAGAGCGCGGACGATTTTTCCAGGCAGCCGCGCAGCAACCCCACGTAGGCCACGCCCAGCAGAAAGCCGCCGTTGCGTTCGACCCAACCGTCACGGTAGTGCCACTCTGCCCAGCGCGAGCGCGCGAGGATTTCGAGGACCTTGCCCGCCGCCCCGAGTGAGAGATCATCCTCGAACAAAAGCGCGATCTCGCCGACCAGCGTAGGGACCGTGATCTGATCCTGCCGCGCGTTTGCCCCCCGGAGATCACGCGAGAGCCACCAATCCAGCCCGCGCCGCACCGCGTCGTCCAGTTCCCCCGGGGCGAGGTGCCGCGCCTTGGCGATGAAGAGGGTACGCTCGAGCTGACTGCCCTTGGGAGTGCCCGCAGGAGGTTCGCCCCGGGCATCGAGGTCGAGCCAAGTACCTTCCTCGGTGATCTCGCCCGCGAGGTGGGCGGCGGCGTCCAGGACAGTTTTGCGGGAGGCGGCAGCCAGCAGAGAGGCGCGCAACCGCTGTTTGATCGTATCCTGGATCACGCCGTGGAAGTGAAGTCGGGGGAAATTAGCCTGGAGCGTTCCAAGTGCAAGGGGCGTGCCACTCCGAACGCGAAAATTGCCGCGCTTTGCCGGGTTGGCGGGCACGGGGCGCAGGAATGTCTTTCTCTGGGAGGATTGCCGGGCTTAGATGGGCGGCGCAAGGTCAGCCACGCACCAAATTATTCCATGGCTCTGCTCATCAAAAACGGAGAAATCGTCACCGCCAGCGAGCGGTATGTCGCGGACATCCTCTGCGAGGGCGAGACGATCAGCCGCATCGCGCAGGAAATCCCGGTCCCGGCGGACGCCGAGGTGATTGACGCCCAGGGCCGGTACGTGTTCCCGGGATTCATCGACCCGCACACGCACATCTACCTGCCCTTCATGGGCACGTATTCCAAGGACAATTATGAGAGCGCCAGCCGCGCCGCGCTGATCGGTGGGACCACGACGATCTTCGACATGTGCTGCCCCGCCCGCGACACCCCACCGGCAGAGGGTTTTCGCGTCTGGAGCGAGCAGAGCGCGGGCAAGTCGGCCTGCGATTATTCGTTTCACATGGCGGTGACGCGCTTCGACGAGGCGAGCGCCGCGCAGTTGCGCGAGATCGTGCGCGCGGGGGTGGCGTCGTTCAAGATTTTCCTGGCGTACAAGGGCGCGTTCGGGATCGACGACGGCGAGCTTTATCAGACGCTGAAGCTGGCGCGTGAACTGGGCGTGATCGTCGCGGCGCACTGTGAAAACGAGACGTTGGTGGCCGAACGCCAGAAGGAATTGATCAACTCCGGCGTGCGCGGGCCAGAAGGACACTACGAGAGTCGCCCACCGCTGGTGGAGGCCGAGGGGGTGCATCACCTGATGACCTTCGCGCAACTGACCGGCGCGGCGGTGTACATCGTCCACCTGAGCTGCGAAGAGGCGTTGGCCGAGGCGCTGGCGGCGAAGGTGCGCGGGGTCAACGTCAAGATCGAGACGTTGATCCAGTATTTGCTGTTGGACGCGAGCTACGCGTCGCAAGGCGGGTTCGAGGCCGCGAAGTTCGTGATGTCCCCGCCGTTGCGCGAAAAGCAGAATCAAGCAGTGCTCTGGAACGGGCTGCGGTCAGGCCTGATTGACACCGTCGCCACCGACCATGCGCCCTTTGACTTCGAGGCGCAAAAGACGATGGGGCGGGACGATTTTACCAAGATTCCCAACGGCATTCCCGCGCTGGAGGACCGCATCAACTTGCTCTTCACGCACGGCGTTCAGACCGGCCGGCTCGACCTGCACACGTTCGTGAGCGTGGCGAGCACGAACGCGGCGAAGACGTTCGGCTTGTTCCCGCGCAAAGGGACGATCCAGCCCGGCGCGGATGCTGACTTAGTCGTGTACGATCCGAACCATCGCGGGACGATCTCGGCCAGAACCCAGTCGATGAACCTCGATTACAGCGCGTTTGAGGGCTGGCCGATCCAGGGCAGGCCGTCTGTGGTGACGGTGCGGGGCGAGGTGGCCGTGAGGGACGGGCAGTTTGTGGGTACCGCCGGAAGGGGGAAGTTTCTACGGCGGGAACCGGGTTATTTGTAATGGAAGGGCAGCAGGCAAAGGTAGGGCCGGAGAATCTTCTTAAGCGGCAACCTTCGGGGCGGCTAGACGCCGATTTCGTTGCGCAACGCGTCGGCAATGCGGTCGGCTTGCCGCTCGATAAGAGATTGATCCCGGCCCTCGATCAGCAGCCGGATCTTCGGCTCCGTGCCGGAGTAGCGCAGCAGCACGCGCCCTTTGCCCGCAAGTTGGGCTTCGGTCTCGGTTACCAAGCTCGTGATCCCCGGCAGTTCCGCCAGCGGCGGCTTGCGCGCTACCCGAAGGTTGCGTTGGGCCTGCGGGTATTTGACCAAGCATTTCTTCAACTCGCTGAGCGGTTTACCGGTGTCCAGCATAATCCGCAGAATTTGGAGCGCGGTGATGATGCCGTCGCCCGTCGTCGTGAAGTCGCGGAAGATCATGTGGCCGCTCTGCTCGCCGCCGACGTTGAGGTTGCTGCGGACCATCTCCTCGATGACGTAGCGGTCGCCGACCTGAGTGCGCACGACCCGGCCGCCCACGTCCGCGACGGCTTCTTCCAGACCGTAATTGCTCATCACGGTGGCGACTACCGTGTCATTCGCCAGGCGCCCGGCTTTGAGAAACTCGCGCGCGGCGATGGCCATGATCTCGTCGCCATCCACCAGTTCGCCCTGCTCGTCACACAGCAGGACGCGATCGGCGTCGCCGTCGTGCGTGATGCCGATCCCCGCGCCGGTCTGCCGGACGAGCAGTTGGATTTCCTCCGGGTAGGTGCTCCCGCAGTCGCGGTTGATGTTGGTGCCGTCGGGGTTGTTGTGGAAGGTCAGCACGTCGGCCCCGAGTTCCCGCAGAATCCAGGGGGTCGATTTGTAGCCCGCGCCGTTGGCGGCATCGACGACGATGCGCATTTTATCCAGGGTCAGCTTGCGCGGCAGGCTGGCCTTGGCGAACTCGACGTAACGGCCCAAGGCATCGTCGATGCGTTGGGCGCGGCCAATGTTCCCCGCCGTTGGGCGGATGTTCTCGATCTCGCCGCTGAAAACGAGGTTTTCGATGCGCCGCTCGATCTCGTCAGGCAGCTTGTAACCGTCGTGCTGGAAAAATTTGATCCCGTTGTCCTCGTAGGGGTTGTGCGAGGCAGTCAGGACGATTCCGGCGTCGCAACGCAACGAGCGGGTGATGTACGCCACGCCCGGAGTAGGGAGCGGGCCGAGTTGAAACACATCCACGCCGAGCGACATCAGCCCGGCAGCAAGCGCGTCCTCCAGCATGTAACCGCTCTGGCGCGTGTCCTTGCCCAGGGCGATGGTCGGACGGTTGTTGGCGCGGCCCTGCCCGCGCCCGAGTTGCGTGATGACGTGGGCAGCGGCCCGACCCAGTTTCAGCGCGGTTTCCGCCGTGACCGGCTCGACGTTGGCCATGCCGCGCACGCCGTCGGTTCCGAAGATACGTTTGGGGGTGGCTTTGGCGGTGGCGGTGGATTCGGGACTGGACATGATGACTTGGCGAAACGAACCCCCTAATTGGCCGGGACGGGCCGAAAAGCAAGGGTAACCCGACACCGCCGGGGAGTTTTCCTCACGGCAGCGCCTGGCGGATCAACAGCCACAGCGCCGCCGCCAGCACGAAGGAAGCCAGCTTGGCGCGCCAGTGGTTCAGGACGATTTTTTTCCAGCGTTTCATCACGAGGCCGGCCTTGAGTTCAGGCGTTTTCCAAGTCCTGTTCTTCCTCGACCTGGACGGGTAGCTCGGGCACCGGAGCGCGCGGGGGCCCTGCCTCGTCCAGCAGGATTTCGCCGAGGCGCAGGCGCAGTTCCACCCGGGTCAACCCGCGCCGAACCGCGTGGCCGAAACAGAGCGAAACGCTGCCGGTTTCCTCGCTGACGACGATGGCGACGGCGTCGGTTTCCTCGCTCAAGCCCAGTCCAGCGCGGTGGCGTAGGCCGAACGAACGGTCGAGGCTCTCGCGCTGGGTCACCGGGAAAATGCAGGCTGCCGCGATGATCCGCTCGTCGCGCAGGATCACACCGCCGTCGTGCAGCGCGGTCTTGGGGAAAAAGATCGTCTGCAAGAGTTCCGGGGTGAAGGCGGCGTCGATGTTCACGCCCGTCTCAGCGTAGCTGCGCAGGCCGATGCCGCGCTCGATGGCGACGAGCGCGCCGCAGTGGCGGCTGGCCATCTCGTAGATGCAGTCGCAAAGCTTGTCGAGCGCACGTTCGTCCTGCTTGCGGCCCGAGAACAGGGTGCGGCTGCCGAGGTCGGCGAAGATGCGGCGGAGTTCCGGCTGAAAGACGACCGCCAGCACGACCACTAGAAATACAGCCGACCGTTCGACCAGCCAGCGGAGCACCACGAGACCGAGGGACTCGCTGAGCGCCGTCAACACAACGGCGAAGAGCGTGAAACCCGCGAGGACGCGCGCACCACGGGTGCCCCGGAAGTAGCGGTAAACGTAGTAAAGGAGGACCGCCAGGAGCGAGACTTCGATCAGGGCGTTCCACGGCTTCGCAGCCAGCGCGTGGAATGATCGAGACAGGGCCTCCATCTGCGGACTTTAGCACGCGGCGGGGGTGTCCCGTCGAGCTTTCCCGTCGAAATCCTCTTCAAGCAGCGCTTCCGCCATCTGGAGCGCCGCCAGATTGGGCCGGACATCGTGAACGCGCATGATCCGCGCCCCTTTTTGCCGGAGTAACGCCGTGAGCGCCACGGTGGGCCACAAACGCTCGGACATAGTTTCGGCCCCGCTGACACGGGCAAGGAATGATTTCCTCGAAACGCCCAGCACCAGCGGAGATTCCAGCGTGGCCAACGCGTCCAGGTTTCGGAGCAACGACAGGTTGTGCTCGACCGTCTTGCCGAAGCCGATGCCGGGGTCCAGCGCGATGCAATCCGGGGCGATCCCCGCCGAAACGGCGTGTGCGCGACGTTCGTCGAGAAAGGCGGCGACCTCGGCGAACACGTCCCCATACCTCGGCGCGTGCTGCATCGTGCGGGGATCGCCCTGCATGTGCATCAGAATCAGCCCGGCGTTAAATTCGGCCACCACCCCAGCGAGCGCCGGGTCGCCACGCAAGGCCGTCACGTCGTTGACGATGGTAGCGCCCGCCGCGAGCGCGGCGCGGGCGATGGCGGCCTTGGAAGTGTCTACCGACACCACGCAAGCAGGCGCGGCGGCGACGATTCGTTCCACCACCGGCAGCACGCGGGCCAGTTCCTCCGCCTCGGAGACGGCGGGCGCGCCAGGCCGCGTCGATTCGCCACCCACGTCGATGATCGCCGCGCCCTCGGCGAGCATGGCCAGGGCGTGATCGACGGCGCGGGGCACGTCCAGAAACGCGCCGCCGTCGGAAAACGAGTCGGGCGTCACGTTGAGGACGCCCATGATCAACGCGCGGGAACCCAGGTCGTGAATGAACTGCCCGGTGCGCCAAAGCATGCATCGAATTTTGACCGGAAGCGCGGGTCACGCAAACGCAGGGGCGTGGGCCGCGCGGTGTGCTAGGGTGCGAGCATATGCGTTGGCGCGCCGTATTGATCGTTCTCCTGTCGTTCGCGGCTGCCGCCGGGTGGTGGCGTGCGTGGCAGGCTAGCGGTGCCAAACCGGATGAGTTCGCCGAACGCCGACTTGCCTTCCTGGCGACCGAGAATGCGCGACTGACGGAGCGTTTGGCGAAACAGCAGGCCGAAATTGACGGCACGGCGGACGATGTGCAACGCGCCGAGATCGAGCGGACCGTGGCAAATTTGCGCGAACTGCCGTTCACGCGCCCGGTGAAGTACAAAGAAATTCCGCGCTCTGAGTTGCCGGTCATCCTCCAGCAAAAACTTTTCCAACAGATGCCGGACCGGGAGTTCGCAGATTCCGCCGTCGCGCTGTCGGCGTTGGGTTTGCTTCCGGCGGGGGTGGACCTGAAGAAAACGTACCTGGGGCTGCTCGGCGAGCAAATCGGCGCGTTTTATGACCAACACACGCGGGAGGTGTTCACGTTCAGCGGCCAGCCGCTCTCCAACGCCCAGAACCGCGTCATCCTAGCGCACGAACTGACGCACGCGCTGGAGGATCAGCATTTCCACCTGGAAAACTTGCCGCTTGAAGCCAAGGGCAACGATGACCGCACGCTGGCCGCGAGCGCGCTGGTGGAGGGAGACGCCACCTTGGTTATGAACCACTACATGCTCGCAAACCTGACCGGGGCGGTTTTGAAGGACAGCCTAGCAAGCGCCCTGACGACGGATGTGCGGCAACTGGCCGCTGCGCCGCGTTTTCTGCGCGAAACCCTGTTGTTTCCTTACCTGAAAGGGCAGGTGTTTTGCGAGGAATTGTACGCGAGGCAGGGGTGGACCGCGCTCGCGGCGGCGTTCAAGCAACCGCCGACCTGCACGGCGCACATCCTCCATCCCGAACGGTTTCTGGCCCAGCCGAAGTGGGAGCCGCGGGCCATCGAACTTCCGACGAAAACCGCCGCGGGCCGGAAACCACTGGTAGACAACGTCGTGGGGGAGTTCGGTATCCAACAACTCCTGAAAATCTGGCTCGGAAGAGATTCCACGGAGTTGGCGGCTGGATGGTGTGGGGATCGTTATCTCGTCTACGGGAATGCCGAAGCGAACAGCTACGTCTGGCGGAGCATGTGGTCATCCGAGGCCGACGCCGACCGTTTCGCGCAAGCGGCGGCCCAAGGGTGGGAAAAACGCTACGGCGTCCGGCCTTCGGAAACCAACGGCCAGTACACCGGGACCGCGGGCGGACGGCGGTTCTCGTTGTTTCGCTCGGGGCGGTCGTTAGCGCTGGTCGAGGCGCAGGACCAGGCTTGGTTGGCCGCGTTGACAAACCTGGCACTGGAACAAGTCGAGGAATGATCGTTTGGAGGCAAACCATGAAAAACGAACAGGTTTTTTACAGCGGCAGGGTGCAGGGGGTCGGTTTCCGGTACACCGTCAAACAGGCCGCGCAGGGCTACGAGGTGGTAGGCTGGGTGCGCAACCTGCCCGACGGACGGGTGGAGCTACAGGTTGGCGGTGAGTCTGCCGAGGTCGAGGCCTTCCTGGACTGCCTCGCCAAGGGACAGTTGGCAGCTCACATCAAGCAGGTCGAGCGCGGGCCGCTGCCGGAAGCGGTAGAGCGGTGGGATGGGTTTGAGATCCGTCACTGAGCGTCCTTTGCACCCCACACTTGTGCGGCGCGAAATCCGGGATGATTTTGGCAGACAACCGTTGCATGTTCACCCTGTTATCCCGTGATGAGTACCCCGGCCATTGCGATCCGTAACCTGACCAAGGTTTTCCCCATTCCCTTCCGCCGCGACCGCGTTGTGGCGGTGCGCGATCTTTCGTTGGAGGTCGCGCCCGGGCAAGTGTACGGGTTGCTCGGCCCTAACGGATCGGGCAAGAGCACGACGATGAAGATCGTGTTGGGGCTAATCTCGCCAAGCGCAGGGAGCACGGAGATCTTCGGGCGCGACAGCCAGCTGGTCGACAGCCACGAGGAAGTCGGGTTTCTACCTGAAAATCCGTATTTTTATAAGTACCTGACCGGCATCGAGACGTTGCGATTTTACGGGAAGCTCTGTGGCTTGCGTGGCGCGCGGTTGACGGACAAGGCAGGCGAACTACTGGCGCTGGTCGGGCTGGAGCACGCGCGCGACCGGCGGCTGGGCGGGTACTCAAAGGGGATGCTACAGCGCATCGGGCTGGCGCAGGCGCTGATCCAAGACCCGCGCTTGCTGGTGCTCGACGAGCCAACGGCGGGCGTGGACCCGAAGGGATCGGCGGAGATTCGAGATCTGATCGTGGGGTGCAAAGAGCGGGGAATCACCGTGCTGCTCTGCTCGCATCTGCTGGGTCAGGTGCAGGAAATCTGCGACCGGATCGGCATCCTCGACAAAGGCCTCTTGGTGCGGGAAGGAAAGCTGGGAGAACTGATCTCCATCGAGGACCAGACCGAGGTGATCTTCCGCAATGCCCCACCGGCGATGCTAGAGGAGATTCAGCAACTCGTGAAGAAATCGTATCCGCAGGCCGAATTTCTGGAGACCCGCAAGCCGCAAACTACGTTGGAGCGCTACTTTTTAGACGTGACCACCGGGGCCAAGCGCAAAAAGCAGTAACTTTGGCGGTGTTGAATCTTATGACCTTAGCCACCGAGATGCCGCCGTCCGCGAATGCCCCACGGGCCGCCACCGTGCAACACCGTATCTTTTCGTTCGGACGAGTCTGGGCGTTGGCGACGAACACGCTGACGGAACTGATCCGGCTGAAGATTTTTTATTTTTTGCTGCTGTTCGCGCTGCTTTTGATCGGTTCGTCGGCGTTTCTGGTGCAACTGTCCTTCCAGGATCAGTTCCAGATGCTCAAGGATGTGTCGCTGGGCGCGATGTCGATCTTCACGAGCCTGTTGGCGATCCTCGCCACGTCGGGTTTGCTGCCGAAGGACATCGAGGACCGCACACTTTACACCATCCTCGCCAAACCCGTTTCAAGGTTGGAATACCTGATGGGTAAGCTGCTCGGGGTGGTGCTGCTGTTGTTTTTTTCGATGGTGCTGATGGGTGCCATGTTCGGAGTCGTGCTGCTCTGGCGGGTGCACGTGGTGACGGGTGAGATCTTGGGCAGCCCGGAGACACGGGAGGTTATCGACCAGGAGTTGCGCGAGTTGCATGCCTCGGCGTTCAACCCCAATTTATGGGCAGGCGGCTTGGTGATCTACGCGAAGGCTTGCTTGCTGGCGTCGCTGACGATGTTCATCTCGACGTTTGCCTCGTCGGCGATTTTCACGGTCATCGTGACGGTGGTGATTTACTTCATCGGGCACTTGCAGGCGACGGCCCGCGATTACTGGCAGGCCAGCGCGGGCATCGCCGGGACCGGGGTGCTCACCAAGGCGTTCGTGGCCTTTGTCTCGCTGGTGTTCCCTGACTTGCAGTTGTTTAACCTGGTGGACGAGATCGTGGTGGGCACGCCCATCGGCACGGTGCTGTTGTGCAAGACGTTGGGTCTCGGGATGATGTACTTTTTGATCTACCTGCTCGCGGCGTTTTTTGTGTTTTCCAACAAGGAGCTTTAACCCCGTTGGCATATGGCTGTGGACGACAAACAATCCGCCGAAGGGCTACCCACGGTGAATCGGCGGCGGCTTTACCAGACTTACGTGCTGGTGGCCGTCATGTTGTTGGGGTTCGGGGCGTTGCGCTGGCCGATGGAAGCGCGTTTGACCCAGGAAAACCGGGCGGCTTTCTTCGGCGACGTGCAGTTGAACCTGAGCCTGCGCGCGAAGATCGGTCAGTTGGGCTTCCTGGCGGCGCTGAGCGGTTTCCGCACCTTGGTCGCGGACCTGATCTGGATTCAAGCGCACACCGCCTGGGAGAAGGTGGAATACGGGTCGATGAATCTCATGCTCAACACCGTGACCACGCTCGCGCCGCACAACGTCAACTTTTGGGAAATGTCGTCGTGGCACATGGCCTACAACGCAAGCGTGGCCGCGATGAACGATCCCAAGGAGAAGAAAATCGCCGTGAAGCTCAAACGGCAGCGTGAATATTTCATGATCGGCAAGGATTTTCTGGAACGAGGCATCGTCAACAATCCGCAGGCTTACGTCCTGCACCAGAGCCTCGGCGCGATCTATCGGGACAAACTGCAAGACCATTGGGATGCCTTCCTGCAGTACGACCAGGCCGCGAAGCTGCCGAACGCTCCGACCTATGAAAAGCGCTTCGCCGCCTACGAGTTAGCCAAAGTTCCCGGCCAGG
This sequence comes from uncultured Chthoniobacterales bacterium, assembly GCA_964242205.1. Lineage (GTDB taxonomy): Bacteria > Verrucomicrobiota > Verrucomicrobiia > Chthoniobacterales > SZAS-18 > CAHJWO01. Next base: position 65,278 of record CAXTBX010000005.1, read on the forward strand.
AGCGCGAGGCGTGGGAACGGCTCAGGAAGCTGTATGACATGGGTGAGCGCGAACGGCTGCCCACGCTGGAGAAATCGCTCAAGGCGATGGAGGAAGCCTTGCATCTGCCCGAGGACGAGCGAGTGTATAAAACTCCCATCGTGAACCCCTTAGATACCATCCGGGAGAAACTGCGGGTCCCAAATAACTAAGGGTTTACAAAGCCGTGTAGGCCGTCTTGTATAAAACCACACATGCGATTTGCGATTTTCGGCGACATCCACGCGAACCTTGAGGCCCTGCAGACGGTCCTCGAAGACGCGCGTGAGAATGGCTGTACCCATTTCGTCTGTCTGGGCGACGTGGTCGGGTACAACGCGAATCCGCACGAATGTCTGGAGATCGTGCGTGGTCTGGGCTGCCCTGTGGTGAAGGGCAACCACGACGAACAGGCGGCCATCACTGACTCGCTCGACGGGTTCAACCCGCTGGCGGAAGAGGCGCTCAACTGGACGCGCGAAAACCTGACAGAGGACGACAAAAAGTTCCTGAACGAACTGCGGTTGGTGCGGCAGGTGCGCGATTTCACCATCGTCCACGCCACGCTCGATACGCCGCACAAATGGGGTTACGTGTTCAACCAGTTGGACGCGAGCGCGAGTTTCAGTTACCAGCACACCAGCGTCTGCTTTTTCGGACATACTCATGCGCCGCGCGCCTACATCCGCGACGGCCCGGTGATGAGCATCCCGCTCGACAAGATCAAGTTCGAGATGGGAAAGAAATACTTCATCAACATCGGCAGTGTCGGGCAACCGCGCGACGGCGACTGGCGGGCCGCCTACGTGATTTATCACGTTGATAAAAATTTTATCGAACTGAGGCGTTTGGAGTACGACATTCAGACCGCTCAGAAGAAGATTCTGGCCGCTGGTTTGCCGAAGCGCTTGGCGGACCGGCTGGCCATCGGGAAGTGAAGCCGTTGGCCGTCCAAGATAGGGAATCCGGCCCGGCTTCCATCCTGGTCGTCAAGCCCAGTTCGTTCGGCGACATCGTCCATACGCTGCCTGCGGTCGTGCGACTCAAGCGAGCATGGCCCGGCGCGCGGGTCGCCTGGGTCGTAAATCCCGAGTGGTCGCCTTTGCTGGCGGGAAATCCGTGCGTAGATGAGGTCGTCATCTTCCCGCGCAACGAGTTCCGGGGCTGGCGCGGGTTGCAGAAATTTTTTGCGTGGTGCCAACGTGAAATCAGTTCAAGGAGGCCGACGCTGACCGTCGATTTCCAAGGCTTGCTGCGTTCCGCTTGGATCACCCGGGCGAGCGGGGCAACGTACAAAGCAGGCTTGGCAGACGCGAGGGAGGGAGCCACGCTGTTTTATGACAGGGTGATCCCGGTGCCGGGCGGGCAGCCACACGCGGTCGAGAGGTATCTGGCGCTCGCTGATGGCGTCCTACTTTCGTCCGGCGGGGCGGGGGAAGATGACTTGGATTTCCCGCTCCCGGAGGGTGAAGCGCTGTCCTCGTCGGAGAGCGAGAAACTGCCCGCGCGGTATGTCCTGTTGCATCCATTCGCGCGAGGCGTGGGAAAATCGCTGGATGCTCGGCAGGTGGAAACGATCTGCCACGAGATCGCTCCTGAAAAGGTCGTGCTGGTGGGAAAAGCGCCGGGGCCACTCGCTGAGCGCTGGCCGGAGAATTGCGTCGATTTGCTGAACTGTACCAGTCTACAACAGCTCATCCAACTCATCCGCCGAGCGGCAGCGGTCGTCACGGTGGACAGCGGACCCTCGCACCTTGCCGCCGCGCTCAACCGGCCCATGATTGCCGTCCATACCTGGAGCGATCCTCGACTCGTTGGTCCGTACCGTGCGGACGCCTGGGTCTGGAAAAACGGCCGTTTGCTGCGGTTTCAAGACCTGCGAGGCTTGGAGAACGATTTTTTCCAGCAGCGGCCGCCCATTCTGTCGCCGGATGACCTCGCCGCCATCGCGCGGCTGGCTATTTCATTTTGAGATTTTTTCGGATGAACGTGGGCACATCGAGGTCTTCGCCGTCGATGATCGTGGGGTCGCTTTTGTCAAAGCGCCCGCGCACGGCGTTTTCGCTCGCCAAGCTTTCCGAGGCGATGCCGCGGGCGGTCGGCACGGCGGTGCCATCTGGATGCTGAATCGACATCGCCGGAACCGGCGCGGCCGCTGGCGAGGCCCACGGTTGCGATGACGCCGAAGGCAAGCCGGCGGTCGTTGGTGACGATTGGGCGGCAGCGGCGAGCGAACTAATCAACGTCACACCAAGTTTGCCAGCGAGATTTTGATCCACCGCCGCGCCAAAAAGCAGTTGGGTATGTTCGCCGATGTGCTGAGCCAGATCCTCCATCACGGACTGCACCTCGGCGAGCGTCAAATCGCTCCCGCCGACGATGTTCACAAGCACGTTTGCGGCGTGGCTCAGGAGCGACCCCTGGTCCATCAACGGATTCTGCAAAGCTTGTTGGAGCGCCGCCCTCCCGCGCTCGCGCCCGGAGGCCTCGCCGTAGCCGAACAAGCAACGCGAATTCTGGCTGCGCAACGCGCTCAGGAGGTCGTCAAATCCCAAGTGGATCAGCCCACGTCGAGTCACGAGGTCCACCACGGCGCGGATGCTCTGACCAATGACGTGATCAGCCCCCGCGAACGCTTCGTGGATGCCCACGTCGGGCAAAATCAACTCGCCCATGCGGTCGTTCTCGAAACACATCACGGCGTCGGCGTACTGTTGAATCGCCTTGAGCGATTCCTGCGCCTGTTGCCAGCGCCGTTTACCCTCGAACGAAAAAGGCAGGGTAGCACACACCAACACCAGGGAGTTTTGCTCGCGGGCTGTTTTGACGATCAGCGGTGCCGCGCCCGAGCCGGTGCCGCCGCCCAGCCCGGCGCAGATCAAAACCAACGGCACGCCCGCGACGACCGCCCGGACCTCGTCGATGGCTTCCTCACACGCCGAATAGCCCAGTTCTGGATCGCCACCCGCTCCGAGGCCCCGGGTGATTCGTCGGCCAAGCTGAATTTTTTGCGTGGCCACCGAACCGGCCAAGGCTTGCACGTCGGTATTGCAGGCCACCAAGTCGACGTTGACCGAGCCTTCGAGCACCAACCGGTCGAGCGCGTTGGACCCGGCACCACCGACGCCGATCACCTTAACGCGGAAATCGGAATCGGTCGTGTGATACGCAGCCGAGCGTTGGGGAGTAAAATCGTTCATGGCTAGACAGTCAGGAATTGAAAGAGACTTAGCGGTGTTTCCGGCCGCCGAAAATACGCGTTTTGAGCTTCGCCCAAACTGAGGGTTCCGGACGTTCAATCTGCGCGAACTGCGCGTATTTGATCAGGCCGAGCGCGGTAGATAATTGGGGATTGGCCAACGCGGAGGTCACCCCTTGCAAAGGCGGGGGTTGGGCGGGTTGGATGGGTAGGCCCAGAATTTCTTCGGCCAAGTGGTTGATGCCGTGCACGAGGCTGCATCCACCGGTCAGGACGGCACCCGCGCCGAGGTAGCGGAGGTATGGCTCCGTTTCCAACTGCTTTTTGAGCAACTCAAACGCCTCGCGGAGCCGAAAATGCACGATGCTGTTGAGAGTTTCTCGTTCGATCTCGCGCCCGGCGAAACCTGGCTCCGGCGGCAGGTGCAGCGTTTCGCCGGGGAGGCAGTTGCCCAGGATTGCGCTGCCCTCGTCAATCTTGAGGCGTTCCGCGCGTCCGGCGGGAATACGCAGCCCGAGGCTCACGTCGTTGGTGACATGGTCGCCGCCAATCGGGATGACGCCACTCTGCTTGATCGCGCCATCGACGTACACCAGATAATCCATCGTACCGCCGCCCATGTCGATCACCAGCACGCCGAGATTTTTTTGGTTCTGGCTCAGGACGACTTGCGCGCTCGCCAACGAACTCAGGACCACGTCCTCCACGTCCAGCGGGATCTCCTTGATGCAGCGGATGGTGTTCTGCACGCGTGTGCGGATACCGTGGACGACGTGATAATCGGCTTCCAGTTTGGTGCCGAGCATCCCGACCGGCGTCAAAACGCCGTCTTGGCCGTCCACATAATAATGCTGAATGATGGTGTGCAGCAAGGCGTTCTGCGCCGGGATGCTGACCTCGCGCGCGTTAGCCTTGGCTTCCTCCAAGTCGTCCTCGTCGATCTCGTCGCGCCCTTCCGGCAGTTCGACGACGCCGCGGTTGTTGAAGCTGTTGATGTGCGCGCCGGTGATCCCCACGTACACGCTGCGGATGCTCACGTCGCTCTTTTGCTCGGCGTCGGCGACGGCATCGCGCACGCACTTGTGGACGCTTTCCAGGTGAACTATTTCACCCTTGCGCACCCCGAGCGACGGCGACTGGCCGAAACCAAGCACCTTCAGTGATCCATCTGGTCTGAGATCGGCTACGGCCACGCAGACCTTGGTCGTACCGATTTCCAGGCCGACAACGATGTTCTCTTTGCTCATCAAACTTCCAGCTTTCTAAACGACAAAATGAGTTGCGCGCCGACTAGAGCGCCTTGCCGAACGGCTGCGGTCCACGCTTCGGCTTGGCCCCGTGCGAGGTTCTTTCCGGCGCTTTCTGGGCGGAGTGCGATTTCTTCGTTTCCTTGGCCACCGCTGTGCTTTTCGACTTCGTGCCGGAGGCGGCGTTTTTGCCGGAGGGCGTAGCGGGCGTGGCAGCCACGCTCGGGGCCGGGGTCGGCGCGGGTGCCGACGCCACGGGTTCCGTCACGAACGTCACCGGCACATTCTTCTGGACGAGCAAATTGATCGTCTGCGGCTTCGCCGGGCTTTGGTCCAGCACCTGCAGGTCGACGTCCAGCCGCTTGAGCTGGCGTTCCATGTCGTCCAGGCCGAACAGCACTTGCAAACCGTTGCGATCCGTCACCTGGAGACCGAACTGTTTGGCGAGATCAATTTCCTGGATCTGGAAACGCGCGGCGATGACGGAGTCCTGCTGCGCATGTAGGAGGTCGAGCGCCGCCTTGACCTCCTCGCCCTCGGCCTCCTGGCCGTCCGAACGCGCGGCCCCACCGTAGTTGCGGATGATGGGCAGGAAATGGTCCTGCGGCTGCGCGTTCTTCGCGGGCAGCAGGATACCATGCGCATCAATGAGATGAGAACCGGCAGCCGTCACGACCTCGTCGCGCCCCGCACGGCTGTGGTTGGCCGCCACCCACGCGACCGGCTTGCGCTCGTTAATATGGATGGTGATCCGGTTGGGAAGCTGCTTGGAAACCTGCGCCTTTTCTACTTGTGGAATCGCTTCGATCCGCGCCCTCGCGCGGTCGAGATTCACAAAGAAGATGTTCGAGCCTTTCTGAATGTCGGCGGATTCCAGGACCACCTCGGGCGACAGCACGCCGTCGGTTTCAACGTTCAACTGCGCGACGTTGTAGTCGGGATTCTTGAGCAATAGCGCGGTGACGAGCTTCCGCCCGCCAAACCCCAGTGCCACCAGCGCGGCGACGACGAGGATGAGCTTGCTGGAAAAACCGTAAAATTTCTCTTTCCGCAGCCGTAGCGCGTGCTTCGTGCGCACGTTGACTTCCAACACGTCCGGGCGGCGGCGCTGTTTGGCGGTAGAGCGACGAACGTTGACAGACCTGGGGTCTTTGGAACTAGAGGAAGCGGCCATGTGACGAGGCGTTGAACGACGGTTAATAAGGTTGCAGATGAATGCCCTGACGCGCCAGGGAAAGCTCGACGATGCGGCGGCAGAGTTCCGGTGGCTCGATGCCGACCACGCGCGCAGCTTCCGGCAGCAAGCTGCTCTCGGTCATACCCGGAATGGTGTTGATCTCCAGCACGTACGGGCGGTCGTCGGCATCCAACAAAAAGTCTACCCGGCTGTAAGTTTCCAGGCCGAGCGCGCGGTGCGCGGCGAGCGCCATCTCCTGCACGCGCGTCGTGACCTCCGGCGAAAGCGGGGCGGGACAAAAATGGTCCGCTGCCCCGGCTGGGTTCAGCCAAGGATACTTGTTTTTGAAATCGTAAAAATCTTGTTTCGGCTTGATCATCACGATGGGCAACGCCAAATCGCCGACCACGCCGACCGTCAATTCCTGACCGTCAATCAGCCGCTCGACAAGAATCTGGTTGCCGTAGCGTGCCACGTCCGTCAGCGCCGGTCCGACCGCTTCGGGCGTGCGCACGAGATGCACGCCGACGCTTGACCCCTCGCACGGAGCTTTGATCACGAAAGGCAGCGGCAACGTCGGGGTCGCGCCGACCGTGATGACCTCGTACTCGGCGGAACTGATCTGCCGTTCTTCAAAACGGCGTTTGCTCAGAATTTTGTCAAAGGCCAGTTCGCTCCCGGCCACACCTTCGCCCGTGTAGAGTACACCACGTTTTTCGAGGATGCTCTGGAGCACGCCGTCTTCGCCCATCGTGCCGTGGACGCTGTTGAATGCGAGGCCGGTACCGTCCGGCAGGGCAAAATTTTCGTCACGGACATCGACGCGCACCACGTTCGCGGCTCCCGCCTCTTGCAGCCAACCCGCGACGTTGAGCGCCGAGCGCAACGACACTTCGCGTTCGCTGCCAGGCCCGCCTTCCAGCACAGCAATTCTAAGGTCAGAAAATTTTAGCATGTCTTCCACGAGATTGGAGCGCGCAGCCCGGTAGTCACCGCCGAATTTGCGGAATCACGGCCTATCACTCCGAGGTTACCTCAGCGCCGCGCAAGGGATCGATCCAACTCGCGTAAAGTGTGCGTAATCCTGATGAAAGAGTCAATTTGATAGACACGTTCAACGAAGATTTTTACGGTAGGGTAACGCGCGGCCACGCGCAAACCGACCCGCTTGCGAGACAGGTCAACGGCGGTTACAAAATTCGGAGACCGGGACGCCTGCCGCCGCGCGCGAAAACGCCTCAATCCTCGCCGACGATCTGCACTTCGGTTTCGATACGAATCCCACGCTCTCGAAACGCCCGTTGTTTGATTTGTTCAATCAGGGCGAGCACGTCAGCCGCCGAAGAGCCTCCGTCGTTCACGATAAAATTCCCGTGAACTTCCGACACCCTCGCCGCGCCCACGCTCGCGTTCTTTAAACCCAGTTCCTGAATAAGCCGTCCCGAGGGACATTCCTTGCTAGGATTTTTGAAAATGCAGCCCGCGCTTGCCGCGATAGGCTGCGAACTTTTCCGCTTGCTGGTGGAAGCGTTCATCAACTCACGGATGGCTTCCGGTGTGCTCGGGTGGCCACGGAATGTCGCGCTCACCGCATACCGTTGCTTCAGCGAGGCAACGTGACGGTAGCTGATTTCCATTTCCGGCGGCGTGAGTTCGTGCACGTCACCGCCAGCATCGACTACCCGGACACGCACCACTTGACTGAACGTCTCTACGCCCATCGCGCCCGCGTTCATGCGCAGACTGCCGCCGACCGCGCCGGGAATGCCTTCCATCCACTCGAAGCCGCCGATACCCGCCTTGGCCGCCGCACCCGCCAGACGCTTGAGGCCGACCGCGGCCCCTGCCGTGATCTCGGAGCGCTCGGCATCCGTCCGGACCTCGGCAAAATCGCCTCCGTCCGGGTGGATCACCAACCCATCGATTCCGCCATCTTTGACCAGTAGGTTGGAACCGCGGCCCATGACGAAAACCGGCAAGCCTTGCTTGTGGGCATACTTGATCAAGCCCACAAAAGCGCTCTCCGAACTGGGTTCAACCCAGTAACGGGCTGGTCCGCCCACGCGCAGGGTGGTGTGCTTTGACAGCGGCTCGTAAAGGCTGGCCGATCCGTGACCTGCCAAAATTTCTTGCATTTCTTCGAGTACCGTCAGGTCGTGGGCCAATCGTGCGCTGACTTCGTGGATGTTCCCGGCTCCAAGGCTCACCACCAAATCTCCCGGTTTAAGCAAGCGACCCACGCGCGCCGCCACGCGTCCCAGCCGAGGCTCGTAAGAGGCGTCGGGATGATTCTCGTTGCGTAAGGCATCGACCACGGTTTGGCCACTGACACCGGCCAAGGGAGGTTCGCTCGCGGCATAAACGTCGGTGACGACCACCACGTCCGCTTGGCCGAAGGATCGTCCAAATGACTCGCACAACGCCTGCGTGCGCGTGTAGCGGTGAGGTTGAAAAACGGCCAGCAAGCGCCCGGCGTGCCCCGCCCGGGCCGTCGCCAACGTGGCGCTGATCTCGCTCGGGTGGTGACCGTAATCATCGACCACCGCGTACTGCGGACTCCGTAACTTGAACTCGAAGCGTCGGCGCGCCCCCCGAAAACTCTCCAACGCTTCGCAGGCCGTGGCGAAGTCCATCCCTAGCTCCATCGCCAGCGCGATGACGCACGTGGCGTTGCTGACGTTGTGCCGACCGGGCACGTTGAGCCTGGCCTCCCCGAGCCGTTCGCCCTGCCGGAACACCTCGAACGTCGATTGAAACTGCTGCTGCGCGGGTTCGCCATACCGGTAATGAGCGGCGCGGTTGCTACCATAGGCGATGGCCCCGGGACGTTCGGCGCACAGCCGCGTGGCGTTTGAATCGTCGCCGCAGTAAAAAACTTTGCCCCGGGTCTGGTCGAGCAACTGGTTGAACACCGCTTCAATCGCCGCGAGATCACGATAAAAATCCAGGTGCTCTTCCTCCACGTTGAGCAACACGGTGTGCTCGGGATGAAATAAAGCGACCGTGCCGTCGCTCTCGTCGCCCTCGGCCACGAAATATTCGCCGTGCGAGTCGAGATGAGCGTTGGTGCCAAGGATAGGAATTTCCGCACCGACGTAGTGCGACGGCTGTAAATTACCCGCCCGCAGGACATGCGCCGCCATCGAACTGGTCGTGGTCTTGCCGTGCATTCCTGCCACGAGGATGCCTAGCCGCCCGGTCATCAGCGCGGTGAGCGCTTCCGCACGGCGCAGCATCGGTTTTCCCAGCCGGACCGCTTCGTCGTAAGCCGGGTTTCCGCCTTTGACCGCCGACGAGTAGATTACCACGTCCACCTCGCGGACCAGCCGCGCCTCGTGCGGGCAATGGAACGCGAGACCCTCGCCCTGCAATCGCTTGACCTCCAGCGTGTCTACCTTGTCGGAGCCGCTGACCCGGTGGCCGAACGCCAGCAGCAACGCCGCGAGTCCGCTCATACCGGAGCCAGCTACGCCGATGAGGTGCACGGCCTTCGGGGCCGGGCTGGTCAGCCCGTAGGGATCGGAATGATGTGGGGTCAGAGTAGACATTCCTTTTCCAAGGTTTCGACCACGAGGGAAGCCGCGTCGCCCGGAGCCAAGGTACGTGCGGCGCTGGACATGACGCGTAGCTTGGCTTCGTCGCCGACGAGGCCAGAGATGAACGGCGCGAGGGCGTCCGCCGACACCTCGCGTTCCGGCAGCAGCGCGGCCGCGCCCGCCTGCACAAAAATACGGGCGTTGCAGGTCTGGTGATCGTCGGCGGCGGCGGGGAAGGGGATCAACAAACTTGGCAGGCCGAAGGAGGCAATTTCGCTGAGGCTGGCCGCGCCGGAACGCGCGATGGCAAAGTCGGCGGCGGAGTAGGCCTCTTGCATCTGGTGGTGAAAGGCAGCCACGAAGGCGCTCACGCCACTTTTCTCGTACTCCGCGCGGACGAACGACTCGTCGCTTTTTCCCGTAAAATGGATGGCCTGTACCGTATCCTTCAACTTGGGCAACGCTTCTACCACCGCCTGATTCAAGCCGTGCGCGCCCTGACTCCCGCCCATTACCAGTATCGTTTTCTTGCCGCTGCCACCGTCGAACCCGAAGAGTTGGCGGGCCGCGCTTTGGTCCAGATGGGTTCGCAAACTCGAACGAATCGGCGTACCGGTCACGCTGGAACGGGTTCGCGGCGGAAAAAAGCGAGCGCAATCCGCGAACCCGAGTAACACCATCCGGGCGAGACGTGCATTCAGGAGATTGGCCTTGCCCGGGATCGCGTTGGATTCGTGAATGAATGTCGGCACGCCGCGCATCCGCCCGACCAGCATCGGCGCGGTGGAGGTGAAACCGCCCATCCCGAGGACGGCTTGCGGATGAAAATCGCGGTAGATCCTTCGGCAACGCAGCACGCTGTCCGCGAAACCATGCGTGAACCGGATCATCGCGGGCGAAAGCAAGCGCGGCAGTCCCACCGAAGGGAGTTTTTCAAAACGGTAATCCGCGACGTGATCCTTGACCGCCAAAGCATCAATTTCTTTCTCGGAAATGAAGATCAGCGTTTGGTGTCCGCGCTCGCGCAGACGTTCCGCCACCGCCAGTCCGGGAAACAAGTGCCCTCCCGTGCCTCCGCAAGCGATCACGACGTTCATAGACCGACCGGACGCACGGCGGGTTGAAATGGACAATTTGGACGGGGCGGTTGCATGGGAGTGACCACCGATTTTCGGTTGCGTCCCGCCAGATTGCAACGCCGGAAACGAACTTTGTCCGGCACCAAAGCAGCCGCCTCGGGGCTCGGCCTTACAGCCGCGGGGTGGTACGGGCTTGCAGGCAGGCGGTCGTCGTTACCTCACCGGTTTCGACGACCATGCCTTGACGGTAAATATTCAACATCACCCCCGTGAACAGCAGGCAAAGACACAGGTTGGACCCACCGGAACTGATGAACGGCAACGGCATCCCTTTGTTGGGCAAGAGCGCCGTCGTCATGCCGATGTTGACGCAGGCTTGCAGCGCCAGATTGGTCACGAGACCGAACCCCAGCAGGCTGCCGAAACGGTCGCGCGCCTGCATGGCGATGACCGTGCCGCAGAGCGTGACAAGCAGAAACGACAGCACGACCAACAACGTGGCGCGCAAGCCAAGTTCCTCGCCCACGATGGGAAAAATAAAATCGGTGTGGGCGTAGGGGAGATACTGCATCTTCTCGCGGCTCTGGCCCAAGCCGAGGCCCCACAGGCCCCCGGAACCGAACGCCTTGAGAGCTTCCCATTGTTGCAGACCCGCGCCTTCCTTGTGTTTCTCCAGGTCGAGAAAGGCGACCAGCCGCGCCATGCGTTCGCTCATGTGCGTCGCCAAAAAAAGAATCCCGGCCACCCCGGCCACCGCCAGCACCGCCATGTAAAGCGGGTTGCTGCCCGCGACAAACATCACGATGACCATCGTGGCGCAAATGAGCATGGTAGTGCCGAGGTCTTCTTCCCGCACGATGAGCAGCATCAACACCGCGATGATCATCATCGGCAGCACGAAGCCGTGCAAAAACTGGCTGCTGCGCTGCTCAAAACGCGTGAACCACCACGCCAACGTGACGACCGCCGAAAACTTGGCGATTTCGCTCGGCTGAAACACGATAGGACCAAGTCGAATCCAACGTGATGACCCGTTGAGCCGCAAACCGATGTGCGGCACGAAACATAATATCAGCAAGCCCGCCGAGATCAGGAACAGTGGCAGCCAAAACTTGGCCCACACGTGGTAATCAACCAAGGCTGCCGTCACACAGACGACCACGCCGATGCCGAGCCACACGCCCTGCCGCTTGAGAAAGAAAAAGGCATCGCCGTGGGCGTCGTGCGCATAAGCGCCCGTGCTGAAAAGCATTACCATGCCGATGCTGATCAAAGCCGCGACGCTGACGACCAGGATGTACGGGCTGTGCTTACTCATGCGATGTCGTGAGCGGTGGTGGCAAGAATAGGTGGACGGCGTTCGCTACTTCCCCTTCGGTTTCGCCGCGGCGACGACGAGGGGCAAACGCAGCTTCTGACCGGGCTGGAGCTTTTTCGGATCGTCGATCCCGTTGAGTTTCATGAGCGCCTGGGCGCTGATCTTGTTCTTCTGGGCAATCGTCACTAGGTTGTCGCCCTTCGCCACGACGTAAGTTTTGCCGCTTTCGGGTGTCGCCCCTTTTGGCTTGGCGTTCGTGACCGCCGGGGTGGCCGCGACCTTGGCGTGTCCTTCGATCTGATTCAGCGCAGCGCTGGTGCCATCAGCGGACAAGTTGGCCGTCGCCGGGTCGGGAGAACGCGTCGGCAGCCGAAGTTCCTGCCCCGTTTTCAGCCCGTTGGTCACGGTATCCGCGCCGTTGGCGGCCACGAGCGCTTCCAACGTGACCCCGTTTTGGTTGGCAATCAGCGTCAAGGTGTCCCCGGGCCGGACAACATGTACACCCGGACGCGGGTCCGTCATCACGGGGGTTTTTCTCAAACCTGCGCTTTCACCTTTGGCGGGAACCTGCGAATCCTCGGCCTCCAACACGGCGGGAGTATCCGAGGACGACCGCTTGGCAGCGCGGTCGCGCAACATGCTCGATGCCAGGAAGCCGCCCACGGCCACGACGTGCAGAAGCAGCATGACCAGCAACGCGCGGGAAAGCCGCATGCTCGGTTCCGGCGAATCATCAACCGCCGCTTCAGCGGAGCGCGCCCGGGGCACGCGCCGGCTGGTGGTGCGCAGCTTCACTCTGGGAGAAGATGGGACGGCTGGCATAGGTGGCGTAGGGTTGGTAAACTGAGCTGATTTCTACCTGGAAGATTTGAGCGCCTGCACGAGGGCTTTGAACTGGTTGCCGCGGTCGGCGTAACTCTTGAACATGTCGAACGAACTGGTTCCCGGCGAGAACAGCACGACCTCTCCGGCCCGGGCGATGGACCAAGCGATGTTCACGGCGTCGGCCAAGTTGCCCGCCTTCTCGCAAGGCACCTGATCCTGCCAAGCCAGCGCCACGCGTTCGGCCATCTCGCCGATCAGCACCACCCAACGGGTGCGCTGCCCGACCAGGTCGGCGAGCGAGTCAAAGGCAAATCCTTTGTCCTTGCCGCCGGCGATCAGGATGACCGGACGAGTCTCCGAGAGCAACGCTTTTTCCAGCGCGTCGAGGTTCGTCGCTTTGCTGTCGTTGACGTAAAGCACCTCGTCGAGTTCACGAACAATTTCGCACCGGTGAGGCTGGGGCCGGTAGGCGCGTAGGGCGGGGGCCATTTGCTCGGCGGTCAACCCGCGCGCGAGACCGATGCCCAACGCCGCCATCAGGTTCTCCGTGTTGTGCAGGCCGCGTAGATGCGTCTCGCGCGGATCGAGCAGCGGCTGGCTCTTGTAATGGATCACGTCGTCGCGCAGATGCAGATCGGCGTCGTCCGCGTAGGCACTGAACGTCATTCGCTTGGCGGCCAGATCCGGCAGCCGGTCGCGGAAATTGACCACCGCCCAGTCGTCCACGGTCTGATTTTCGAAGATGCGCAGCTTGGCATCGCGGTATTCCGCTTCGTCGGCGTAGCGGTCGAGGTGATCAGGCGTCAGATTGAGCCAAACGCTGATCGCGGGCCGGAACTTTTCGATGCGTTCAAGCTGAAACGAACTGACCTCCAATGTGATCACGTCCAGCGGCTTGCCCTGGCTCACAATTTCACTGTACGGCTTGCCGATGTTGCCGCCCGCTTCCGTGCTGATGCCGACGCTGGTCAGCATAGCGGCCACCAGTTCCGTCGTAGTGGTCTTGCCGTTCGTGCCGGTGATGCCAATGACCGGTGTCGGGGAGTTTTGGTAAGCCAGTTCAATCTCGGCCAGCACCGGGATCTTACGTACCAAAAAATTCCGCACCAACGCCGTCTTCGGGTCGATGCCGGGGCTGAGCACCGCGAAATCGAAAGCGTCCGCGCATTCGTCGGCGTCCGGACCCGTGACCATCTGAATGCCCATCCCACCGAGCATTTCGACTTTCCCACCGCCCACCTTCTCCAGCGGCGCGCTGTCCAGGACGGTCACGCGCGCGCCCAGGCCGACCAGCAAAATCGCCGCCGCCTCGCCGCTGCGGCCCGCCCCCAGGACAGCGACTTTTTTGCCTTGGTATTTCATGTCCGGTTAGTGGATGAAGTCAGCGCAGTTTGAGCGTGGCTAACCCGAGCACGGCGAAGATGATCGAAAGGATCCAAAAGCGCACGACCACGGTGGTTTCCTTCCAACCCAACAGCTCGAAGTGATGGTGCAACGGCGACATGGCAAACACCCGCTTGCCCGTCAGCTTGAAACTTGTCACCTGGATGATCACCGACAGCGCCTCCAGCACAAAAACGCCTCCGATCAATGTTAAGAGCACTTCCTGTTTGCAGCAGATTGCGATGACCGCCAGGAACCCACCGATGGCCAGAGAACCGGTGTCGCCCATGAATACCTGCGCAGGATGAGCGTTGAACCAGAGGAAACCCAACCCCGCGCCGACCAGCGCCGAGCATAGCACCGTCAACTCGCCGCTGCCCGGAAAGAACGGAATTTGGAGGTATTCCGCCACGCGGATGTTGCTCGAAGCGAACGCCAGTACCGCAAACGAACCCGCGACGGTCACGGTACAGCCAGCCGCTAGTCCATCGAGGCCATCGGTCAGGTTCACCGCGTTCGAGCAGCCCACGATGACCAGGCCGTAAAACACAAAAGCCATCCAACCCATGTTCTCGATCAGGGGCCGCTTAAGAAACGGCATGAAGAACTGCTTGGTGAACATCGCGTTCGACGGCCCATAGACGAACAGCAGCACCACGCCGACGGCGAGAATGAATTGCGCCGCGAGCTTCACACGCCCGTTGATACCCTTGGAATTTTTCTTGGTGACTTTGAAGTAATCATCCATGAAACCAAGCACTCCGAGGTACACGATGGTGAAGAGCGCGAGCCACACCGTCGGGTTGGTCGGGCGCGCCCAGAGCAGCGCCGAGGCGACCACGCTCCCGATGATCAGCACGCCGCCCATGGTAGGGGTGCCCTTCTTGCGGCCGTGCGTTTCGTAAAGCTGGTTGACCTCCTCGCGCGTCCGCACCGGTTGGCCGAACTTCAGCGAGATCAACTTGCGGATGATGACTTTGCCGAAAAGGATCGACAGCGCAAAGGCGGTCAGCGCCGCCGCCAGACCCCGGAATGTTGAGTACTCGAACACCCGCAACGGGCCAAAGTATCCGCTCAACTTGGAAATGAAGTACATCATGACAGAGCGTGCGCTGGCACCGATTGTTGAGCGTCGAGCAGGGCGACGATGCGTTCCATCCCGGCAGACCGGCTGCCTTTGATCAAGATGGTGTCTGTCGGTTCCGCGTGTGCCCGCAACCATTCAGCGGCTTCTGTTACGCTCGGGAACGCCTCGATTTCGATCCCGCCGTGGTCACTCGCGCCGCGCGCAATCATTTTTCCCTCCTCGCCGACCGCGAGCAGTTGATCCAATCCCTCGCGCGCGGCCGCGGCCCCAACCCGCAAGTGGCCCGCCTCGCTTTCGTCGCCGAGTTCGCCCATCTTGCCGAGGACAGCGATCCGGCGGCCCTCCGTGGGCAGTTGTGCCAAAGTCTCCAGCGCGGCAACGACCGAATCGGGATTCGCGTTGTAGGTGTCGTCCAAAATGTTCAAACCCCCTGCGACCTTTCGCTCCAGCCGCCCTTTCGTCAGGCGGGCGGATGCCAATGCGGCCACGCATTCATCCCACGGCACATCCAGCACCCGCGCGGCGGCGATAGCCAGCAGGCTGTTAAGAACCATGTGCTTCCCCGCCACCGGCACGAACGTTTCACGGCGCGAACCATCGTCTGCCACAAGCGCAAAACGCGTGCCACGCTCGTCCAAGCGCAAATGCTCAGCGCGAATTTCTCCGCGCGTGAACCCGACCAAAACTTTGGTCGCCGCCGTGCGTCGGCCGATCTCAGGTGAGTAATCATCTTCGGCGGGCAGAATCACGTAACCGGTTTGATCAACAGACTCGGCCAATACACCTTTTTCCTGCGCGATGGCGGCGCGGGTTTTCATGTACTCGATATGGGCGGTGCCGATGTTCGTGATGATGGCCACGTCGGGCTTTGCCGCCGCCGCGAGCGGGGCAATCTCGCCGGGATGGTTCATCCCGATCTCGAGCACCACGACCTGGTCCGTGCGGCTGGCTTGCAGCAAAGTCTGCGGCACGCCGACGTGATTATTGAGATTACCCGCCGTCTTGAGCACCCGGTGTTGCCCGCTCAGCAGAGCCGCCGTCAGATCCTTCGTACTCGTTTTGCCGTTACTGCCCGTGATGGCGATCAACTTCAGTGGCAGCGTGCGGCGGTACTGCGCCGCGATCCGCTGGTAGGCAGTCAACGTATCCGCCACCTGGATCAAAGCGAAGTTAGCCGGAAATGATTCGCGCTCTCGGAGTTCTTCCACGATGGCCCCCCGCACACCTTTGTCGGGCAAGCCTGCGACGTAGTCATGACCGTCGAAATTCTCGCCCCGTAACGCTAGAAACAGCGCGTTTTCACCGATCTTTCGCGTGTCGGTCGAGATACCAGAGATCATCTGTACGGTGTCTCCTTGCAAAAGATTTCCGGCGGCGAAATCCGCGATGGATCGTAGATTTAGCGGGTCCATGGCTTGTTTTAAGTCAGCTCCACGGGCCGTCCCTCAATCGCTGTCCGTGCCACCTGCACGTCGTCGAATTCGACCGTTCGATCAGCGAATTGTTGATAATTTTCGTGCCCCTTGCCTGCGATGAGAACGATGTCGCGCGGCTGCGCCAAGGCGATGGCCCGTTCGATGGCCGCCCTTCGATCAACCACAACCTCGTACCCGCGGTTGGAAAACCCTTTTTCGATGTCGCGGATAATCGCCTCCGGATTTTCACTCCGCGGGTTGTCCGAGGTGATGATGGCCAAGTCGCTCCATTGCTCGGCGGCGCGACCCATCAACGGGCGTTTGGCCCGGTCCCGGTCACCACCGCAGCCGAAAACCACGATCAGCCGGTGCGGATTAAGCTCCTTGAGGGTCCGCAGCACGTTGTGCAACGCGTCGTCGGTGTGCGCGTAGTCCACATAAACCTGATAGTTACGCTTGGCGGGCACGAGTTCCACCCGACCCGGCACCGCCGGAGCCGAGGCCAGCGAAAGCACGGCAGCGCGCAGCGGAATGCCAAACACCGACGCCGCCGCCAGCGCGGCCAGCGAATTGTAGATGTTGAACTTTCCGATCAGCGGTAACCGCACGAGGTAGCTGCGATCCTGCGCGTCCAACTGGTACGAGGTGCCGGCGAGTTCCGTCTTGAAGTTGCTCGCCTTGAAGTCCGCACGCACGCCAACCCCGTAGGTGATCACGCGCGTGTCCTTCGACAACCGCGCGCAAAGCTCCGCGCCGTAGCGGTCATCGATGTTCACGATGGCCGTGCCACGCTTCTTCGACTGCTTTTCCAGCAGCCCGGTGAACAGCGCCGCTTTCGCGTTGAAGTAATCCGTCAGATTACCGTGAAAATCGAGGTGATCCTGCGTCAGGTTGGTGAAGATGGCCGCATCGAATTCCACGTTGTTGACGCGGCCCTGCGCGATGGCGTGCGAGGAAGCCTCCATCGACACAGCTTTGCAACCGCTGTCCCGCATCCGGGCAAGCAAGGCTTGCAGATCCGACGATTCCGGAGTGGTGTGAGTGCTCGGTAACACCTCGTCACCGATTTCGTAACGCACGGTGCCGATCAGGCCACAGCGCAACATTGCCCGCTCGCAGAGATGCTTGAGCAGGTAGGTAGTCGTGGTTTTTCCGTTGGTGCCGGTGACCGCCGCCACCTTGAGCCGGTGCGAGGGCTGCTGGTAAAAGAACGCCGCCAAAAACGCCAGCGTGGACCGCGAGTTGGCGACCTCTACGCCCGTAACTTGCCCCGGCAACCGTTCCAACCCGTCTTCGAGTACAATCGCCGCCGCCCCGTTGGCAATCGCCCGCGGGATGTGCTGGTGCCCGTCCTGATTGCCGCCACGCAGGGCGACAAACAACGCGCCCGGCGTCACCCGACGTGAATCGTACGCGATGGAGCGGATCTCTACCTCATCGGTGCCGCGCACCCGCTGCACCGTCGCCTTGGACAACAAAAGCCTGAGTTGCATGGTGCCTCTTCGTTCAATCACGTTCTTCCTTCATCGCCACGGTCGGCCCTGTCGGGATCGGCTCCGTCGGTTCGATGTTCAGGTAACGCATGGTCTGGCCCGCGATGGATGAAAAGATCGGTGCGGCCACCAGCCCGCCGTAATTCTCGCCCTGGCGGGTCGTCGCGTTATCGAGCATCACCATGCCGACGATCTCGGGATTCTGGGCGGGCAAAAATCCGACGAACGACACGACGTACTTGCCGGACATATAGCCGCCCTGCGGCGAAACTTTCTGCGCGGTGCCCGTTTTGCCGCCGACCAGGAAGCCGTCCACCGCGCCGTGCTTGGCGGTCCCCTTTTTCACCACGTCCTCCAACGCCGGAATCAGCGCCTTGACGGTCTCGGGGTTAATGGCTTGGCGCACCGGCATCGGGGGATATTGGGCGATTGGCACGTCGTGCTCATCCGTGATGGATTTGACGATCTGCGGCATCATTAGCTTGCCACCGTTAGCGATGGCTCCCATCGCCATGACCATCTGTAGCGGCGTGACCGCCACGCCTTGGCCCATCGGGATGCGCGTGATGGAAATCTTGCTCCACTCTTTCGTTGGATGCACCATCCCGACGATTTCGCCCGGTAGGTCGATGCCCGTGCGGTCACCAAAGCCGAATTGTTTGATGTAATTAAAGAGCCGGTTTTCGCCCAGTTGCAGCGCCAGTTTCGCCGAGCCAATGTTGCTGGAGTAAACGAGCACGTCGTGCACCGTGCAGCTCGTCAGCGGGTGATCGTCGTGCAGGATCTTGTTGCAATATTCCCAGCGCCCGCCCTCGCAGAACACCGTGGTGTCGGGCCGCACCAACTTCTCGTTTAACACGCCCGACAGAGTCACGATTTTGAAGGTGGACCCCGGCTCGATCATGTCGATGATCGCGCGGTTCTTCATCTGGTCCGGCTCCGCCTTGGCCCGCTCATTAATGTCGAAGTAGGGACGGTTGGCCATCGCCAGGATCTCGCCGGTCCTCGGGCGCATCAGGATCGCCGTCGCTGTCTCCGGTGCGTATTTTTTGACCGCCGCGTCCAGTTCGCGCTCGACGATGCTCTGCAACCCGAGGTCAATCGTCAGTTGCACGTTGCACCCGTTGCGCGGTTCCTGTTCCAATCCGCGGTGCTGCACCAGTTCGGCCCCGGCGCGGTCGCGCGTGATGTATCGATAACCCGGCTGTCCTTCCAGGTATCGGTTCATGCTCTTTTCGATGCCCTGGATGCCGTGCCCCTCGAAATCCGTGAAGCCGACGACGTGGCACAGCAGCGAGCCGTTGGGGTACACCCGGGTGGAATCCGGCTCGAAGTAGATGCCCTGCGCCTTGCGGCGGCGTAGTTCCGCTTGCAGTTCCCCTGCGGTTTGCTCAGGCACCTGCTTTTTGAGCACGAGGTAACGGCGGTTCGGCGTCAATTTTTCCCGCAGCGTTTTTTCGTCCAGCGAGAGCGAAGCCGCGATCAGGCGGGTGACTTCCGGCAACATGGATTCCTTGACGTGGCTGCCATCGGCCACGATCCGCCGCATCGGCAGGTCGCTGGCCAGCACCTCGCCGTTGCGGTCGCGGATACTGCCGCGCTGGGCGGGGATGGTCTGTTTGAGGATCTGCGCGCGGTTCGCCAGTTCGGTGTAATCCACGCCGCGCACCACCTGGAGGTAAACCAGGCGGCACGAAAACCCGCTGAAAACCAGGGCCAGCACGCAGCAAACCAGACCGGCGCGGAAGCGTGCCTTGCGAATGGATGGTTGCGTGGACATCATCTTGCGGTTCGGTTTTAAGGCGCGCGATCAGCGTTCACTAGTGGCCATGCCTAACGCGGCTGCTCACCACAACCAAGCCTCGTGCAAGGGGACACCATATAACATAACGCCAAGGCACTTCGTCCGTGATCTGACTTCTGACCTCTGCGTTTTAATTTTTGCTCTCTTCTAGCGCCGGGCGATTGGCTCGTGCGAGATCGTCTGGAGTTGGCTGCTCACGGTGCGCGTCTCGCTAGCCCAGCGCGTCCCGTCCTGCGGACGGTGGCCGACGATGGCCTGCGATGAGATCGGCACGAGCTTGATGAAGCCCTCGTCCAGACGACGCTGGAGCGCCGTGCGCGAGGTCAGGCTAGAAATTTGGACTTCCAGCACGTTGTTCTCGGAAATCAGTTCGTTGAGATCCTGTTCGAGCGCCTTGCGTTGCAGGCCACAGACGTGCAGCTGATTTTTCAGGTACACATAGCTCAGGCCCGCAATTCCGAGGAACGCGGCGATGATGACGCCGCGCAGCAGCGCGGCAAATTGCAGTCGGTTGGTGTGACGCTTGGTGTTGGAGGTCATGGCGGGGCGGTGTCGATGGTGGGCGGTGCTGCGGCGGTAGAGAATGTTGGGAGTCGGAGCGTCAGGCGCTGGGGTTGGTCGTCATTGGCAGGCGTTCGAGCGTCCGCAGCTTGGCGCTACGGGAGCGGGGGTTCCTGCGCTGCTCCTCGGCGCTCGGTTGGAT